>DASRLC010000069.1:0-6612 GCA_035648655.1 Polyangia bacterium
GGTAGATCGGCGCGGGATAGCCGGGCGGTGGCAGGTAGCCGGCGGGCGGGACGTATCCGGCGGGCGGCACGGGAACGGGCGTCGTGGCTTCCTCGGCCCGCAGGCTGGGCGTCGGCGCAGCCACCAGCAGACCGGCCGCCATTGCGACGAAAGCACTGGCCTGCGATCGCCCGCGCGCCCTCATAGGTCGATGAGCTGGATCGCGAAGGCGTCGTCGCACGCGGAGCAATCGCCGCCCGAGGGCAAGAAGAGCCGATAGAGCGAGCCATATTCTAGAAAGAGAAACACCACCGCGCCGGAGCAGGTGGGGGTCTCGACGTTCGCGAACGCCGTCATGAACGGTGCCGCCGCGATTTCCGGCCGGCCGGAGAGCGGATTGGACGACGCGGACCGCGGTGTCAGCGCGGGCGGCCCGGTCAGGAGCTCTGCCTCGACGGAACGGCACAACGCGCTCTGGTTCTCGTTGGCGCCGACGGTTTGGAATGACAGCGTGGCGTACAGCCCGATGCCGTCGAAGCCCGCGCACGAGCCGGTGGAGGCCGCATACGACAGGCCGTCGCCGATCATCGACGGGCGGGATTGCAGGCCGGTGACGTAGACGTCGTATAGGCCGCCGTTGGGATCGATTGCCGGATTGCAAGGATCGAGTCCGCAACCGAGAGCCGAGAGGCAAACGCCGACGAAGACCAAGAGCGATCCCGCGGAGCGAACCGGGCTCGAATCCACGCGGCGCATGCGGCCGGTGTCAAATGCAAATCGTAAGCCAGGCGAACGCCACGCCGGCCGCGCCGTTCTCCCTGGGGCGCCGATTTGCGCGGTCCGCGGCCGCGACATTGCGATCAGGTTCGTCGCCGGACCAAAGGGTTGTTTGAACAGATGGTGCGTCGGCGCCCGGCCCATCACCCGAAGGCGTGGCCGCGCCGCTTCTGGTACGCGCGCAGATAAAGCTGGCGATAAAGGCCGGCCGCGCGCTCCCAGGAGAAGTCCTGCAGCATGGCCCGACGGCGCAAGGTCTTGATGTGTTCGGGCCGATCGAACCAGGTCGAGACCGCCCAACCGATGGTGTTGGCCAGCGCCTCGGGGTTGAGATCGGTGAAGACGAAGCCGGTGCCGCCGGCGGTGGCCTGATCGTAGTTGGCCACCGTGTCGACCAGGCCGCCGGTGGCGCGCACGATCGGCAGCGTGCCGTAACGGAGGCTGTACATCTGGTTGAGGCCGCACGGCTCGAAGCGCGAGGGCATCAAGAAGAAGTCGGCGCCGGCCTCGATGCGATGGGCGCGGCCGTTGTCGAAACGCAGCCAGGCGCGAAACCGATCGCCCCGGTGCGCGTCGACCCAGGCAAAGAAACGCTCGGCGTCTGGATCGCCTGTGCCCAGCAAGACCAGCTGCACGTCCCACCCGAGCATTCGCTCGAGCGCGTGCGCCAGAACGTCGAACCCTTTTTGGGGCGTCAGGCGTCCGATGACGCCGAAGAGCGGGATGTCCGGCCGCACCGCGAAGCCGGCCTCTTTCTGCAGTGCCGCCTTGCAGACCGCCTTGCCCGCCATCTTGTCGACGCCGAATGCGGTCGGCAGATGGGTGTCGGCGGCGGGGTTCCACTCGTCGACGTCGATGCCATTCAGGATGCCGACCAGATCGCCGGAGCGGGCGGCCAGCGTCCCGTCCAGGCCGTTGCCGTAAAGGCCGGTCTGGATCTCGCGCGCGTAGGTCGGGCTCACCGTCGACAGCAAGGTGCTGTGGTGGAGCGCGCCCTTGGTCAGGTTGAGCGCGCCGTAGTGTTCGAGCTCGTTCGGATTGTAGTGCTCGCGGCCGAGGCCGGTAATGAACGTACCGCCGCCGTCAAACACCCCCTGGTAGGCCAGGTTGTGGATCGAGTAGACGGTGGCCGAGGCGTAGAGCGGCTGCATCCATTCGACCGTGTTGACGTAGACCGGGATGAGCGCGGTCTGCCAGTCGTTGCAGTGAATGACGTCCGGGAAGAACCCCAGCGCCTTGCACAGCTCCAACGAGCCGCGCGACAAGAATGCGAAGCGTTCGAGGTTGTCCGGGTACCCCTCGGCGGGTGGTCCGTAGAGGTGGGGGCGATCGAAGTAGCGGTTGAACTCGAGGCAATAGATCGGAACTTGGCTGCCCGGCAGCTTGCCGACGCGGACCCGCGCCCGCGCCGAGCCCCACCACATCGGCACCTCCAGAAAGCCGTCGAGGATCTCGAGGTCGTTCCAGGGCATCCCGGCGTAGAGCGGCATCACGACCCGCACGTCGATGTCGAGCAGGCGCAGCGCCTTGGGCAGCGCGCCCGCCACGTCGGCCAGCCCGCCGGTCTTCGCGAACGGCGCACACTCCGAAGCGACGAAGAGGACCTTTAACGGAGCCGGCACAGACCTATGGATTGGCTTTCTGGCACGGCTCAACCAGCGACCCTCAACTAGCGTATATCCGGTAGTCCAGGTGCGGGAAAATATTGTTCCGCGACTCGACGTCGGCCAGCCAGGGCTCGCTCAGCTTGGCGGCCCGCAGATCGTCGTAGATCTTGTTGAACTGGAGGATGTGCTGGTTGATGCGCTTGGTGGCGTAGGGGACGGTGGTCCCGGTCTTCATGATGAACGTCCAGTCGCTCGACTGCGCCAGCATCAGCTCGCGGGCCGCCTGGTTGAGCGCGCGGGTGGTCAGCGGATCGGCCTGCGGGTGGCGGCGCGCCAGCTCCACCATCCGCTCGCCGGCCACGTGCAGGTGGCGGTAGGTCCAGGCGTTGGTCTCGTTGAGCCAGTAGTCGTTGTAGCCCTTGGCGCCCCACGACGACGCCGACGGCGTGGCTACCTGGTTGGTGTCGTAGCGATCGAGGTAATCGCCCGGCGTGATGGTCTCGACGGTGTGCTGGTCGAAGTGCAGCTGCCGGAAGACGTCGCCCAGGAAGATCGGCCCCTCGTACCACCAATGGCCGTAGAGCTCGGCGTCGTAGGGGCTCACGATGAGCGGCGGTCGATCCATGTGCGCGCGTAGGTGCTGGGCCTGCTTCTCGCGGTTGCCGCGAAAGTGGGCGGCGTGCAGGCCGGCTTTGCCGCGCGCGGCGTCCGGATCGTAGACCCACTTGTCGTGGAGCTGGTTGTGGGTGATGGCGTGGTATTTGATGCCCGTGTAGATCCGGTGCCCCTCGGGGTGGATGTAGGGCTTGATGTAGTCCATCGGCAGGTCGAAGCCGATGTCGCGGTAGAAGTCGCGGTAGTGCGGATCGCCGGGGTAACCTTCCTGGGCGCTCCAGACCTGCTCGGACGATTCGAGGTCGCGCCCGAAGGCGGCCACCCCGCTCTGGCAATAGATAGGCGCGTAGATGCCGTAGGTCGGGCGGCGGTCGGCGAAGAGGACGCCGTGGCTGTCGACGAAGAAGTAGCGGATGGCGGCTTCGCGCAGCAGCTCGTCGACGCCGGGGACATAGCCGCACTCGCCCAGCCACATGCCGCGCGGGCGGTGGCCGAAGTGCCGCTCGAAAAGATCGGCGGCCACGTGGACCTGCGCGCGGATGGTGGACCAGTTGCGGTCCATGAGCGGGAAGAAGGCGTGGGTGGCGGTCGAGGTGATCACCTCGACACGTCCGGCCTCCTCGAGGTGCCGGAAGGCCTTGACCAGATCGCCGTCGTGGCAGCGCCAGGTGTGGCGCAGCGACTGAAAACGATCGTGGTACATGTACGCCAGCCGCTGGTATTGCGGCTCGGGCCGGGTCCGCTCGATCTCCTTTTCGGACAGCTCGATCAGCTTGTCGAGGTGCTCGGCGTAGCGCAGCTTGAGCAGATCGTCGGTCAGCATCGCGATGAGCGGCGCCGACAGCGAAACCGTGCAGCGGTAGGGGATGTGATCGGCGATCAGACCTTCGAACATCTGCAAGAGCGGCAGATAGGTGCCGGTGATGGCCTCGTAGAGCCAGGCCTCCTCCATCACCGTTGGATCTTCCGGATGGCGGACGAACGGGAGGTGCGCGTGCAGCACCAGCGCGAAGTAACCGTCGGCCATCGTCAATGCCCCGACCGGTCGCGCGCCGGGGTCGGGTAGAGAGACGGCGGGCACGGAGCATCGGACGGAGCGTCGGACGGAGCGTCGGGCGATCCGTCGCCCACATCCCGGGACCCGTCGACGCCGGTCACCAGCCGCTCGGAGGCGCCCGCGAAGAGCCGTTCGCTGGCCCCCCCGAGCTGCCGTTCGCTGGCCCCGGCATAGACGCGCTCGCTGGCCCCGGCGAAGGTCCGCTCGCTCGCGCCGCGCAGGAGCCGCTCGGAGGCGCCCGCGAAGCTCAGCTCGCTGGCCCTGCGACGCCGCAGCTCGCTGGCGCCCGCGAACATGGTCTCGCTGCCGCCGCGCAGCCGCAGCTCGCTGGCGCCCAGCATCCACATCTCGCTGCCGCCGCGCGCGCCGAGCTCGCTGGCGCCCATCCACATTCGCTCGCTGGCGCCCGACAGCAGCCAGTCCGAGCTTCCCGGCGCGAAATTCCCAGCGGGTGCCTCCGCCCGCTCGCTGCCGCCCGCGACGGCCACGCGCCGCTGGAACTCCCAGGTGCCCAGCACCCGCCGTTCGGCCCGCGCGCCGATACCGCGGATGACCACCTGCCAAGGGCCGTACACGATGTGAACCCGCCCGTTCTCGGTGCGGACCGACATCTCGCCCAGATCGCGGACCTCGACGGCCGACGGCACCTCGATGGGATATGTGAACGGGCCGGCCTCCCATTCGGTGCGCAGGACTGGGCCGGCCCACTCGGTGCGGGTCGCCTCACCGGTCCAGGCGCCGCCGCCGGTCTCTTGCCAGTCCCAACGGCGTCCGAAGACCCGCTGTCCACCGGCGGTCGGGAAGCCCGCCACCTCGGTCCAGCCTTCCCAGCCGGCCGGCGCGGGGCCGTCCAAGCTTCCACCGTCGGGGATGCCGATCGGAGCGCCCGGCGCGTACCCGGGCGCGGTCCGCTCGCCCGCGGGCGCGGGCATCTGGGCGCCGGTCGCCGTCACCGGCGTCCCGATCTCGCCGCCGGCGCGCACCCGCAGCCACTCGAGGGGGCCACCGGAGACCGGCTCGCGCCGCGGAAACTCGACCCGCCCCGAGCGGGCGATCTTCACGAAGTAGCCTTCTTCGGATCGCAGGCCGATCTCGACGCAGGCGCTGGAAGACGGCTTGCCGATCGTGAAGAACCACTGGCGGTCGTGTCGCTCGACCCGGTGGTCGAAGTAGCTGTGGGCGTTGCTGCCGTCGAAGAGGCGCCCGCTGACGTCATAAACCCGCAAATTGAGCCAGGCCGAGCCGCCCGCGCGTCCCAGGCCCGCGCGCGCCGCTTGCAGCGCGTCCTCCGTGACTTCCCAGTAGGCGTAAAGACGATCCGGATCGACCGCCATCGCCGTCACCCGGTCCTCGCCATAGCCCCACGGAATGTTGTCGGGCATCGGCTGGACCTCGGCGTCCGGGCCGAGGTCGAACTTGGAGGGGAAGGGAAGCCCCGCCCCGGCGCCGTTCGAGGCCGACGGCGGGATCTCGGTTGCCGGCGTCTGCGCCGGCGCCGTCGCGGTCGCCGGGCCGTTCGAGGGCATAGGCCCCCGAAGCCCCTGAAACGCCTTCTCCACCCGAGCGCCCAGATCGTCCTTGTTCAACTTCGATACCCCCGTCAGCCCCAAGCGCTGCGCGCAGTCGAGGAGCTGTTTGCGTGTGGCCCGACGAAACAGCTCGGCGGAACCTCCCACCGGTGGCGCCGCTTTGGGATCGTGTCCCACCAGATCGAGAATCTGGGCGGCGAGCTCGGTTCCGAGTGTCAGGGAAGGTGGCACGACGACCTACTCCCGAGCTTAGTCTTTTGAATCCAAGCTGGGGGCGAAAAAGTGAGCGCGGGCGCGTAAGCTCCGGCGCGATGAGCGCGCGGGAGAGCTGGGCCCACGAGATGGAGTCGGCTTTTCTTTACGGAATTTTGGCCGAAGTGGAGCGCTCGGCCGAACGCCGGACCCTGTTCACCAAGCTGGGCGGCGAAGCCCGCGGGCAGGCGGCGCTCTGGGCGGCGGAGATCCAGAAAACCGGCGGGGCGGCGCCAGCGGCCTTCGCCCCCTCGGTGCGCGCCCGGGTGGTCGCAGCACTGGTCCGGCGCCTGGGGCCAGCCCGGATGCGGTCCGTGCTTTCCGGGATGAAGGTTCGAGGAATGTCGATCTATCGCCATGGCGTCGCCACCGGGCACGACATGCCGCATTCGATCGAAGAGGTGGGCCTGCGGCATCGGGAAGGGATCTCGGGCGGCAATCTGCGACCGGCCGTCTTCGGCGCCAGCGACGGTTTGGTCTCGAACGTCTGTCTGATCCTGGGGGTGGCGGGCGCTCGCCCCACCGGGCATGCCGTGCTGGTTTCCGGCGTGGCGGGGCTGTTGGCCGGCGCGTTCTCGATGGCGGCCGGCGAGTACGTCTCCGTGCGGTCGCAGCGCGAGATGTTCGAGCACCAGATCGGCGCCGAGCGCGATGAGCTGCGGCAATATCCGGCCGAAGAGGCCGCCGAGCTGTCGCTCATCTATCAGGCGCGCGGCCTCGGCGCGGTCGACGCCGACCGGATGGCCGCGCGAATCATCGCCAACCCGGAGGTGGCGCTGGACACTCTGGCCCGCGA
>DASRLC010000070.1:0-4645 GCA_035648655.1 Polyangia bacterium
CGGCAAGCTGCACCTGCTCAACGGCGGCACGCTGGAGATCGACAGTCCCAGGCCCTACAGCGCCGTCGCCGGTGGCCTCATCAAGACCCTCGGCATCGATCCGGTGGCGCTGACCCGGGATTGCGACCGCAAGGACCTCTATTCGAAGATGGGCCTTGGCCACGGCTTCTTCTTCGACAAGCAGACCTTCGGTGTCGATCGCCTGGTGGCCGGGGCGCCGGACCGCTGGGAAGGCGCCGCCGGCTCCTGGCCGCGGTTCCTGGAAGGGACGCCGCTTTCGCAAGGCGCGCGCCGCTCGATCCAGGAGATCGAGGAAGGCAGGATCGACTACCTGCCGGGCCTTTCCTCGCAGGCCAAGAAGGATCGCCTGTCGCGCCTGAGCTACCGAGATTATCTGCTGACCATCGCCAGGGCCGACCCGACGGTCATTCCGTTCTACCAGAGCCACACCCACGGCGAATGGGGCGTCGGCATCGACGCGGTCTCGGCGCTGGACTGCTGGGGGATCGGCCTGCCGGGCTTCCAGGGGCTGAAGCTCGCGCCGGGCGAGGCGCCCCGGATGGGCTATACGCCGGCCGGCTACGCGGCCACCGGAGGGTCGGACACCTTCCACTTCCCCGACGGCAACGCCTCCATCGCAAGACTTCTGGTCCGCGATCTCGTCCCTTCCGCCGTTCCGGGATCGGACTGCCGCGACGTCGTCACCGCGGTCATCGACTACGGCCGGCTCGACAGACCTCGAAATCCCGTTCGGATACGCCTCTCGAGCCTCTGCGTGCGGACCCGGAACGTGGCCGGCGGGGTGCGGATCGCCTACGCCCGCGGCGGCAAGGTGTTCACGGTCAAGGCGAAATCCTGTGTCCTGGCCTCGTGGAACATGATGATCCCCTATCTCTGCCCGGAGATGCCGGCGGCGCAGAAAGCGGCCCTGCACGACCTCGTCAAGACGCCCCTCGTCTACACCAGCGTCGCGGTGCGCGACTGGAAGGCGTTCCGGAAGCTCGGGGTCGCGGGCGTCACCGCGCCGGGGAGCTTCCACACCTCGGTTCGCCTCAACTGGCCGGTGGACATCGGTGGATATGCCGCCGAGCGCGATCCCGAGAAACCGGTCCTGATCTGGATGGTCCGCACGCCGTGCAAGCCGGGGCTGACCGAGTTCGCGCAGAACCGCGCCGGCCGGGCCGAACTGCTGGCGACACCGTTCGAGACCTTCGAGCGCAACATCCGCGACCAGCTCGGCCGCACCCTCGAAGGCGGCGGCTTCGATCCGGCCCGGGACATCACCGCCATCACCGTAAACCGCTGGCCGCACGGCTATGCGCCGGAGTGGAACCCGCTCTTCCAGCCGGATCTGCCCCATGACCAGCAGCCCAATGTCATCGCCCGCGCACGCTTCGGGCGCATCGCCATCGCCAACTCAGACGCCGGCCGGGCCGCCTACACCGACTGCGCCATCGACCAGGCCTGGCGGGCGGTCAACGAGCTGCTTTCCGCCTAGACGTTCAGCAGGAGAAACTCACGTTCCCAAGGACTTATGACCCGCATGAAGGTGGCGAACTCGGCCCGTTTCACGGCCGCGAAGGTGGTGACGAAGTTGCGGCCGAACATCTCGGCCAGTTCCTCGGTCTCCTCGAACAGCCCCACCGCCTCAAGCAGGCCGACCGGCAGATCGAACTCGTCGGAGCGGGCGATCCCGGAGACCGGCTCGCTGGGGGTCAGACGCCGGGTGAGGCCCAAGTAGCCGCAGGCCAGCGAGGCAGCCATGGCCAGGTAAGGGTTGGCGTCCGAAGAGGGAACCCGGTTTTCCACCCGCCGCCCGGCGGCCGGCGAGGGCGGGATGCGCAGGCCGGTGGTGCGGTTGTCGTAGCCCCACAGGACATTGACCGGCGCCGAGGCCGACTTCACCAGGCGGCGGTAGGAATTGACGTATGGGGCCAGCATGCAGGTCACCGCCGGCACATAGCGCTGCTGGCCGGCGAGGAAGTGGAAAAACTCCGGGGTCGGCTTTCCCTTTGAATCGGTGAAGATATTCTCCCGCGTCCCGGCGGAGATCACCGACTGGTGGATGTGCATCGCCGACCCCGGCTCGGCGGCGATCGGCTTGGCCATGAAGGTGGCGTAGATGTCGTGGGCCAGCGCCGCTTCGCGGATGGTGCGCTTGAGCAGGAACACCTGGTCGGCGAGCAGCAGCGGGTCGCCGTGGCGCAGATTGATCTCCATCTGCGCGGCCCCTTCTTCGTGGATCAGGGTGTCGACTTCGAGGTGCTGGGCCTCGGCGAAGGCGTAGATGTCCTCGAACACGGCGTCGAATTCGTTGACCGCCGAGATCGAATAGGAGCGGCGTCCGGCCTCGGCCCGGCCGGAGCGGCCGATCGGCGGTTCGAGGGGGTAGTCGGGGTCGATGTTGCGCTTGACGAGGTAGAACTCGAGTTCCGGCGCGACGATCGGCTCCCAGCCCTGCTCGCGGTAGAGATCGATCACCCGCTTGAGCACCTGGCGGGGCGCGATCTCCACCGCGCGGCCGTCGTGGAAGACCGCGTCGTGGATCACCTGGGCGGTCGGGTCACGCGCCCAGGGCACCTCGCAAAGGGTTGAAAAGTCAGGACGAAGTTCGATGTCGCCGTCCGAGGGATCATAGCGGAAGTCGGCCGTCTCCTCGGGATATTCGCCGGAAATGGTCTGCATGAAGATCGACGACGGCAGGGCCATGGTCGGGTCGTCGAAGAACTTCGCCGAGGGCATGATCTTGCCGCGGGCGACGCCGGCCAGATCGGGAACCAGACATTCGATCTCGGTGACCCCGCGGGCGCCGGCCCAGGCGCGGGCCTGGGCCAGGCTGGTGACCGGCCCATGATCGACCGGAGCGGACTTGGTTTTCTTGGGCATGGGCTTTTTTGATAGAACTTGGTCGAAGATGGCCCGGAGAATTCACCTCGCCGGTCTGATCGGGGCTCGAATGTCGGGCGCGTGATGCGAAATGCGAGCCGCCGGCGCGTTCCTGATTTGAAGCGGGTTTCGCCGACAGCATAGCTTGTGCGCAAAGGCCACGCCAGCCGACAAACCGTCCCTGCCGCCGGAAATTGTGATCACAGTCTATTGACGGGGCGACGGCGGGGTAGGAATTTTCCCCGGCGATCCAAAGGGGGGATGAGCCGATGACGACCAACCGATCCCGGCGGCGGCCGTGGCTGGCTTCGGCGGCGCTGATCCCGCTGCTCTGGGCAGGCGGCGCCTTGGCCCAGGCCGCCGGTCCGGGTGGGACCCAGGCCTCGGCCGACGCCACCAGCGTCGGCGAGGTGATCGTCACCGCCACCCGCAGGGAAGAGGCGCTGAGCAAGGTGCCCGAGAGCATCAGCGCGTTCACCGCCGCCAAGATGGACATCCAGGGGATCAAGTCCTTCGCCGACGTGGCCAAGTTCACCCCGGGCGTGACCTTCGACGTGGACAGCCACGACATCGCCATCCGGGGCATCAGTTCGACGGCGGGATCGGGCACCACCGGCATCTACATCGACGACACCCCGGTGCAGGTGCGCAACCTCGGCCTCAACGACAACAACACCCTGCCGGCGGTGTTCGACCTCAACCGGGTCGAGGTGCTGCGCGGGCCGCAGGGGACGCTGTTCGGGGCCGGCTCGGAAGGCGGCACGGTGCGCTACATCACCAACCAGCCGAGCCTGACGACGTTCTCGGGGCTCGTCCACAGCGAGCTGGCGACCACCGACGGCGGCGGCCCGAGCTACGAGACCGGGCTGGCGGTGGGCGGCCCGCTGGTCGAGGGCAAGCTCGGCTTCCGGCTGAGCGCCTGGGGGCGGCGTGACGGCGGCTGGGTCGACCGGGTCGACTACCAGACGCTGGGCGTCACCGACCCCAACGCCAACCGGGTCGATACCTATGTGCTGCGCGCGGCGGTGACCTGGGCGCCGACCAGCAATCTCACCATCACCCCCGGGATCGACTTCCAGAAGCGCGACCAGCACAACCACGACGAATACTGGGTCGGCATTTCCGATCCCGCCGCCGGCTCTTTTCTGAGCGGCACGCCCGACCGCCAGGCCGACACCGACCGCTTCCTGCTGCCGACCCTGAAGGCCGAGTGGGACGCCGGGCCGGTCAGGGTCATCTCCAACACCTCTTACTACGATCGGCTGGAGCGGGTGAACGGCTACAGCGCCACCCTCTACAACCTCTCGTTCTTCCAGCATTTCCTGTCGTCGGACCCGACGATCAACCAGTACCAGGACAATTTCCCCGTCGATCCGCAGGGAAACCCCTGCGCCAACAACTGCGGCGCCTTCTTCCCGCTCCTGACATCGCGCGGACTCAACCTGCCGCAGATGCCGGGCTATTCGTCGACCAACCTGATCACCAACGGCCAGCAGAACTTCACTCAGGAGATCCGCGTCCAGTCCGCCGATCCGGCCTCCCGCCTGCAATGGACGGCCGGCTTGTTCTATTCATTCGACCGCCAGCAGAGCAAGGAGGAGATCCGCGACCCTGAACTGCCGCAGCTCACGCAACTCCTCTGGGGCGAGGACATGCAGACCGCCTGGGGCGAGGATCTGCTGGCCAATGGCGATGACTACATCAACAACACCCGCGCCCACGACCGCCAGATCGCGCTGTTCGCCGACGCCACCTACGC
>DASRLC010000071.1:0-10924 GCA_035648655.1 Polyangia bacterium
GCTTTTGGCACCTATGACTCCCGTGCAACTGGCCGCGCCAGCCAGCAGGAACCCCGCAAGACCCGTGCGAATGGAGTGCCTCATTTGCGTTTTACCCTTCTGCCGGCGGCACAGCGTGACGGTCGGACAATCGGTCCAAAGCAGGTCACACCGTTTGGAGGCGGCGACCCTGAGCCCCCACAGCATGGGTGACTGAAGTTATATGGGTGGTCGACTTCGGAACCTTTGCTCACGGGTTACGAAATTCGACCGTTGTGGACGGGTTGACCTGGGCCTCCCCGGTGAGGCCCGCTGGACCTCGGCTGGCCCCGGATCTCCGGAAGCTCGACCGCGCGGCGCCTACGCTCCGTCGCCTCGCCCGCACCGTCGAAGCTCTGATGTCGGCTATAACGGACGAACCCGATGTGACGAGGCTTCTGTTATCGCGAGCACCCGTGGTCTGCGTCCTGCTCTCGGTGGGATGCAAGCCGGCGACTCTCGCGGCGTCGCCGGCCCGCATCGTCGAGGAGGATCCGGCGCTGCCGGGGCTCGGCCCGGGCTCACCGGTGCTGGCGGCCAAGCTTCGTGCCGCATTGTTGGCGAAGGGAGCGGCGTACCGTCCGCGGACGCGCCATCTGAACGCGGACGGCAGCCCCAAGTACACCAATCGACTCATTCTCGAGTCGAGCCCGTACCTCCTGCAGCACGCGCACAACCCGGTCAACTGGTACCCGTGGGGCGACGAGGCCTTCGCGCGTGCCAAGCGGGAAGGGAAGCCGATCTTTCTCTCGGTGGGCTACTCGACCTGCCACTGGTGCCACGTCATGGAGGTCGAGTCGTTCGAAGATGAAGAGATCGCCCGCTATCTGAACGAACATTACGTGGCCATCAAGGTCGATCGCGAGGAGCGCCCCGACATCGACGCGGTGTATATGAGCGCGGTTGAGTCGCTGACCGGCCGATATGTATCGCAAAGATCCCGGCCGCGTCACGACCGAGCCGCGGTGGCGGATCGGCTCATCGGTTACTACGGCGTCACGCCCACCGGCAACTTCGACGGGCGCAATATCCTGTACGTCCCGCGTCCGGACGAGAAAGAGCGCGACGCGCTCTCCGACGCGCGCGCCAAGCTCTACGCAGCCCGGGCGCGCCGGATCCCGCCGGCCCGCGACGACAAGATTCTCGCGGGCTGGAACGGCCTCATGATCTCGGCGCTGGCGCTCGGCGGCCGCGTGCTCGGCGACCCGCGCTACACGACCGCCGCCGAACGCGCGGCAGACTTCGTTCTGGGGACGATGCGCACCGGGGGCTTGCTCGCGCGCAGCTTCGAGGACCGGCACGCGGGTCCGCCCGCCTTCTTGGAGGACTATGCGTTTCTCGCCGCCGGGTTGTTCGATCTCTACGAAGCCTCCTTCGATCCGCGCTGGCTGCGCGACGCGCTCGCCCTTTGCGCGGAGACGGAGACGCTGTTCGCGGATCCCGCGACCGGCGGTTGGTTCGCCACCGGCTCGAAGCACGAGAAGCTGCTGGCGCGAGAGAAGCCGAGCACCGACGGCGCCATTCCGTCGGGTACGTCGGTCGCGATCCTCAACGCCCTGCGGGCCGCCACCTTCACCGGCGACGACCACTGGCGCGCCATCGCCGACCGCGCCTTCGGCGCCCTCCGAGAGCCGCTGGCCCGGCATCCGCTCGGCCTGACCGAGGCGCTGCTCGCGCTCGACTTCCGGACCGACCTGGTGCGCGAGGTCGCGGTCATTTGGCCGAAGCGGGCCGGACCGGCCGCCGCGGCACCGCTGCTGGCGATCTTGCGCCGTACATTTTTGCCCAACCAAGTCCTCGCGGGCTCCCCAGATGGTGAAGATCTCGGCGCGCTGGCCGGGCTGGCGCCGTTCGTCGCCGAGAAGCGCGCGCTCGGCGGACGCAGCACCGCTTACGTGTGCGAGCGCGGCCGCTGCGAGCTGCCGACGGCCGATCCGAGCGTGCTCGCGCGCCAGCTGGCCCGCGTCCGAGGTTATTGAGCGGCCGACGCGACCGACCGGGGGTGACGCGCGGGTGGTGATCGCTTGCAGCTCGTCCCGCTTGACAAGCGCGGGGGAAGGCAGGAGGTCGAAAGCCAGCGGGAGTCACGCACGCACCTGCCTGGATCTTGTGTCGGGGAGGCAGGGCCATTGGTAGCCGGTCGACCTTGCCCTCTGTTAGGAGCGGACGATGTGCCGGATCCTCGTCTGACAGACACGGCTCATTCTGGGATCGGGGGCGGCCGCTAAAAACTGCCGCACCATCCTTTACTAGAGACAGGTCGCGTCGCTGATTGTGTAGTCGATCGACCCGCCGGAATCGGGGACGACCGTCACCTGGCAATCGGTCTCGGTCCAGGACCCGCAGGTCTGCGTCTGTCCACAGAGGTAAGCATCGTTACCCGGTGGCTTTTCGGAATAGTGGGCCAGGATCATATCGGGAGCGATCTGGCATCCGACTCGCGGGTCCTCGCACTCCAGGTCTGCGACGGAACACCCCGCCATGGAGCAGTCGGCAAACGTTTCGTCAACGCAGGCGATGACGTTCCCGACGAGGTGGCAACCGGGCGGCGCCAATGCTGCTCCTCCCCCGCCGCAGCCGACGAGGCCGATGGTGGCAAGGAGTAGAACGAGCGCGAGGTGGACCGACCGCATGCCACTCTCCAAAAGCAATTCTTGGACCAGGAGAATATCTCAGGAAGGCCGCATCGTATAACCTCCGACCTCTCAAAAATCTGACGGGCGGCTGAGGAGTAGCTAACGTTGGGCAGGCTTCACGTACAGATGGTCTTGGACACCCAGCACACCCTTCACGTCCTTGGCCGCGCTCACCGCCTTGCGTAGGTCGGCCGCCGACTCGACCGTCCCCGAGAGCGTCACGATCTGGCCAGTCGTGTCGACGTGCACGTGGAGAGGGTCGAGGCCGACGCGCGTCAGCTCGCTCTTGACCTTCGTCGTGATCCAAGCGGCTTGGCCCTCTCCGCCAGCCTTGTTCGTGGCGTCCTCCAGGCTATTGCGGGCCTTGTCGCCGAGATCGACGGTGGCTTGGCCGATGTCCTTCGCCGCCTTCTCGCTCGCCTTGGCCACACCTTTCACGTCTTCTTTTACATCTTCGCCCACGGTACTCCCGGCTCTTCCAACCGACCCCGACGACGTGCTTTCAGGGGCGCGGGTGCACGCGACGAGCGAAGCCGAAGCGATCAGGCACGCCACTGCCGTCCGAGCTCTTCGAATTCCGCGCATGTCGACGCGGAGAAACGTGGTACGCCCGCCAGGAAAAGCAGTCGCGCGATCGACACCCAGCTCGAGCCCGCGCCTGTCGGCGCCCCTAGACATATTTTTTTCACGCTTAGCGGCAGTCGTGGTCGTGAAAATCGTGCCCGCGATCGTGACCGCGGTACCGCTCACCCCGACGCGTGCATCCCCGGTCATAGCTTCCGGAGAACGGCGCGACAAACACGATGACCACCCTCGCCGAGCAAAGCTCTCGACACGTACGCCAATCTTTTCCACTATCGGATATTGGAGACGAAAACGCGCAACACAAGCCCAGTGCTACGAGAAGCCCCGGCCGCCCTGGCAATCCGGGATCGCGCGCCGGTGGCCGCGGGGCGCGCGTGGCTCGCTCAGTGAAGCGCGGGGGGCGCGTCGACCGCGGCGCTACTCGCGACCCGCGGGGCGACCCATTGCTCGACCCCGGCCGTGCGATCGATCGACTGCTCGAGCATCGCCATCGCAGGGGGTGCCGACCAGCAGCCGCTGTCGTGTACGACCGTCTTCTGCACAGACCCGGGGCGGTAGTCGAGGGTCACCATCTGCTGCCCGGTCGCGTCCGAGCAGACGCAGCCCTCGGGCGGCAGATCGAGAAAGTCCATGCTGTCGAGCGCCGAGATCAGCTGGTTGAGCTGGTCGGGAGAGATTTTTCCCTTGCGGGTTCCGACCACGCCCACGTTCGAGCGGCCATTGTAGACAACCGTGCCGTCGGTGAAGATCGACACGCTGTAGACCGGGCACTTGTCGAAGGCGCAGGGCGACCGCCGCATCTGAATCAGCGCATCCGGGACGTCCGGCAGGGCCGCTAACGTATCTGACCCGTGTGCCCCGGCGGCGACCCCGGTGGTTCCACAACCGGCGGCCGCCAGCATGACCAACCCCGCTATTCCCCCATCGAAGCTCCATCTCGCACGTTTCATCGTTGCCCCTCGTTCAAGCAATCTAGACACGCGTGGTGAATTGCCTACTGCGTTGGCGCCGACCGACCGAGGCGCGCCACCGCGCTAGACAGCGGACCAATCTCGACCGGCTTCGAGAGGTGAAGCTGATAGCCAGCGTCGAGCGCGCGCTGGACATCCTCGGCGCGCGCGAAGGCCGTCAGCGCGATGGCCGGCGTGTTTCCGCCGCGGTCCGGCGGTAGCGCGCGGACCGCACGAATCAAGGCTAAGCCGTCCATCTCGGGCATGCCAACGTCGCTCACCAATACGTCCGGGTTCAGCTCCGAAAGCAGCTCGAGCGCCTGTCGAGCGGACGACGCGGCGTGGATCTCCGCCCCCTGCTCCCGCAACACATGGCTCACCAGATCAAGCGCGTCGGCTTCGTCGTCCACCAGTAAGAGCCGCAAGCCGTCGAGCCGCGGCGAGTCGTCGCGCGCCTGGTCCGGCGTGAGCCGCCACGACGCCCAAGTCCCGGTGCCGATGGCCGGAATCGTCGCCAGCTCGGGGATCCGAACCGTGAAGATCGCCCCCCGCCCTTCGCCTTCGCTGTCGGCTTGCACGCTGCCGCCGTGGGCCAGCACGAGCTGCCGCACAATCGCCAACCCCAGGCCTAGGCCGCCGTGACGGCGGGTGGTCGAGGCGTCGCCCTGCCGAAAAGGCTCGAAGAGAAACGGGAGCATCCCCCGGCGGACGCCTTCGCCGGTGTCACTGACCACGATGCAGACGTCCGAGCCGCGGCGCTCGGCGCGGACGGCGACCCGCCCCCCCTTGGGCGTAAATTTCACCGCGTTCGACAACAGGTTCCAAACCACCTGCTGCAACCGATCGGGATCGGCCATGGTGGTCAGCGCCTGGTCTGGCAGCTCGGTCTCGATCTCGATGCCCTTGGCGGCCGCCGCGGGCGCCACCGTCTCGACCGCGGCGGTCACCGTGTCCCCGATCTTGGTGGACGCGACGTTGAGCACCAGCTTGCCGCTGATGATGCGCGAGATGTCGAGCACGTCCTCGATGAGCTTGGTCTGCAGGCGGGCGTTGCGCTCGATGGTGGCCAGCGGCCGATCGATCTCCTCGGGCAGGTTCCGGCGGCGCAGCAGCACCGCCCAGCCCAGAATGGCGCTGAGCGGGGTGCGTAGCTCGTGCGAGACCGTGGCGAGGAATTCGTCCTTAGCCCGGTTTGCCAGCTCGGCCGCGCTGCGCAGCATCTGCTCGCGCGTGCGCGCCTCCTCGGTCTCCTTGAGCGCCACGGCGTTCTCGATGGCCATCGCTGCGCGACGCGCAAAGTCCTCCGCAAACGAGAGATCGTCGCGCGAATAGCGGCGCGCCGAATCGGCATAGATGAAGGTCATGGCGCCGAAGATCCGCCCACGCGCGCGCAATGGGACCACCATGCCGGATCGCAGCTGAAGATCGCGGATGATCCGCAGGTGCTCGGCGTCGCGGGCGCCGCGCTCCAGCAGTTCTTGCGGGATCTCGGCGTACAGCTCGGACTGGCCGGTCCGGATCACGTTGGGGACGCCGGTCGGCGCAGCGGGATCGGGCGGATAGCGCTCGCCCAGCTCGCGCGCGAAGCGCACCTTGTCCTCGTCGACGTGGGCCACCGCCACCTGGCGCGACGCCTTGGCCCCCGGCTCCAGCAGATCGATCGCGCACCAATCGGCCAGCGTGGGCACCGCGAACCGCGCCACGGTCGCCAGCGTCGATTCGTAGTCCAGCGACGACACCAGCGCTTCGCCGGCCTTGGACAAGAAGTCACGCCGCACCCGCTCCAGTTTGTCGTGCGAGACGTCGCGGAAGACCATCACGACGCCGCGGATTTGCCCGCTCTCGGCGCGGATGGGCGCCCCACTGTCGTCGATCGGGATCTCGGTCCCGCGCCTCGATCGCAGCACGGTGTGGTTCGCCAGGCCGACGATGGCCCCTTCGCGCAAGACCTTGGTGACGGGGCTCTCGACCACCCCCCGCGTCTGTTCGGAGAAGATGCAGAACACCTCGTCGAGGTGGCGCCCGCGCGCGTCGGACTCGCTCCACCCGGTCAGGTTCTCCGCGATGGGGTTCATGAAAGTCACCCGTCCCTGGCCATCGGTGGCGATCACCGCGTCGCCGATGCTGCGCAGGGTGGTGGCCAGCCAGCGCCGCGCCTCGTCTTCCCCCTCCAGCCGCTCGGCGCGCAGCAGCGCTTGCGCGCAATGTCCCGCCAGGGTCTCGACGAACATCCGCTCGTCGGGCGGGAACTTCCGAGGCTGGTAGAAGCCGACGCCCAAGAGGCCAAGCGAGCGTCCCTCGGCGATGAGCGGCGTGCTCCAGAAGGCCTTGGCCCGCGGTTGCGCCGAGGGCGCCGTGGCCAGGCCAGGATAGATCGCGGCGTAGTCGGCCTCGTTCTCGGCCCAGGTGCCGAGGCCCTCCTTCATGCGCTTCAAGACGTCCGGGTTCCCCTCGGTATCGCTGATGCGCCGGATCCGCTCGATGATCTCCGGCGCCACACCGCGATCGGCGATCAGGTCCAGCGTCGTTCCCGACGCATCAAGTAGGTAGAGCGTGCATGTGTCGGCGCCAGCCGCCCGCATCCCGTGCTCGACCACCCGGCGCGCCACGTCGGCGCGGGTGCGGGCCTCGGCCAACGTGCCCGCCAGATCCGAGAGAGACTGCAGGCGCCGCCGTGCATCCTCGGCCAACTGTTCGACCAGGCGCCCGTGGCTCCGTTCGCGCCGCCAGGTGAAGGCAATGAGGACGCACGCCAACACCGTCAGCGAGATCGATCCAAACACAGCCCAGGCGGCCGCCGACGCCGCGACCACGCGCTGTCGAGCCAGCAGCTCGCCCTCGCCCTCGCGGATACCGCGCACGTCCAGGCGAAAGCGATCCATGCGGCGCTTGCCGTCGCCCGAGGCCAGGACCGCCAGCGCCGCGCCGCGCCGGCCGGCGCGCATCAGCGACACCATTTCGCCGAGACCGCTCATGGTCGACTGCGCGTCGCGGCCCGCCAGGTCGCCGAGCTCCGCCACCGCCCGATCGCCGGCGATGAGCGCCATGACCACCGTCGCCTGCTGGCGCTCGGTCACCACGGCGCTGGCGTAGGGCTCGAGGAAGATCGATTCGCCGCTGGCCACGTAGCCACGGACCGCCGTCTCCGCGTCGAGCAGGACGCGAAGCCACTCCTCGGCCTCGTGCCGCACACTCAAGATGTGATCGGCCAGGCGGGTGGCCTTGGCGTAGGCGCGCACCGCCATCGCGCTCAGCGCCACCACCAACACGAGCGCCAGGCCAGTGACCAGGAAGGCGTCGCCGGGGCGACGCGCGCGGGGCGTCGAATGTGAAAGCGCGGCGCTCATCGTCCCGCCTAAGCTGCCTCAGGAATTCGGCTTCTCCAAGTGGCTTGCGGGCTGGCTTCTAGAAACCGGGGCATGCCTGCCGGGACGCTGGCGCCCAATCGAGGTCGTCGTTGCCCATGCCGGTCAGCACCGCGCCCAGGGTGGCCGATCCCAAGGCCGCAGCGCCGGGCGGAGAGAAATGAAAATCGCTCGTCATTTCTTGAGGCCGTGAGACATAAGAGATGAAGACTCGTGCAGGCGACGGAGGCGAATCGGGGGACCGGGATTGACCTGGAGGCATTTCATGCCGGGCACGAAGCCATGATTCGGGCAATCTATGTCGCGCACCGGACCGTGCTGCTGCGAGAGGCCTCCTGCTATGCGGGGCCGGCCGAGGCCGAGTCGGTCGTCCACGACGTGTTCGTCGAGCTGCTCCGGAATCGGGCGTTGCGCGCCTAGTTTGTAGGCGGGGCGCTGGCGGCCTGGCTGCGGCAGATTGCTCGGCTGAAGGCCCTCGAGCACCTTCGCCGGGTCCGCCGCCAGCCTCCGCCGGAGTTGGGCCTGCATGCGCACTCCGGCGAAGGGAGCCTGGAGGCACGCAATGTGCTCACTCGGTTTTTGGCAGCGGAAGTGCCCGAGGCCCAGAAACAGTTTTTCGGGATGCGCTTCTTGGCCCGCCAGACGCAGGTCGAGATCTCCGCCCAGCTTGGAATACCGCGCTCGACGCTCGAAGGGTGGGAGCATCGCTTGAGCAAGAAGCTGCGCGAATTCGTCGCCGAGATGTCACCTTGATTCATGCCCTTCACGTCCGTCAGGTCGGTCGCTATTTCGCGGGAAGGCTCCGTCCGGCCGCCGTGCCCGAGATGCTCGGGCGCCTCTGGCGTTGCGACGCATGTCGGGTCCGCTACGAACGTCACCTGGTCCACGAACGTGCTTTGCCCGACGGTGACGCGCGCCAGCAGGAGCGCCTGTGGCAATCGATCCTAGCTTCTGCGCGCACGGAGTCCCCTCTCAGAGGGGCGTCGTCGACGGCGCTGGGGGCGGGCCGGCGGTCGTTTCGGCCATCGGCGCTCCTCGGAGCAGGCGTACTCGCGGGTGTACTGGTCTGGGCCGCCGTCGGTGCCCACGTCAAGACGGTATCTGAGCCTGTGGCGCGGGGCACCACCTCGGAACAGGCAGGTGCGCCCACCGTGCATCTCTTCAGAACAGTCGGAGACCACCAGGCAGAGCCTGTGGACCGGACGATCCACGCGAACGACGGCATCTTGATCGCGTATTCCAACCCGGGGGCCGAGCTCACTTATCTGATGGTGTTCGCCGTCGACGTGCAGGGCGACGTCCACTGGTACTACCCGGCCTATGAGGAGCCGGGCCAGAATCCCGCGGCGCCGGCGATCCGGACGCACGCGATGGGCGTGGAGCTGGCCGAGGAGATTCGTCACCCCCTGCCCGTTGGACCTCTCCGGATGGTTGCCCTGTTCTCGCGGCGGCCACTACACGTCGAAGAGGTCGAGCATATGATATCGGAGGCGTGGAGGTTGCACGGGGAGTCGGTGACAGCGCTCGAGACGATTCCGCTTCCGATCGACGGGGGGGAGCAGCTCTCCCGCCTGCTGGAAGTGGTGCCGTGAACGGCCTCGTCCGAACCGCAGTCGCTTACGCGTCGGCCGCGCTCGCCTTCGCCGGAGGTGGACGCGCCCTCGCGTCCCCGAACGCCGCCGTCGCGGATGCCGCCCCAGCAGCCACTCGATCGTCGTCACCGGTGAAGCGCTTCGTGCTGGTGGTGGGGAGCAATCGCCCCCCGCGGCCGGGCCTCGCGACCTTGCGCTACGCGGACGATGATGCCGTTAGGTGGACGGTGCTGTTTCGGACGTTTGGCGCCGAGGTGGAGATGCTCACCGACCTCGATGCTGAGAGCGAACGACTGTATGGCACCGACGCACCACCCCACCGCAGCCCCACGCACGCCGAAGTGAAGCGGGCAATGGCGCGGCTGCGAGGCGAGATCGACCATGCCCGCGCCGAGGGCCTCCGCACGGCGTTCTATTTCATCTATGCCGGACATGGCGACGAAGAGAACGGCGAAGGCTTCGTGGGACTGGCCGACGGCCGACTGCTGCGACGGGAGATCGAAGACGAGATCTTGGCGGTCTCGGGCGCCGACACCAATCACGTCATCATCGACGCCTGTCGGTCGTACTACATCGTCTACGACCGGGGTCCGGGGGGGACACGTCGTCCATGGCCCGAGCCGTACTTCACCACAGGCACCGCGGCCCGATTTCGCAACACTGGGTTCGTGCTGGCCAGCTCATCCGGAGGCACTACGCACGAATGGGAGGAGTTCCAGGCGGCATTTTTTCACACGAAGTTCGATCGGGGCTGCTCGGCGGTGCCGATGCAAACGGCGACGGGCAGATAACCTACGCCGAGCTCGCGGCGTTCGTGCGTGTCGCCAACCAGGCGGTACGGAACGATCGGTACCGACCGGAGATTCTGGCCCGCGCCCCCTCCAACGGGGACGACGTCCTCGTCGATGTGAGGGATGCGGTCGCAGGTCACGTCCGGTTCGGGTCTGGCCTGGCCGGTCGTCAGGTGCTGGAGGATGGACTTGACGTTCGCTGGGCGGACGTCCACCCGGGGCCGCTGCAGCACCTAACGCTCGCCCTTCCGGCCGAGCCATGGGGCAGCCACGTACTGTTCGTCGAATCGCTGACGAACGACGCCGAGTATCGAGTTATGGAAGGGGCCGACGTCGATCTCGCCCGCGAGAGCCCTCAGCCCAGGAGCCTTCTGGCGCGTGGCGCGTTGCATGACGCGTTCGCGTTGCTGTTCGCACTGCCGTTCGACGTCAGCGTGTTGACCGCACCGCTCGAGTCTGACGTGACGGTGGTCTCCAATAGCGGCGCCGACCTGCGCCTCGAACGGCCGTTCTGGACGCACAAGCAGCAGCGAACGACGGCGCTGGCGATGGGGGCAACGGGGATTGCGGCAATGGCCGTGGCGGGCGGTATCGCCTGGAGCGCGGTCGGACTGCGCCAAGACGCCGAGACCGCGAACGGCAAGCAACGGGCCGTTCTAAACGAGGAGCTCGCGGGGCGAAACGCGTGGATCGATGTGACGCTCGCGGGAGGGGTCGCGCTGACGGCCATCGCCTCCGCGTTGCTCATCTGGAATCGGCAGACGCACGAATGACGCGTGCGTGGACGGTTGCGACGCTGGTCCTCTCCTCAGCGGCGCTCGGCGGATGCCTCCGTCCGGTGTCGATCGAGGGGGCAGCGTGTCCGTGCCCGTCCGGATACTGCTGCGACGATAACACCGTCTGCGTTCAGCGCGTGACCTGTGCCCAGAATAGCGGGACAGAAGGCGGCATTGCGGGTGAAGATGGTCAAGCGGGCGCAGGCGCAGG
>DASRLC010000072.1:0-22933 GCA_035648655.1 Polyangia bacterium
GTCCGAGGTCGTCGCCTTGCGTGAGGCCGCCCTGGCCGCGGTGGCCCGGGCCCGCGCCAAGCTCGGTACGGCCGGCGGAAAGGCCGGCGCGGCGGAAGACCCTCGGCAGATCCTGCGCGAAATTTCGCTGCCTTCGATCGAGCGCCTGATCGAGGACGCCGATCTGCGCGCGGCCCACGTGACCGTCCCCGCGCGCGATGGGGACTTCGTCCGCCAGAGCCTCGAGACGGCCCGCGCCTTCGCCGATCGGGTCGCCGCCGGCGAGGACCCCTACCGCACCGCCACCGGCGAAGTCGTCAAGGCCTACCGAGCCGACTGGGACGGGAGCCTGCAGCCTTATGCGCTCTACGTTCCGCTCGGCTACGATCCCCACCGGTCGTGGCCGCTGGTGGTCGCTCTGCACGGCGCCTTCTCCGATCACCGGCACAACCTGCGGCGGGTGTTCGGCCTCGACAATCGACCCGGCGAGACCGACGCGGAGGCGTCGCGCAACGCGCTGCCGCTGCCCGACGTGCCCGCGCTGGTGGTCTCGCCATTCGGTCGCGGCGAGATGATGGGCTACGACGGGCTCGGTGGCGAGGACGTGATGCGGGTGCTGGCCGACGTGCGCCGCGCCTACCACATCGATCCCGATCGCATCACCCTGACCGGCATGTCGATGGGCGGTGGTGGGACCTGGCAGATCGGCCTGCGCCACCCCGAGCTGTTCGCCGCGCTGGCCCCGGTGTGCGCCATCAGCGACTACCGCCGCATGATCCGCCCGGCCGACGCCGCGCTCTATGATCTGGCCCGGCTCGATGCGCTGTCGCCGCCCGCGATCGCCGAGAACGCGGCGCACATGCAGATCCTCATCTTCCACGGTGACAAAGATCCGACGGTGCCGGTGGCCGACTCGCGCCGGATGGTCGAGCGATTTCGCGCGCTCGGCTGGTTGGGCAAGAACGTCCGCTACACCGAGTTCCCGGGGGTCGGGCACGCCGCCTGGGTGCCGGCCTATAAGGGCGCGGCGCTGCTGCGGACGCTGGCGTCGATCAAGCGCGACCCGGCAGCGCCCAAGACGGCCGCGCCGCCGCCGCCGGCCGGGGAGGCCATCCCGGACCTGGCCGGCAAGAGCGTCCCGCGCGAGCACCCGCACCTTTACGTCTACGGCACCAACGGGCCACCCGACGCGGTGGCCGCCGCGCGCGCTCTGGCCGCGGCGCTGGCCGACTGGGGCCCGATGGTCGCCGCGCACTTTTTGGTGAAGGCCGATCGCGAGGTGACGCCCGAGGATCGGGCCCGTTTCAATCTGGTGCTGATCGGCGCCGCCCCGTTCAACAGCCTGGCGCGGGAGCTGCCGGTGTCGTGGCCCGACGCCCACCCGCTGGGGGATCGGGCCTATCGGGCGGTGGTGCCCGATCGTGGGTCGCCCAGCGGTTTCGCGCTGATCTTCGGGGCCCTGACGCCGCCGGGCTTCGCGCGGCTGCGGCGCTTCGCGCACTTCAACCGAGACGCTTGGGCGCCCGAGAGCAACCGTCGGTTCGTGCTGCTCGCGAATTGAGGGCGCGGGCCGCCCTGTGAGATGATGCCTGGAATGCGGCGGGAGCGGTTGGTTTGGGCGGTGGCGTGCGCCGGTTCGGCGTTGTGGTCGGTCGGTTGTGGCGGCGACGGTTTCTCGCTGGTGGCGCCGAGCCCGCAGCAGCAACGAAACGTGATGGTCATCGACGAGGGATTCGATCTCTCGATCTCCGAGCTGCAGGGGCGGGTGGCCGCGGTCTACACCGAGACCTGCGCCGACGAGACGTCGGACGGCGCCGACGGCGGCGCCTCGCTCGACGCGGGCGGCCCCGACGCGGGCGCTTCGTTCGATCAGATCAAGCAGGCTCTGCTCGCCGCACTGAGTGGCCCCGACGACAGCTGTCACCTGACCGTCGGCATCGGCGCCAAGCCCGATCCCTTCGCCTCGATCGCCCAGTACCGGACGCGGTGGAACGCCATGGTGCGCGCCAACCAGAGCGGGAATCAGGCCTTCACCCAGGCCGAGTACACCGCGATCACCAAGGTGCTCGACAACGAGTTCCAGACCTTCGCCTACCATGGCACCGCGACCTCCGGCACCGTCGTCCACGACAACCCGACGGCGCGGCTGGTGCTGGTCGAGCGGCAGCTGGCCTCGGACGCCGAGATCCAGAGCTCGTTCACCTGCTTCGTGCAGTCGGACATCGACCAGGCCGTGCAGCTCCTTTCCGATCCCGAGGTCAACGCCGCCCTGGTGAACCAGCCGGCGGAGGTCGAAGGCGATCTGGCGACCGCCCAGGGCAAGTACGACGTGGGCCTAGTGAACGAGAGCTTCGGGTCGTCTTCGCGGGCCGCGCTGGAGGCGATGCAGACCGCAGCCAACTGTCCGTCGTCCGTCGATCTGTCGGCCTACTTTTCGATCCTCGACCAGATCCAGATCGCGCACGCGGCCACCCTGACCGGCCCGGCGGTCCTGACGGTACAGGCGGCCGGAAACGACGGTTCGGAGATCGACAGCGGCGCGGACTCGCTGGCCTGCGACATCGGTGACCCGCTGTCGTTGCTGGTCGGCAGCTACGACCCGGGCAACCAGGTCCGCAACATGTTCTCGGACTTCGGCGCCTGCGTCGACGTCTATGCGCCGGGCCAATCGGTGGTGGCCCCCTACGCGGGCGACTGGTTGCTCTGGCTGGACGGGACCAGCTTCTCCTCGCCGATGGCGGCCCGGCTGGTGTCGCTGGACACCACGGCCTCCTGGACGCCGGCGCTGGGGCGGACCGACCTGCTGGCGGAGCGCGCCACGGACGGGAGTCTGCCCGTCTCACTGTTCCCGGACGACTTCTTCTATACGCCCGACGAGACGCCGACGGCGGCCCTCATCGCGGGCGCGCTCCGGGAACGCGTGGCGCCCCGGCCGGTGACCCGCGTCGAACTCCATCGGGTGCTGCACCCACTCAATCTGCTGCGGTCGCTGCGCCGGCGTTGACGCCCCCGAAACGCGCGGGGGTCCCTGCCGCGAGATAGCGTCGAAAACCGCGCCCGACCTTCCCGCGCCCGTCCTATACTCGGCCGCCAATGGGAACCATGCAGCTCAAGCCAGGGGTCGTGACGGGCAACGCTCTCAAAGAGCTGTTCGCCTATTGCAAAGAAGCCGAAGCGGCGCTGCCGTCGGTGAACGCCATCGGATCGAGCTCGGCGAACGCCGCCATGGCGGCGGCCAAAGAGGCCAAGGCCCCGATCATCATTCAATTCTCGCACACCGGCGCGCAGTTCTACGGCGGCAAGTCGCTCGACAACGGCGCGCAGCAGGCGTCGATCGCGGGCGCCATCGCCGGCGCGCTGCACGTCCGGACGCTGGCCAAGGCCTACGGTGTGCCGGTGGTGCTGCACACCGATCACTGCGCCAAGAAGATCCTCCCCTGGGTCGACGGCGTCATCGCGGCGGGAGAGGAGTACTACGCGCGCAACGGCGAGCCGCTCTTCAGCTCGCACATGCTGGATCTCTCCGAGCAGCCGCTGGCCGAGAACATCGAGATCAGCGCGCGGACCTTGGCGCGCATCGCCAAGATGAACATGACGCTGGAGATCGAGCTCGGCATCACGGGCGGCGAGGAAGACGGCGTCGACAACTCGGGCGTCGAGCACGACAAGCTCTATACGAGCCCGGAAGACGTGCTCAAGGCCTACGACACGCTGGGTCCGCTGGGCAGCTTCACGGTGGCCGCCGCCTTCGGCAACACCCACGGGGTTTACGCAGCGGGCAACGTCAAGCTCAAGCCGACCATCCTGCGCGACTCGCAGAAGTTCATCCAGGCCCAGCGCAAGACGGGACCCAAGCCGGTGAATTTCGTGTTCCACGGCGGCTCGGGCTCGTCGCAGGATGAGATCCGCGAGGCGGTTTCGTATGGCGTCGTGAAGATGAACATCGACACCGACACCCAGTGGGCCTTTACCCACCCCATCAAGCAGTTCATGGACGACAAGGGCGCCTACCTGCACTCGCAGATCGGGAACCCCGAGGGCACCGAGAAGCCCAACAAGAAGTACATCGACCCGCGCGGCTGGCTCAACATCGGCGAGAAAGGGATCACCGCCCGCTTGGTCGAGGCCTTCAAGAACCTCGGCGCCTTCGGTAAATTCGAGTTTTAGGCCTTCTACCGCGGTATGGCGGTGGTGTCGGGCTATGAGCCGCCGGCGTCAAGTGGCGCGCGGCTGAGGCAGCCCTGCCAGGTATAGGTCGTCACGGCGGCGTTGCCGGCGCCCGTGAACACCGCCAGAGCGAGCGTGGTGGTCGAGGCGGTGTAGCTCATCGAAGGCGGCAGCGGCGAGGGGGAGACCGAGGCACAGGTGGTGGTCAGCGTCAGTGTGCTTCCCGAGGCCGTCGCGGTGGCGTTGGCGGCGAACGTCTCTTCGATGTCCTCGGCGGTTCCATCGAGCACCTGGCCATTCCAGAAGAACGCCGTCCCGCCGCCGGTGACGGCCAGGGTCAATCGACGGCCGGCCGGCGTGACGGTGCCGTACCCCACGACGTCGGTCGCGAAGTAGAGGCCGTCGGCGATCTGCCCGCCGGTGAACGCAGGCAGCGCGGCCGATTCGGCGGTGAACGCCACGCTCGGCGCGCCGTTGGCGATCGCGTTGCACGTCGGCGAGGGGATGCCGAGGCTGGGCTCGGCGCCGCAGCCGGCATCGAGGCTGTCCGAGCCGCCTTCGATGGCGGCGGCGTCGTTTCCCTGAACGTCGAGGTGGGGCGCAGCCGAGCTGCCGCAGGCGACCTGCGGGGCCAGCGCGAGCACCGCCACCAGGGGCCAGCGCCGCTCGATCTCGACGCGCATCCGGCCCGCCGTCACAGCAGCCTCCGCAGCGCCGCCACGAGGCGGTCGTTGTCCTGCGGCTTCCCGACGCTGATCCGCAGCTTGGTGCGCAGCTCGGGCGTCGACCACCAACGGACCAGCAGCCCTTCTTGCTTGAGCGCGCGGTAGATCTCCTCGGCACGCTCGCCGAATTCGACCAGCAGGAAGTTCGCGGCCGGCTCGGGCCAGCTGAGCGCCGCTGCCGACGCGGCGGGGGTGAGCTCGGCCAGCGCCGCCTCCAGGTGGGCACGTTGGTCGAGCGTCCGGCGCACGCTGTCCTCGTGGTGGACCCGATCGGCCAGCGCCGCCACCCCTAGCGCCTGCGAGATGGCGTTGACGTTGTAGCTGTCCTTGACCTTGGTCAGCGCCTCGACCAACGGAGCGTCCGCGAACAGCAACCCGAGTCGCGCGCCGGCCAGGCTATAGCTCTTCGAGAACGTCCGCAGCACCACCAGGTTGGGGTGCTGATCGAGGTAGGGCAGCATGCTGGCGTCGACGCCGGCCCCGAGCGCGAAGTCGATGTAAGCCTCGTCGACCACCACGATAGCGCCCGCGCGGGCATCGGCCGCCTCCCCGCAGAGCCTCCGCAGCCGATCGACCGGGATCAGTGTCGATGACGGGTTGTTGGGGTTGGCCAGGACGATCATCTTGGCGCGCTGCTTGGTCAGGTCGGGCGGGAGCTCGTAGCGGCGCGCGATCTGCTGAAACGGCAGCCGGATCAACTTGGCCCCCTGCAGCGCCGCCAACGTGTCGTAGAGGCCGTAGGTCGGCCACGGGCAAACCACCCGCTGGCCCAGGTCCAAAAAGGCCCGATAGAGGATGGTCAGGCAATCGTCGGAGCCATTGCCCACCAGCACCTGCTCCGGCCTGACCCCGAAGCGGGCGGCCGCGGCCAAGCGCAATTGGCGGCAGGTCGGATCGGGATAGACGCGCAGAGACTCGTCAGAGATGGCGGCCAGCGTGGCCATCACCTGCGGCGAGGGGCCGAAGGCGCCCTCGTTGGTGTTGAGCTTGACCAGATCGGCGACCTGCTCGCCGGGGGTGTAGGCGGCCATGGCGCGCACGGCTGGCCGCAAAAGGTCAAGCGGGGATTTACGATTCCGGGGAGCGGTCTTGTCTGACATTTTGAGACGGGGGTAGGCTACCCGAGATGGCCCGCGTCCTCATCATCGACGACAACGAGACGATGCGCGAGGGGCTCGGCGCCACGGTGCGGCGCATGGGGCACGAGGCGGTGCTGGCAGCCGGCGGCGCCGACGGGCTCAGACAGGTCGCGGCGGCCGGCGGACGCCGCGGCGTCGATTTCGTGATCACCGATCTCAAGATGGACGGGGTGGGCGGGCTCGAGGTGGTGCGCGCGGTCCGCGAACGCGATCCCGAGTGCCCGGTCATGATCGTCACCGCCTTCGGCACCGTCGAGACGGCGGTCGAGGCCATGCGCCTGGGGGCCTTCGATTTTCTGCAGAAGCCCTTCGCGCCCGAAGTGGTGAGGCTCAAGGTGGCGCGCGCACTCGAGCTGCGGGCCGAGCGCCACGCCCGCGAGCGGGCCGAGGCCGAGAGCGCGGCGCTGCGGGCCGATGCCGCGCTGCCCTATCGCTTCTCCGAGATCGTCGGCCAAACCCCCGCCATGCGCGCCGTCTTCCAGACCATCGAGAAGGTGGCGCCCACCGACGCGTCGGTCTACATCCACGGCGAGTCGGGGACCGGCAAGGAGCTGGTGGCCCGCGCGATCCACGCCCGATCGAAGCGCGCCGGTGGCCCCTTCGTGAAGGTGAACTGCGGCGCGCTCACCGAGACCTTGCTGGAGTCGGAGCTCTTCGGCCACGAAAAAGGGGCCTTCACGGGGGCCATCAAACGCAAGCTCGGGCGGTTCGAGCTGGCCGACAAGGGGACGCTGTTCCTCGACGAGATCGGCGACGTCACGCCCGCGCTGCAGCTCAGACTCTTGCGCGTGTTGCAGGAGCACGCCTTCGAGCGCGTCGGCGGCGAAGAGACGATCAAGATCGACGTGCGGGTGGTCTCGGCCACCCACAAGAACATCGAGGCTGAGGTGGTGGCCGGCCGCTTTCGGGAGGATCTCTTCTACCGGCTGCACGTGGTCCCCTGCGAGGTGCCGCCGCTGCGCGATCGCAAGGACGACATCCCGGCGCTGGTGACGCACTTCATCGCCAAGCTGGCGGCCCGCACCAACCCGGCGGTGAGCGCGATCTCCGAAGCGGCGCTGGCGCGTCTGGGGGCCTACGGTTGGCCCGGCAACGTCCGCGAGCTGGAGAACGTGATCGAACAGGCGCTGGTCTTCGCCGAGGGGACCGCCATCGAGATCGCGGCGCTCCCGGCTTCCGTGCGGGGCGGCGTGCCGGACAACGCGCTGACGTTGCCAGGCGGCGAGATGTCGCTGCCGGATCTGATCGAGGATCTCGAACGTCAGCTCATTGAACGGGCCTACGGTAAGAGCGGCGGCGTCAAGACCGAGACGGCCCGCCTGCTCGGCATCAAGACCAGCGCGCTCTATTACAAGCTCGAGAAATACGGCATCGGCACCATCGAGAGCCGGGGCGACAAGACGGCCCCGCAGGGGATGGCTGCCGGAGGCCCGCCGAATGCGGCACCGGACGAAGGCGTGATCGAGGACGGTCCGCCTCGGAAGGGGGACGCGGGTGTCGACCCCGAACGGCCTCGTTGAGGCGCGCCAGGCCGCCCGCCGGCGGCTGGTGTTTCTAGCAGCGGCGGCGGCCGCTGGGGTGGTGCTGGGCTGCGCCAGCACGGCCGGCGCGCGGCGCGGCAGCCACGCGGCGGTGCGGGTCGAAGCGCGGGTAGAAGAGGGGCGGGCCAGCTACTACGGGCGCGCCTTCGCCGGGCGCAAGACGGCCTCCGGCGAGCGCTACGATCCGAACGCCATGACCGCGGCGCACAAGACGCTGCCGTTCGGGACCCGCATCCGGGTCAGCCGTCCGGGCGGCCGGTCGGTGACGGTGCGGGTCAACGATCGCTGCGGCTGCCCGGGCGGTCGGATCGTCGATCTCTCCGAAGGGGCGGCGCGCAAGCTCGACATGATGCGGGCGGGGGTGGTGGCGGTCCGGCTCGAGGTCCTCGACCATTAGCTTCGAGCTGGCACCGCGCCGCCGTCGCGACCCACCTCTAGCTGCGCGCGCTGGCGCGCCAGGCGTTCCAGTCGCGCAGGATCTCGTCGGTCTGCAGCTTGGCGCTGTCGTGTAGCCAGCTCGACTTGCGCGTCGCCAGCTCTTTGCGGACGGTCCGCGCCGCTTCGGGCGTGCCGAGGTGAACGTTGGCCGTCTCGAACCCCATCGCATAGAGCAGCCGCGCCTCGTCGCGGCCCGAGGGCAGCTCCGACAGCTCGATGCGCGTGCAGTGGGGAGCCAGCCGCCGAACCAACCAAGCGCCGATCACCCGCACGGTCGGATCGGGGACGCGGATCGCGCGCGTGATCACCTTGGTGTAGACCTCGGGTCCGACCGCGCGTCGCCCGCAGGCCCAATGCCAGGCCGAGGGCGCCATGGCCTTGGCCTCGCGCGCGACCTTGCCACCGCACCATTCGCCGATACCGACGAAGCGCGGCCGACCCAGGCTCCCCATGCCGGCGATGCGGCGCGTGTGGCGCACGGCGGCGGTGCCCTTCGGCATCGCCTCCGAGATGGCGGCGATCGCGGACGGATCGACGTCGCCGGCGGTCGGGAGGGCGTCCATCTTCTTCCAGAAGGCGGTTGGGTGGCGCAGGTCGCCGGTAGCCGCCCGCCGCAGCCACCCGTGCGATTCTTCGAGGACGAACGGCCGCCCCCCGGCCTCCAGGCCGTCGCGGTAGCCATCCAGAATCGCTTCGCAGGCGGTCCGCCTACGGATGATCAGGTGCTCATCGCGCACGGCGACGTGCGCGCTCACCGCCAGGCGAACGAGATCCTGGGTCCAGGGCAGCGTGGTGGTCTCGTCGAAGTCGTTGATGCCCCAGACCAGCCGCCCGTCGGCGTCGCGCCAGGTGCCGAAGTTTTCGAGGTGCAGGTCGCCCACCGCCCAGACCGGCGTCGCCCTAGCCAGATCTCCCGCGCCGGCGCGCCAGTGTTGGCACCAGCGGTAGAAGGTGGCCCGCATGAACAGGAAGGGCCCCAGGCGCATGCGGCCGTGTTTGGCCTCCAGATCCTCACGTACCAGCGGCATGAACCCGCCCAGCCACTCTTCGTACCTGCGGGTCGCCTGATGAACGGTCTCCATCGCCCGAGCGAGCGCGGCGGACTAGAACAGCGTCCGGCGGAAGCCGTGATCGAGGCGGGTCGTGCGCCGGCTGCCCGCGGTCGCGACGAGCTGTCCCTGGAGCATCACGGCGCCCGGGTCGTCCCTCAAGATCAGCCCATGGGTGTTGGCGCCGCCGGTTCCCTCGACCACCACCGCGAACTGACTGCCGCGTCCCTCATTTTCGATGACGACCGCGTTGCGGGCGCCCGGCAGGATGGCGGGCTCATCGCAACAGACGTTCGAAATCAGCACGCCGTCGCCCGAGGCCGCGGCCGCGGGGTTGTCGGGGATGACCAGCCGGTTGCGGGCGATGAGCGTGTTGTCGGCGGCCAGCACGAAGATTCCAGCCATCGAGAACTCGTCGAAGCCGTCGGGAATGGCGCCGGCCACGTGGTTGTCGACCACAATGTTTCCCTCCGGCCGGTTGACGGGTGCGGCGGGCCCGCCGGGCGCCGCGATGTCGTCGCGCGCGATCTGCACCACGATGCCGTCGCCGCCCGCGCAGAGCCCGTCGTCGCCGCAGTCGAACAGCGTCAGCGCCTCGATGTGGTTCTCCGAGATCCGCCAGCGATCGCCGGCCGTGTTGGTGATGGCCTGCACGCCGCCCAGGAACTGGTTGCGCTCAATCTGCACGTCGTCGGCGAAGCGCGCGAACACCCCCAACGCCAGCGGGTCGAGGTTGTCGTCGGAGATGCCGCGCCCGTCGAAGAGGAATCCCTCGATGCGGGTGCCGCTGGCGCCGCTCGTGCCGTCGGCGCCGGGTAGATAGAACCCGACCCGCAGATCGCCGAACAGGACCGGGCCTTCGTCGCAGCCGACGATCTGGGTGTCGTGGCCGATGAGATCGACCCGCACGTCGATGGTCGCGCCGCAGTAGCTGCCGGGACCGACCTCGACGACGTCGCCCGGTTGCGCGGAGTCCACCGCGGCTTGGATGCTCCGGTAGATCTGCGGGACGCTGCGGATCGCCGCCTCGGCGGGGGCCGAGAGTCCACCCACGAAAAGCGCACCGATGACCCAGCTTCGCTTCGACATGCCGACCTCCTGATTTCCGATTTTCCCGACGCCCCTCGAACCGATTCCCGATCGCCCGATTCCCCAACCTCGTCCGCCCGAGGCTAGATCTTCTTGCCGCTCTTGACCCGCAGTATGGGGCCGGTCATCGCGAATCCCATCGCGTTCTTGTCGACCGTTCCATCGATCTCGACCTTGGCGCCGTCCTGCTCGATCCCGACCGGCGGCCCTTCGAGAACATAGGCCGTGCCGTCGTCGGCCTCCAGCTGCCAGTGCCCGCCTTCGAGGTCGTTCTTGCGGATCGTTCCACGGAACTTCGCCATCCCGCCATTATACGTCGCCCCCGGCCCTAGGGCTCGCGCGGCCGATCGGCCTCAGGCTAAGGCTAATAATCCGGGCCGCCGGCCGTGACCTTGGTGTCGAGCTGCAGCGGGATTTCGAACGGCGTGGGGCCGTAGAGGTAGCGGTACTTGGCGTACAGGCTGGTGACGCGCTTGGCGTACTCGCGCGTCTGCGCGAAGGCGATCAGCTCGACGAACTCGTCGGTGGGGTGGGCCGCGTGCTGCTGGCACCAGCGTCCCATCGCGCGCGGTCCGGCGTTATAGGCGCCGGCCGCCAGGGGCACCTCGCCGCCGAACTTCTTGAACAGAGCCCCGATGTAGAGCGCCCCGAGGCGGATGTTGACGGCCGGGTCGTAGAGCTCGTCGGCGAAGAAGGGCTCGCCGGCCGTGGCGGCGACGCGCGCGCTGGTGGGCGGGATCATTTGCAGCAGGCCGCGCGCGTCGGCGTACGAGACGTCGTGCGGATCGAACCCCGACTCCTTGCGCATGATCGCGTACAGGTAGAGATCGGGGTTGCCGGCCGGGGGCCCGTACTCTTCGACCAGCGGCGCGTAGGCGCGCGGGAAGGCCGCCTCCCAGAAGGACCGCACGCCGGCGTCGGTGTGCGGATCGGCCGCCAGCGCCGCCGCGCCGTGCGACTCCGCGAAGCGGTAGGCGTGGTGGAATTCTCCCGCCCGCCGGTAAAGATCCAGGAGCCAAGCCGTCGCCTTGTCGCCGCCGGCGCGCTTCAAGATCTCCTTTTCGCTGCTCTCCAGCTCGGCGCCCGCCTCGGCGTTCATGCCGGCTTGGATCAGCTCCTCGACGCGCGCGACGGCCGGGTCGTGCCCCGGCCGTGGCGGTGCGCCAGCGGCGGTCTTCTTGGCGGGCAGCGCGACCGGCTCGTCGTGTCCGGTCTCCTTGAGGCGCGCCCGCGCCAGCAGGCCATAGAAGGATAGCGGCGCGCGTCGGACCAGGGCCCGGTAGCCCTCGACCGCCTCGTCTTTCGATTTATCCTTTGGGCCCAGTTTTTCGCGTATCCGCGCGCGCCAATAGGCCACCTGATCGGTCCGCTCGTCGGAGGTGACGCCGGTCGCCGGCAGACGCGCGTAGCGTTCGAGACCGGCGGCCGCCTCGGCGGTGTCGCCCAGCAGATAGTGCGCGAAGGCCAGGCACCAGGCGGCGTCGTCGGCGAACGCGCTGCTGCCGAAATGGTCCAGCGTGGCCTGCAGCGCCGGTAGGCTCTCGCGGAAGCGCCCGCGGTTGTAGTCGAGCCACCCCGACAGGTACTGCGCCTCGGCCGCAAAGCGCGAACGGGGGAACTGCGCCACCACCTTGCGGTAGCCCACGATGGCTTCGTCGTCGCGATCGGCGCGGGACAGCGCCCGAGCGCCGTGGAACGACGCCGAGGCGGCCTCGTCGCCCGACAGCCGCGGGGCGGCCGCGAGCAGCAGCTCACCGGCCTTGGCGTAGTCGCGGCGCATGTGGAACTTGGTCATCCCGATCTGGTAGTCCCGCTCGGCCGCCACCTCGGGCGTCAAGGTGGCCGGGAGCAGTGCCAGCTCGGCCAGCGCCTCGTCCCAGTGGCGATCCTTGGTCAGCGAGTCGGCCCGGCGCAAGCGATCGGCCGGGGTCAGGTTGCCGGGCCCGGCGGACGGCTCGGCGGCGGTTGTCGCGGTGGCCGGCGTGGAAGGCACGGCCGGTCCGGCGCGTCGGAGGGCTTCGTCCGCCAGCGGGTGGGACGGAAACTCGCGCGCCAGTGCGAGGAACCGACGTTGTGCGGCCACGGCGTCATGGGCCGAAAGCTCGTCGGCGATCCGGAAGCGGGCCAGCGCCAGGTCTCCGATGGTGGCGGTGGCCTTTTTCAGCAGCCGGCCGTAGGCCCTGGCCGCCCCGGCGTGATCGCCTTGCATCCAAAGACAGTCGGCGATCCGGAAGGGGACCATGGCCGCCGGCCGACCGCCGTGCCCGTGCGCCGCGCGTTCGAAAGCTTGGGCGGCTGCGCGGTAGTCGCCATCGTAGAACTCGCTCTCGCCCAGCAGGAACGCGGCCCACTCCGGATTGAGGACCCGCTGGTCGAGCGCGGCGCGCAGCGCCCGCGCGGCGTCGTGGTAGGCGCCGGCCCGGTAGGCGGCGTAACCACGCCCGAGCTCGACGGCCGCCCGGGACGGCGTGGCCGCCGCGGTGCCCGGAGAGGCCGAGGTCAAAACCAACGCCAACCCCAGCGCGAGCATGCCCAGACGCTAGCAGCAACCACGGCCCCACGCGACCCGATGACCGTGGTACAAGGAGAGCGCCATGGGAAGCGTAAACAAGGTCATCTTGATCGGAAACCTGGGGGCGGATCCGGAGCTGAAGTACACGCCGTCCAGCCGCCCGCTGTGCAACCTGCGGATCGCCACCACCGACGTCTACAAGGACAAGTCGGGGCAGAAGCAGGAAAAGACCGAATGGCACCGGGTCACGGTTTGGGGCGACCAAGCCGAGAATTGCAATAAGTACTTGGCCAAGGGCCGTTCGGTTTACGTCGAGGGGCGGCTGCAGACCCGCACGTACGACAAGGACGGACAGAAGCATTACGCCACCGACATCGTGGCCGACCGGGTGGTCTTCCTGGGCAGCGGCGGGGGCGCCGGCGCAGGCGCGGGTGGCACCGAAGGTCGCGGAAAATCAGGCGGATTCTCTGGTCGCGGCGATTCTGGCCCAGCGGAAGAGGCCGATTCCGGGCCCAGCAGCCCGCCCTCCGACGACGACATTCCGTTTTGAGGTCGTCCCTGATCTGAGGGGACCGTCCCTCAGGGTCGATTCGCGGGCTGCCGATGTTTTCGCTAGGATCTCATGCTGGTGGTTCGTCGGCTCGTTGCGCTATCGGCCCTTCTGGTGCCGCTTTTGGTCCCAGCGCTGGGCGGGGGCAGCGATGCGCCCAGCGTCGCCCGGGCGCGCGCCAAGCCTGTGCGGGACAGCCGACCGGTCGATGCGGCGCTGCCCATGGACAGCCAGGTCGCGCTCGTCTCGCCGGGCCACGGTCCGCACACCGCCTTTCAGCCCGCCACCGCGCCGCGTGAGCTGCTGCTGTCGTTCGACGACGGCCCGGACCTGCGCGGTACGCCGCTGATCCTGGAAGAGCTCGATCGCCGCGGGCTGAAGGCGATCTTCTTCATCACCGGCTGGCGGCTCACGGGGCAGCGGCCCGAGGACATTGCGCGACGCGATTTGGTGCGCAAGATTGCCGAGCACGGCCATCTGGTGGCCAACCACACCATGAACCACCACGACCTCTGCCAGAACCCGGCCGAGCAGGCGACAGAGATCGACACGAACACCGAGCTCATCGCCGAGACCACCGGGGTGCGGCCGTTATTGTTTCGCTCGCCCTACGGCGCCTTCTGCCACACGCTGGAGGCGGCTTTGAGCGCGCGCGAGCTGCCGGACATCGGTTGGAACATCGATCCGCAAGATTGGAAGAGCGACAACGAAGAGGCCGTGTTCGCCTACCTCACCAACAAGCTGGCCCACCTCGAGGGACGGGGGATCATGCTCATGCACGACACCCACCTGGCCTCGGTCCACGCGCTGCCGCGGGTCTTGGACTGGCTGGCGCGCGAGAACCGGCGCGATGCCCGGGCGGGGCGTCCACCGGTCAACGTGATCGACTATACCGCGGTGCTGCCGCGGCGGCCGATGGCGCCGAGCGGCCTGGCCGAGTTGGTGGGCGCGCTGGTCGCCGATGCCTCCGGTTCGGTCGGACGCCACCTGCACTGAGCGACGATCCGACCGCGCCCCCCCCGCTTCGCTGTCCCCTTTTCGTTTTCTGTTCTCCCACTTTCCGCCGTTCGCCCCCCCGATCATGTTCTTATTTCGCGACATCGCGCCCGAGGATCTCGACGATCTGCAGCGGGCGGCGGTGCACCTGGACTCCGTGAACCTGCCCGACGATCGGCCGTCGCTGACGGCCACCATCGAGCGCTCGCGCGCCTCGTTTGCCGGTGAGCTGCCGCTGGCGGACCGCTGCTTCGTCTTCGTGGCGGCCGACACCGGCACCGGCGAGGTGGTGGGGACCTCGATGATCTTCGCACAACATGGCAGCCGGCGCGCGCCGCACGTCTTCTTCGACGTGCTCGAAGAGGAGCGCTATAGCGAGACGCTGGACCGCCACTTCGCGCATCGGGTCTTGCGCATCGGGTACAACTACAAAGGGCTTACCGAGGTCGGCGGGTTGGTGGTGCGGCCCGAATTCCGCCGCCACCCCGAGCGGTTGGGTCGGGCGCTGGCCTCGGTGCGCTTCCTCTATCTCGCCCGCCACCGACATCTGTTCCGCGACCTGGTGCTGTCGGAGCTGATGCCGCCGCTCGAGCCCGACGGGACCAGCTTGCTCTGGGAGTCGCTGGGCCGGAAGTTCACCGGCCTCGACTATCAAGAGGCCGATCGGCTGTCGCAGGTGAACAAAGAGTTTATCCGCACGCTGTTCCCGCAGGATCCGATCTACGTGAGCCTCCTGCCGGCGCACGTCCAGGCGCTCATCGGACAGGTGGGGCCCGACACCAAAGGGGTCGAGCGGCTGCTGCGTGAGATCGGGTTTTCGTACGCGAACCGAATCGACCCCTTCGACGGTGGACCGCACTTTGCCGCCAAGACCGACGACATCACCTTGGTGCGGGCGACCCGCGTCGCGCACGTCGCGGGAGTGATCTCAAAATCGGAACCCGCGGGCCAGCCGCGCCGGATGTTGGTGTCCCGCGAACGACCGACGGCGCCCCGCTTCGCGGCCGTGCAGGTGTTGGCTTCACCTCCGCCGTCCACCTTAGCCGGCGGAGGTGACCTGGTCGCCCTGTCCGACGATGTGAAGCGCGTCCTCGGCGTCGCGCCGGGCGACGAGCTGGGCGTTCTGCCGCTGGAGTGACCCGGGGCCCGGGACGGGCGATCTCGACCGACGATCCCGACGGCCAATCTCGTCGCGGCAGGCCGCGAAGCCTGTTAGGGTTCGAGGCGATGCCTTCTACGATCTTCATCGTCGACGACGAAAAGAACATCCGGCGTACGGTGCGGATGGTGCTGGAGGGGGAGGGGTTCACGGTCGAGGAGGCGTCGAGCGGCGAAGAGGCGCTGGCGCGGCTGCCGGAGGTGGCGGCCGACGTGCTGCTGCTCGACGTGCAGCTCCCCGGCATCTCGGGCCTCGATACCATCGAGCGGATCGGCAAGCTCAAGAACCAGGAAGCGCAGCCCACCATCATCATGATCTCCGGCCACGCGACGCTGGCCGACGCCGTGCGCGCCACCAAGGCGGGCGCCTACGACCTGATCGAAAAGCCGCTCGATCGCGAGCGCCTGATGGTGGCGCTGCGCAACGCGCTCGAGCGGCGCGCGATGGCGCGGGAGGTGGAAGGTCTGCGCGCCATGGCGGAGGAGCGCTTCGAGATGGTCGGCCGGAGCGCCGCCATCACCGCGCTCTTCGCGCAGATCGCCAAGGTGGCGCCGACCCGGACCCGGGTGCTCATCACCGGGGAGTCGGGCACCGGGAAAGAGCTCATCGCGCGGGCTCTGCACCGGGGCAGCGCGCTGGCGGACAAGCCCTTCGTCAAGGTCAACTGCGCGGCCATCCCCAAGGAGCTGATCGAGTCCGAGCTGTTCGGGCACGAGCGCGGGGCCTTCACCGGCGCCACTGCCCGCAAGCGCGGCCTGTTCGAGATCGCCGACGGGGGGACCATCTTCCTCGACGAGGTGGGCGACATGGTGTCGTCGGCGCAGGCCAAGGTGCTGCGGGTCCTGCAGTCGGGCGAGTTCTCGCGGGTGGGCGGCGAGCAGGCGCTCAAGGTCGACGTGCGGGTGGTGGCCGCCACCAACCGCGATCTGCAGGCGGCGGTCGCCGCCGGCGAGTTCCGCGAGGATCTCTATTTCCGGCTCAATGTCGTCCCCTTGCGGGCCCCGCCGCTGCGCGATCGGGCCGACGACATCCCGCTGCTGTCGTCGGCCTTCGTCGAGCTGGCCTGTCGCGAGAACGGCATGAAGGTCAAGGTCATCTCCGACGGGGCGATCGCCATGCTGTCGGCCTATCCCTGGCCGGGCAACGTGCGCGAGCTGCGCAACGTGATCGAGCGGCTCGTGATCCTCTCGGAGGAGAGCATCGGCGTCGGCGATCTGCCCGAGGAGATCGTGGCCGAGGTGACCCGCAAGCAGCGCGAGTCGACCACCACGCCGGCGATGCTGCCGCGGGTCGAGCTGCCCGCCGAGGCGCGCGCGTTGCCGCTGCGGGAGTTTCGCGATCACATGGAGCGTGAGTACATCCGGATCAAGCTGGACGAAAACGGGTGGAACATTTCGCGGACCGCGACGCTGCTCGGGATCGAGCGCACCAACCTGCACAAGAAGATGCGCGCGCTCGGTCTGTCCCGCGAGAGCCAGGGCCAGTCGACGTGAAGCGGGTGCGGGTCTGGCTGGCCGGTCCGCGTCCGGGAGCAGGGCGGGCTTGGTCGTGGTGAAGCGCGGCGGCCTCGCCATCGCGGGCGCGCTCGGTTTTTCGGCAGTGGCGCTGGGGGCCTTCGGTGCGCACGGCCTGCGTGGACGGTTGACGCCCGCGTTGCTCGAGATCTATCGAACCGGCGCGCTCTATCATCTGTTGCACGCCGTGGCGGCGCTGGCGGTTGCGCTGGGCGGGGAGCGGTTACGGCGCGGCCGCCTGATCCTGGGCCTCTTCGCGGCGGGGGTGGCGGTGTTTTCGGGCAGCCTCTATGCGCTGGCCCTGACGGGCGTCTCGGCGCTGGGGGCGGTGACGCCGATCGGGGGTCTTCTGTTGCTGGCGGCTTGGGCGATGGTGATCGCGGAGGCCTTCCCGTCCCGCGGCGGATCGGCCGGAACGCCTCCCTGAGGCGGTGGTCGTCGGTCGCCGGGAGCGCTACTTGAGCGCGGCCCACAAGGCGGCGGCGGTGACCAGCAGGACGCTGGTGAGGAGGCCGACGCCGGTCCAGAGCTTGCGCTGATCGTAGTGCGCCTGGCTCTGCTCGATCGCCGCGATTTGGGCGCTGCGATCGGCGATCGTGTCGTCCAGTCGATCGATGTTCTGATAGGCCGACAGCAAGACGCCGTGGGGAGGGCGCAGCTCGTTGGCCGTTCGGCCGATCTGTTCGGTCAGCTCGGCCGCCTCACGCTCGGCGGCGGCCCGATCGCGCTGCCGACCCGCGATGCTGGCCGCCATCGCCCAGGCCGCCTCGCGCCGCGAGGCCACCGCCTGTTCCAGCTTGGCCTTGGCCGCGGCAGCGGTGGCGCGCGCGGCGGCCGAGCTGTCGCGCAGATCGGCGAGCTGCCGATCGAGCCGTTCGATCTGCTCTTCGAGCGCCCATTGCTCGTCGGAAAGGCCGAGCGCCTCGTGCGCGAGCTGGGCGGCCTGGCCTTCGCCGCCCGCTTCGTGGTTGGCCCGCTCGCGCGTGAGGCGCGCCCGCTCGTCCTTGAGCCGCGCCAGCCGCGTGGCGGCCGTGTTCCGATCGGCGGCGGTGGCGCGTAGGATCTCGTCGGCGTCTCGGCTGGCGCGATCGCTGGCCGTCCACTCGGTCTCGGCCGCCGCTTCCTGCGCCCCCAGCCGGGTTGCCTCTGCCTGCTGCAGCGTGGCCGAGGCCGCCATGTCGGCGGCGGCCGATTCCCGGCGGGCGTGGGCCCGCCCAGTGGCCTCCAACAGGCCGGTCAGGTCCGCGTGCTGCACCCCCTCCCGCAGCACAATCGTCGCCAGCTCGTTGAGGGCCCCCGACAGCAAAGCCTCGGCGCCCTGGCGCTCGGCGACCAGGCGACGTCTCCGTTCGCCGGCGTCCAGCTTGCCACGCAGGAAGACGTAGATGTAGCCGATCGATCCGGCCGCCCAGCCGATGCCCGATCGCGGGGCCGTCCGATTGCCGAAGTCGCCGGCTGCCCCGGCGGCCGCGCCGCCCATGATCCGGGCGCCCCCGGCGACTGTCGGATAGCCGGTCGCGCGGGCTCCGCCGGGCGTCGCGACCAGGGTGCGCGAGAAGGCCGCCGTGCCGTAGGCCCGATCGAGCCCGCGTGGGCCCAGCGCAGCCAGCGCCGGCAAGCCGGTCGTGGCGGTGGCGAACCGGTGGCCACACCGCGAGCAGAAGCTCAGGTGGTCCGCGCTCTCGTGGGCGCAATGGTGGCAAGGACGCATGGCGGTGGTCAGTTTACTTTATCCGTGATACCGATTTGGATATGAACGCCGCTGCGAAGACGAGCTGCCAGCTCATCGAAAAGACGCTCCGGAAGAGCCCCGCGTTCAAGAAGGTCGACGAGGGCCTCTACGTCGTCAAACAGGGATCGTCGATCGTCATGATCAACGTCATCGCCTGGAACCCGGATCGGGCGGTCGTACGCTGCGTGGCCCAGCTCGTCAAAGGGGTCACCATGGAGGTGCCGCTGGCGCTGCAGCTCCTCGAGATGAATGCGCTGCTGCGCTTCGGCGCCTTTGCGTATGTGCCGGCCGGCGACGTCATCATCTTTTCGCACACGCTGCTGGGCGGGGCGACGCTCGACGAAGAAGAGCTGACCACCACCATCCGCGACGTGGCGATCATCGCCGACGAGTACGACGATCGGATCGCGGCCCGCTACGGCGGCCAGACCATGCAGGATCTGCTGGAAGAGAGCGTGGTCGAGCACTTCCGGTCGGCGCACGGGCGCGATCATTTCAAGGCGTAGTGCGGGTGTGAGGCGCGCGTCGTGACGGGCGCCAAAAACAACATCCTCGAGGCGGTCGGCGGAACGCCGATCGTCAAGCTGCAGAAGCTGGCGCGCCACGTGGCCGCCGACATCTACGTCAAGTGCGAGTACCTGAACCCGGGCGGCTCGATGAAAGACCGGGTGGCCGGCCACATCGTGGCCGACGCCGAGCGGCGGGGGCTGCTCGGCCCGGGCGGCACCATCGTGGAGGCCACCAGCGGCAACACCGGCATGGGGCTGGCGCTGGTGGCGGCGCTGCGCGGTTACGCGACGGTCTTCGTCATGCCCGACAAGATGTCGCCCGAGAAGGTGGCCGGGCTGCGCGCGTTCGGCGCGCGGGTGGTGATCTGCCCGACCGCCGTCGAGCCAGAAGATCCGCGCAGCTACTACCAGACCGCCAAGCGAATCGTCGCCGAGACGCCCGGTGCCTACTACGCCAACCAGTACCACAACCCGGCCAACCCCGAGGCGCACTACCAGTCGACGGCGCCCGAGATCTGGGCGCAGACCGCCGGCGAGGTCGACGTCTTCGTGGCGGGTATGGGGACCGGCGGCACCATCTCGGGCTGCGGCCGCTTCTTCAAGGAGAAGAAGCCGGGCTTCCGGCTGGTGGGCGTCGATCCGATCGGGTCGCTCTACTACGAGTTCGTCAAGACCGGCCGGATGACGCGCCCCTTCGCCTACTACGTCGAAGGGATCGGCGAAGACTTCTTGCCGAGCACCATGAACCTCAAGATCGTCGACGAGATCGTGCGGGTCGACGACAAGGAATGCTTCCTGATGACGCGCGAGTTGGTGCGTCAGGAGGGTCTCTTCGTCGGCGGCAGCTCGGGGGCGGCGGTGGCGGGGGCCATCAGGTACGCCGAGGCTTCCAAGCGCAAGGAGAACATTCTGGTGCTGCTGCCCGACGGCGCGCAGAAGTATCTCTCCAAGATCTTCGACGACAAGTGGATGCGCGAGAACGGCTTCCTCGACCAGGTCGATCCGCTCGGCACGGTGGCCGAGCTGTTGCGCCGCAAGAAGCAGCGGCCGCTCGTGACCGCCGAGAAGAGCGAATCGGTGCGCGACGTGATCGCCACCATGCGCGACACCGGTGTCTCGCAGATGCCGGTGCTCGACGGCGACGGCGGGCGTCTATGCGGCATCGTGGCGGAGGTCGATCTGCTCGACTTCCTGGTCAAGGGGGAGGCCGGTCTCGATTCGCCCATCGAGCCGCTCATCGAGTCGGACTACGCCACCGTCACGCCCGGGACGCGGGTGCACCTGCTGCGAAATATCTTCAACGACGCGCAGATCGTGGTGGTCGAGGCCGGCGACGCCATCATCGGGGTCATCACCAAGATCGACCTCATCGAGTTCTTGGCCGAGCGTCGGACGTGAAGCGCGCGCGGGCTTCGCGCGGCTCCCGACAGCCGGCCGCGCCGCGGATCGAAACGCTGGCGGTCCATGCCGGCCAGGCCCCGGAGCCGGTCACCGGCGCGGTCATGACGCCGATCTTCCTGACGTCGACCTACGCGCAGAAAGGTCCAGGGGTCCATACCGGGTTCGAGTATTCGCGTACGCAGAATCCCACCCGTTTCGCGCTGGAGGCCAATCTGGCGGCGCTCGAAGGGGGCGCTTGGGGGATGGCGTTCAACGCCGGGGTCGCGGCCTCGACCGCGGTGCTGGCGGCGCTGCTGGAGGCCGGCGACCACGTGGTGGCCGGCGACGATCTGTATGGCGGGTCTTACCGGCTGTTCGACAAGATCTTCCGGCGCCTCGGCGTGGGCTTCACCTACGTCGACGCGCGCGAGCCCACGGCGGTGGCGGCCGCCATCGGCCCCCGCACGCGCCTGTGCTGGGTGGAGACCCCCACCAACCCGCTCCTGCGGCTGGTGGACATCGCGGCGGTCGCGCGCGCCTGCCGGGGGCGTGGGGTCAAGCTGTGCGTCGACAACACCTTCATGACGCCGTTCTTCCAGCGGCCGCTCGATCTGGGCGCCGACCTGGTGGTGCACTCGACGACCAAGTATCTGAACGGCCACTCCGACGTGGTGGGCGGGGCGGTGCTGGGTCGCGATCCGGAGCTGAGGTCGCGCCTGGCCTTCGTCCAAAACTCGATGGGCGGTAGCCAGCCGGCCTTCGACAGCTTCCTGGTCTTACGCGGGACCAAGACGCTGGCGGTGCGGATGGAGCGCCATCAAGAGAACGCGCTCCAGATCGCGCGCTGGCTGGAGGCGCGCCCCGAGGTGGAGCGCGTGTTTTATCCGGGGCTTCGCTCGCACCCCCAGCACGCTCTGGCGCGGCGTCAGATGTCGGGCTTCGGCGGCATGCTCAGCTTCGTGCTCCGGGGCGGCCCCGGGGCGCGTGGCGCGCTGGCCCGCGCGCGTTCATTCTTGCGCCGGCTACAGGTCTTCACCTGCGCCGAGTCCCTGGGCGGCGTCGAATCGTTGGCCGAGCACCCGGCCATCATGACCCACGCTTCGATCCCGCCCGAGCGGCGGCGCGCGCTGGGGATCGGGGACGGGCTGGTGCGACTGTCGATCGGCATCGAGCACGTCGACGACCTGATCGCCGATCTCGAGATCGCGTTCGGGTAGGCCTAGAAGGTGGACTGGCCCCCGCGGCTGGTCGAGCAACCCGCGGAGGTCACTTCTAGACCTTGCGGATAATTGTGGCTATTGATGTAGTTCTGGCAGGCTGTGCCGTGCAGCGTGAGGCCCACCGAGTTCCCGGTGTCGAGCGTCCAACCGTCGTTCTTGTCCTGGGCGATCGGCGAGCCAAAGAAGCTGACGGAGACCTGAGTGGGATCGTTCGGTGGCGTGCCGAGGGTGAGGTGGCACGCGGCCGACGCGATGACGTTGGTGATGCTGGCGAGATCGTCGTTGAGCCCATTCGGCCCGGGGAAGTAGTAGTAAAGCGTCCCATTTTGTCCCTGTCCCGTGGCCAGCTCGTGGAGGCAGTCGTTGGCGTCCGACTGCATGCCGAGATCGACGATGACCGTCTGTACATTGTTGTTGAGCCCGTGGAGCGTGCCGACTTCGTTCTCGGCGTCTGCGCAGTCCCCCTTGGCGTCGCCGCACTGGCCGCTCGGGTCCCCGTCGGTGATGAGGAGAACGAAGCGCCCTCCCGTTTGCGGATCTCTTTGATAGTAGGACACGCAGCTTTGCAGCGCGGTTTCGGTGGGGCGCGCCGCGGAGGTCGGACAGGTGAACCCCCCGGTCCCCGGCGTGTTGCAAACGTAAGCGGCGTCGTCGAATACCGTGTAGCTCGTCGGCATGGCGGGCGGTGGCGTCAGCTCGCCGATGCAACAGCTGTCCGGACAGCTCTGCAGACTGTCGGGGAAGTCCACGAAGCCGAAGCGGATGACGTTCTGATAGCTCTCCACCTCGGGAACCAGGGCCGCCAGCACCGTCGCGATCTGCGGCGCCATGGTCGACGAGCGATCGAGTGCCACGATCACCTCCGGCGACAGCGGCTTGGGTGTTTGCGACTGTCCCGCGCAGTGGCCGTCAGCGAAAGAGCCGTCGCTGGAAGAGCCGTCGTTCCCCGCCGAGGCACCGCCGTCCGGCACCCCCTGCTCGAGCACCACCGTCTGGGCGCAGGCTGGCAGGGCGGCGAGCAGCCACAGCGTGAACGCGTGGGAGGACGACGTCCGGCTTCGACGCTGCACGGCTGTCTCTACTGGGCGCGCGCGCGTCCGTCGGCGGCGTGGGCCCCATCGACGACCAGCGCAGCCGCCTCGCTGCGGAACCGCCCGCTCGGATAGGCGCGCAGGTAGGCGCGAACGGCGTCGGCCCCCGCGGCGTCGCCGAGCCGGACTAGGCAGGCCGCGCG
>DASRLC010000073.1:0-3341 GCA_035648655.1 Polyangia bacterium
ACGCCGCCTTCGTCTCTCTGCTGGCGAGCTGCCAGCTCCACGACATCGAGCCCTACGCCTATCTCCGCGACCTCTTCTGCCTCTTGCCGAGCTGGCCGGTCCGCCGAGTCCTGGAGCTCGCACCGCTCAACTGGAAGAAGAGCCTTGAGGACATGGACGCTCAGCAGCGACTCGACGCCAACGTCTTCAGGCGCGCATCCCTCGGTTTGCTCGACCAACATCCCCAGACCAAGTAGCACCCGCCATCTGCGGCGTCAGCGACGGTATTCGTCGAACGGATACGTTCGGACGGCGCATCATCTCCCCATCAATGGCCTGGTCCAAGAGTTGCTATCTCGTCTCCAACGCGGTCCAACGGGATCCGTGTTTGCGACTGGGACCGTCGGCCTCGACCGCGAGGCGAGGCGATCGTGATTGTCCAGTAGTAGCTACTTCACGGGTTTTGGTGCTCGTTGGCCGTCGGGCATGGTCTCGAGAAAGGCCACGAATTTCTTGTCTCGGAAGACGCCTAGGGCATCGAAAATCTCCTTCGTGGCCGGAACGAAGCTCAGTTCTTCCGGCCTGAGGCAGGCGCGGAAAATATTCTCCAGCATGAGGGCCATCTCCCACGTGACGGGGATTGTCTCGTTGTATAGCCTCTTCCCGGTGGGACGAAGTGCATCGTTGATATCGCGCTGCATGTTCCACGCGAGTGCCGCGCGGACGTCCTTATAGTCCCGATTCGCCTTCTTGAATGGCGCCATGGCCGCCTCGCTCCATTTGTAGTCCAGCGGGTGGCTGATCGCGATGCGATGGAGGCGGATGGTAGCCTTTTGTGCAAGCCCCTTCACGCTCAGCAGGCTCAGCGGCTGTGCCTTGAGAACCTCCGACATGTGGACGACGCATCGTTCTTCGAGTGCGCCGAGGGCGGCTGCATGAAGACCGTTCCAGGGATGGCATCGAAAAAACTTATGCTCTTTGTCTTCAGAGAACTTTCCGAGAGCATACATTCGGACCATGGACGCCTGCACAATGTACTGAACGTCGTCGCTTATGAATTGAGCAACGACCTCCAGGTTCTTGGCAGGATCCTGTGGTCTCTTGGTCTTGTTAGCCATGAAGTAACTTTACTGCTGACCGTCAACTATATTCACCCAAGCATTGCTTGTATTTGTCACAGCTTCGCCGCTGTACGAAGTCCCGACAAGCAGCGGCACCGAGCGTCCGGGCCGGCACCGTCCCGCTTACTGCCGGCTCTGCGGGCTATGCTCGTCGATGACCGTACTTCTTTTCGTGGAGCGCGGCCTTGGGATCCTCGTGAGCGGGCGGCCCATACTTTCGGAGGTAGGCGGCCTGCTTCTTAGCTTCCATGAGCCGCGGTTCAAAGCCCATCCCCACCGCAGCCGACGCGCGCACAAGAGAATCGAGCGTCACGCCGGGCACGGTGTGGTCGAGCAGGCGCCGTACGGACGTGCGGCTGGTGCTCATCCTCCGAGCGAACTCAGACACGGAGATGCGGCGTCGCTTCATGGCGTCGCGGAGCTGTTCGACGAAGATCCGCTTGCTGAGGCGCTCGTTCATTTCGGGGAGCACGCCCATCTCCTCGAAGAGCGAGTCGAGCGTCGATCCCATGTGCTTCTTGTTCATCTCGTCACCCCTTCTGCCGCTGTCGCGCGAGAGCCACGTCTGCCTTAGGCGTTTTCGGCGTCTTCTTGAGGAGACCGTGGAGCAAGATCATCGTGTCGTCCGAGAACGCGAAGAGCACCCGATAGTTGTTCCGCTCGTATTTGGTTCTGACCTCGTAGAGCCCATCGCCGAACCCATCCACCAAGGGCTTGCCCAAGGGCCACCCCCACTGCACGTATCTGAGGTCATCTCCTATCGCTTTCGTGACATCGGCGGGCAGGCCCTTCAACCAGTCTCGAACCGGCTCATTGCCTGAGTCTGACCTCCAAAAAATTAGGGCTAGTGGTCGCATCGACATGTTCCTCCGGACGGAAGATTAAGTTCGCGCAGTTGCGTCCGGATGGCGGGCCGATGAGACGCCGGACACTCAAGTGGTCGAGCGTGATCAAAGAGTAGCACGTGGTCCAAATTTGGACCACCCCATTTTCTTGGGCAGTCGCGAAGGCCCACCGGGCGCCGCGCGGGCCGAGCGCTCGGCCGGAGTGACGACCTTGGCCGCGCGGTTGCGCTCCTCTCCGAGGAGCGCCCGATTGGGAGGTCCGGATGCCGGAGGATGCTCAACCGCGTCGACCATTTGACGTGGCGCTCTGCGGGCGCGTTAGCCGGCGGCACGACGCGATGAACTCGGACAGGTCGCTCGGCGTGACCCTGATGACGTTCAGGACCCGGACGTGGGCAAGCCGGCCATGCGCGCACAGGCCGTACACGGTCGCCGTGGTCACTCCCAGGTGCTCGGCCACCTGCTTGACCGACAGCAACCGATCACGCCCTCCCTGGCTCGCCTCGGCCGAAGACCCTGGCCCCCTTGTTCCCAGACACAAGCCAGACACAAAATCGCTGCTAAACGGTGCTTCTGGCGGCGCAGAATGGGAATTGCTCTCGGAACGATTCCCAATGTTCTCGACCGCTTGCAACCCCGTGCTACCCCCGACGACGCTGGCGCCCGACCTTCCCAAGTTGAATGTCGCGGGTTCGAACCCGGTATCCCGCTTCCAAGGTTGCGGGGTCGTCCCAACCTCGGCGCAGATATCGACGGTCAGCGACTGGTCGCCGCCAAGGAGGCGGCGACATCCTCGGGGGTCACCTTCATGGCCACCCGGGTTCCCGCACGGCACGTGGCAGTCAGATCCTCTTTTGTCAGGGTGGAAGCGAGGCGAGCAGGCTCCTCGCTGCCATATTCGCGGCGTTGCGCCGCCATCACATCGACCAGGAGGTTGATCCGGCGCTCCGGGGAAACGGTCGCAGCCGCCAGTACCTCCCGCATGACGGCCGCCACCAGTGACCCCGGCGGCACGAACTGCAGGCAACGCGGGACAGCAGTCAGAACGACCTTCCCGGAAGTCTCGGCGAATTCGAAGCCCAGTATGTTCAAGAGGGGCCGCTTGTGCTGAAACACGATTTTCAGTTGAGGATCCAGTCGGAGAGGAGCCTGGTTCAAAAGCGGAACTGTCGCCACTTCGTTTTCCGCGAGTTCCGCGTGTAGGGTGCGCCGAGTCACCACCTCGGCGGCGGCGTGCGGGTCCACGACGTAGAGAGCTTGTTCCAGAACGCACAGGAGATAGGCATCCCAGGATTGGAGCAAGCGAACCGGCCCAGCTGGCTCTAGTTTGGGCGTCTTTCGCTCACCCTGAGGCGCCGTTGGCTGGATGGGAGCCGATATTTGAACAGTCTGAGGC
>DASRLC010000074.1:0-10088 GCA_035648655.1 Polyangia bacterium
GCCCTGGCGCGGGCCTTTGCGGCCATCGCGACGGCGCTGAAACCGAGCGGGCTACTGGTCTTCGATCTGACCAACCGCCAGGGCTTCGAACGCTGGTGGCGCGGCCGGAATGATTTTCAGGGACCGGGTTGGCGAATCTCCATCGACGCCCGATTCGATGGGACCTCGGACATCGGGCAGGCCGAGGTGACCATCTCGCGACAAGGCCGAGGGGGGCCGGCACCCTCGTTTCGGCTCCAAGAGAGGCACCTGCCCGAACGGGAAGTGGCCGACGCGCTGGCGATAGCGGGATTTACGGTCGAGCGGACCGAGGGTTGGGCCCCCTTCGCCGAGGACATCGAGGGGAAAACCTGGTGGCTCGCCCGGCTATCTGACAAACGGCAGTAATTTCGGTAAATCGACATCGCTTTTTTCGCCCACCGTTCGAGCATTGCGTCAAATGGCGGCGATTTGCTGCCCGCTGCAAAGTTTAATTACAAATGCCTGGACTAAGATGCGAACCAGACGTACGTTGTCCTCGCACCCACAAGAAAGCGAGGTTCCCCGTGTCCGTAACTCCACTGGCCCGCAAGGCTCCTTCCGAATCTACCGGCACCCGGCCGGCACCGGTCGCCCCCGCCAAGCTGCAGACCGGCGCCGAGGCGCTCATCCGCTGCCTCGAACGGGAAGGGGTCGAGTACGTCTTCGGGCTGTCGGGCGGCGCGGCCATGCCGATGTTCGACGCGCTGGTGGATTCGAAGATCAAGCTGATCTTGGTTCGGCACGAACAGGGCGCGACGCACATGGCGGACGGCTACGCGCGCGCGACCGGCAAGCCGGGCGTGGTGCTGGTGACCTCCGGTCCGGGCGCGACCAACACCGTCACCGGCATGCTGACGGCGCTGATGGATTCGGTGCCGATGATCGTGCTCACCGGCCAGACCATCTCGCCGATGCTGGGCAAAGACGCCTTCCAGGAGGCCGACGTGACGGGGATAACCTATCCGGTGGTCAAGCACTCCTACTTGGTGAAGGACGCCAACGACATTCCGCGCATTGCCCGCGAGGCTTTCTTCCTGGCGACCTCGGGCCGGCCGGGGCCGGTGCTGATCGATCTGCCCAAGGACATCACCAGCGGACCTTGCACCGCGCCGTTCGTCGACGAGGTCGATCTGCCCGGCTACTCCATTCCCGGTCACGCCAACGCCGACGATCTGAAGAAGACCGCCGCGCTCATCGCCAAGAGCCACAAGCCGGTGCTCTACGTGGGCCACGGCGCCGTCATCTCCGGCGCGGGCCCGGCGATCATGGCGCTGGCCGAGAAGCTTCAGGCGCCGATCGTCAACACGCTGCTCGGTAAGGGGGCCTGCCCGGAAGACCATCCGCTGCACCAAGGGATGCTGGGGATGCACGGCACCGCCTACGCCAACAAGACGGTGATGAACTGCGACCTCATCATGGCGATCGGCGCCCGCTGGGACGACCGCATCACCGGCAAGCTCAGCGAGTTCTGCGTGGGCGCGACCAAGATCCACGTCGACATCGACGTGGCGGAGTTCAACAAGATCGTTCGCCCGGACGTGAGCCTGGCGGGCGACGCGCGCCTGGTGATCGAGGACCTGCTGCCGCTGGTGGGCAAGCTGGACACGGCCGGTTGGCTCAAGGAGATCACCGACTGGCGGCGGCAATTCCCGCTCAAGTACGCCAAGCGGGGTGGTCTGCGCGCGCAGCACGTGCTCGATCGACTGGACGCGCTCGGCGGACGCGACTGCATCATCGCCACCGACGTGGGTCAGCACCAGATGTGGGCGGCGCAGTTCTGCCGCACCACTAAAAACCGCCACTGGCTGTCGTCGGGCGGCGCGGGCACCATGGGCTACGGCTTCCCGGCCGCCATCGGCGCGCAGTTCGCCTGTCCCGACAAGAAGGTCTGGTCGATCTCGGGCGACGGCGGCTTTCAGATGACGATGTGCGAATTGGCCACCGCCGCGCTGCACAAGCTGCCGGTCAAGATCCTCATCATCAACAACAGCTACCTGGGCATGGTGCGCCAGTGGCAGGAGCTGTTCTTCGACAACCGGCTGTCGGGCGTGGACCTGGAAGGCAACCCGGACTTCGTGAAGCTGGCGGGTGCCTACGGCATCAAGGGCTGGCACGTGAAGCGGCCGGCCGACGTCGACCGCGTGATCAAGGCGGCCATGGCCTGGAACGATGGGCCCTGTGTCATCGAAGCCGAGGTGATCAAAGAGGACAACGTGTTCCCGATGATCCCGGCCGGCGCCGCGCTGCGGGACATGCTCATCGAACGCCCCAAGCAGAAGATGGCCAAGCCCGAAGGGAGCACCTAGATGTCGGCCGTCGCGCTCAACATCGCGCCGCCGATGCCGCCGGCGCCGCTGCACACGCTGTCGATCCTGGTGCGCAACAAACCGGGGGTGCTGGTTCGCGTCGCGCTGATCTTCTCGCGCCGCGGGTACAACATCGAGAGCCTGGTGGTGAGCGCGGACGTCGCCAACGGCGATTTCTCGCGCATGACCATCACCTGCAGCGGCGATCCGGAGACGCTGGAGCAGATCATCAAGCAGGTGACCAAGCTCATCGACGTGGTGAGCGCCTTCGACCACACCGGGCAGTCGGTCTACGAGACCGAGGTCGCGCTGGTGAAGCTGGAGTGCAAGCTCACCGAGCGGACCGAGATCCTGCAGATCGCCGAGCTCTACAGCGCCAAGGTCGTCGACTACGGCGTCGACTCGCTGATCGTCCGGATCGTGGGCGCCGCCGAGAAGCTGGACGTCTTCCTGAGCCTCTTGCGCAGCTACCAGATCGTCGAGCTGGTCCGCTCGGGCAAGGTCCTGATGACCCGCGGCCTCGCGACGACCTGAGCCCGGGGCTAGACCGCGTCGGGCTCGGGGCGCGGGACCCTTTGAGGGCCTTTGAGGGTCCCGATCTAGATGGACCCGGGGCGGCGGTGGGGGCGGTAGCTGCCGGTGCCCTCGGCGGCGCGCAGGCGGGGCGTGCGGGCCACGATCTCCTCGGCCTCGTGCAGCAGCGTCCGCACACGGGTGGCCGCCATCCGGCGGGTCAGCTCGAAGAGGCGTCCCCGATCGCCGGCGTCGGGGAAGGTCACCATGTCGGCCAGCTCGACGCCCAGGCGGTCGGAGAGCGTCCTTAGCGTGTGGGCGGTCGGCCGGACCAGCCCATGCTCGATGTTAGACAGGTGCCCCTTCGAGCCGAGATCGGATTCGAAGGCCAGCCGTTCGAGCGTCAGCCCCGCCTCCTCGCGGAGCTCCCGGATGCGCGCACCCAGCGCCAGCGAAAGGGCGTCAGGCTTAGCTCGACGGGGCACGCCGGCAGGCTATGGCGGGGTCGCCCAAGGCGCGTTTGTCGAGACAAACGACCCAAATCCGCACATCGCAACCTGGTTTGTCTTGACAAACCCTATGGCCAATCGCTATTTTCGACCTTCGCCTTCGCCTTCTCCTCATCCGGAGCCGCAACGTGCCAGGGAGGGACACCAACAGGGAAGCAGTATCGGAGGCGCCGGCGCGTCGTCTGCCCCACTTCGTCATCGTCGAAGGCTACGGAACGGGTCGCGTTTTCCCCGTCACGAAAGAGACGACCACCATCGGACGTGATCCGAACGGCGACATCGTACTGCCGTATTCGACAGTCTCTTGGCACCACGCCGCCATCGTCGCTACCGGAGCCAAGCTCGTGGTGTGCGACCTCGAGTCCCGCAACGGGACCTTCGTGGGGATCGATCGCGTGACCCGCCACGAGCTCGTCGGCGGCGATATCCTGGCGATCGGAGACAGCGTGGTCCTCAAGCTGGTCTTCGTCTCGGCCTCGGCCGGCCAGGAGGCGGCGCGGGATCTGGCGGCGCACGATGCGACCGCCGGGGTCGCCAACGCCGCCGCGCTCCTCGATCGCCTGCGCGTCGAGCGATCGTTCACCCATTACGGAGATGTCGCACTGGTGCTGATGTTCCTGGGGGTCGACCTGGCCCCCGCACCCGACCAAGACCCACAGGTGGGCGTCGAGGAGATCATGCGGGAGGCGACGGCCATCGCCCGCAGCGCCCTCGAGGGCAACGACCTGCTGGCCCGCTCGGCCGACCGGGAGCTGGTCGCGCTGCTGCGCGGAACCACCGCGGACGCGGCGCGCGCCGCTCGAAAGATCCAAACGGCGGCCGAGAAGCCCTTCAAGAAGCGCGAGCTCGCCGGCGGCATGCCCCGGTTGACCGTTACCCTGGTCCCGATCCCAGCGCGGGTGGCGCTCAGCGCCGAGGCCATCCTTTTGGTCGCCAGCCGCAAGGCCCGGGACGCAATGACCGTCGCGATGACCGTCGCGCGCAACCAGATCCAGACGATCGCGCTCGACAACACGGGCGGCCGACCGACGGACTAGGCGGCCCGGAGCGGGTCTGTCCGGAGCGGGCCTTGACGCCGATGCACGGGCGCGATACGCCGTGCGACTTGAATTCCAGACGATTCGCAATCGCTTTCGGCCCGTGGAGCCGCCTGCGCGGCGCTCGGATTCTGCCCGCTGCGGCGTTCCTGCTGGCCACCTGCGGCGGCGCGCCGAAGACCGCGCCGGGACTCGACGCGACCGCCGTGGCGGTGGCCGCTCCGGCGGCGCCTTCGGCAGCACCGCCTACGCCCGATTCGGGCGGTTCGCGGACGGCCTTCGACTTCATCGCCAACCGGGTCCACGCGGTCTCGCAGCGCGACGGCCGTCTGGTCATCGACGCGGGCGGACTGGATTTTCTCAAGTACGTCGACGGCGGGTGGAAGACCTCCTGGCTGGTCGGCGAGAAGGACCAAGGCAAGCCGGCGGCTCTGGTTTCGGGCCTCTCCGCGTTGGTCTTCCTGCCGGTCGACGCCGATGGCGACGGCTCGTCGACCGCCGCCGGACCGGTCGCGAGCACGCTGTCGATCACGCTGCGCGCGCTGGCGCCTCAGCAGAAGGTGTCGGTCTTCGTCAACGAGAAGCCGATCGGGACGCTCGACATCGCGGGCCCGGCCAAGCGCTACGACCTCGCCGTTCCCGCCGACGCCCTGCACATCGGCGACAACCGCCTGCGCCTCACCTTCAAGAGCGCCGCCAACATCGCGGGCGGGAAGCGCTCGGCGGCGGCGGTTCAGCAGATCGCCTTCGGCCCGGCGACATTGGGACCGGCGCCGACCGACCTGGCCATCGTCGAGGCGCGCGATGCGACCGTCGGCGGCGTGAAGCGGCGCGCGCTGGTCTCCGGTGGTCACGGCGGGCGAATCTCCTATTACGTGCAGCTCCCCAAGGGTGCCCGCCTGGCGGTCGCCAGCGGCGCCGAGGGCGTGCCGGCCGGCACGGCCCTGGTGCGGATCGCGGTCGACGGGCAACGAACCCGCACGCTGCACGAGGACCCGCTGGCGGCCCGCTGGGAAGATCTGCAGCTCGATCTCGGCGCAGCGGCCGGGCACGCGGCGCGGATCGACCTCATCTCGCACGGGGGCGCCGCGGCCTGGGCCGAACCGCGCATCGTGGTCGACGCGCCACCGCACGTCGCCCCGCCCTCGCCGCAGCCCCACTTCGACCACATCTACGTCTGGATGGTCGACACCTTCCGCGCCGACAAGATGCACGCCTACAACCCCAAGACGCGCGTGCTGACGCCGAACTACGATGCCTTCGCGGCCGACGCCACCCGCTTCGCCTGGGCGACCGTCCAGGGCACCTGGTCGCTCCCCTCGCACGCCTCGCTGCTGACGGGGGTCTACCCAACCGTCCACCGCGCGACGGCCCACGAGTCGAAGCTGTCGCCGACGGTTCCGTTCGTCGCCGAGGAGCTCAAGCGCGATGGCTACAAGACCGGGATGTTCTCGTCCAACGGGTACATCTCGGCCAAGTGGGGCTTCGACCGCGGCTGGGACATCGACCGCAACTTCATCCGCGAATCACTCCCCAACGGCGCGGACTACCTGTGGAAGGTCGCCAAGGCCTGGATCACGCCGCTGCTGGCCAAGAAAGAGTTCGTCTACCTGGCCACCATCGAGCCCCACGTGGCCTACACGCCCAAGAAGGAGTTCTTGGTCAAATACTGGAACAAGCCGTACAACGGACCGATAAAGCCGGTGAAGACCGGCGTGCAGCTCGGCCTCATCAAGGTCGGCAAGCTCAAGATCAACGACAACGACAAGGCCTATCTGGAGGCGCTGTACGACGCCGAGATCACCGGCAGCGACGCGCTCTTCGCCGCCTTCATCGCCGATCTGAAGAAGATGGGCGTCTACGACACCTCGGTGGTGGTGGTGGTCTCCGACCACGGCGACCAGTTCTACGAGCACGGCAGCGTCGGCCACGGCGACACCGTCTATCAAGAGCTGACGCACGTCCCGATGATCATCCGGGCGCCGGGCCTGCTGCCCAAAGGCGGCGTCGTGAACGCCGACGTCGAGATGATGGACATGGCGCCCACGCTGCTGGATCTGGCCGGCGCCAAGGCCGATCCCAAGATGGAAGGGACCACGCTGGTCCCACTGGTGTTCGACGAGGTGGGCGTCTCGCCGCGCGCCGCGCTCACCGTCGACGGGCAGGTCGCGCGCGGCCTCAAGGTCGACCGCTATCGGCTGGTTCACAAAGGCTTCGGCCGCATGGAGCTGTACGACGAATTCGCCGATCCGCGCGAGCAGAAGGACGTCGCCGCCGAGCGCCCCATCGCGCTGCGCGGGATGCGCGGCGTGCTGGGCCTGCTCTACGCCTACGAGACGACCTGGTCGAAGGCGCGCTGGGGAACCGCCGCCAACCTCACCGAAGCCTTCTACGCCAGCGCCGGCCCCCCCGGCCACCGCGGCCCCGACCCCAAATCCAGCGGCCCGAAGTAGCCGCTGCCGGGCCTACCCGGACAAACCCGCCACGCGCGTGACTTCGCTGAGGGACGGGATGCCGCCCACGCCGCCCAGGTGCCGACAGTTGAGCGCGGCGGCGGCGTTGGCGAACGGCAGACAGCGATCGATCGGCCAGCCCTGCAGAGTTCCGTAGATGAACGCGCCGCGAAAGACCTCGCTGGCGCCGGTGGTGTCGTAGACCTCGATCGGCAGCGCGGGCTGGCGCACCAGCGTCTCGTTCTCGAGCGCGATGGCCCCCTCCTCACCGAGGGTCAGGACCGCGATCTTGGGGCCCATCTTGGTCAGCTCGACCAGGCTCCGCTTCATGTCGGACGAATGCGAAAACTCGGCGGCGAAGCGCTCGTTGCCGATCACGATGTCCGACAGGTCGAGCAGCTCGCCCATCCCCGGCCCCAGGCTGCGCGCGTCGAGGAGCACGGTGACCCCCATCCCCTTGGCGCGCTCGGCCGCCGCGATGTGGGTGGCCGGCGTGCGGCCGTCGACCAGCAGGATCTTGGCGCCGTCGAGCAGATCGCGCGGGAGCTCGCCGGGCTCGAGCGGCGTGGTGCTGCCGCGCGTGAAGCGCGTGAGGCGTCGCCCGGTGCGCTCGTCGACCAGGATGAACGACCCCGGCGAGACCTTGCCCGGCTCGATCAAGACCGACGAGACGTCGACCCCGAACTCTTTGAGGCCGCGCAGCAAGATCGAGCCGAACTCGTCGTCCGAGAGCCGCCCGAAGTAGCGCGCCCGCCCGCCCAGCGCCGCCACCGTGGCCAGCGCCGTGCCGACCGCGCCGCCGCTCTGGATGCTGAAGGTCGACAGCTCGACCACCGGCTCGTTCGAGCGCGGCCCCACGCCGAGCATCTCGACCGTCACCTGGCCGAGGCCGACGACCCGATCGGACGTGTTGCCGGCTGCCACGCCGCGAAAATTATCACGGATCGGACCGGCGCGATCGGGCCGCGCGATCCGGGCGGCGCACCCTCGGATCAGGGCGGCGCGTCGGTGGCGGGCGGCAGGATGTCGCGGCCCAGCACCGTCTGCGATCGGACGTAACGCTCGAGGGCGTCGATGGCCTTGGTGTACATCGCGTTGGCGTAATACGAACGTCCCAGATAGTAGAGCGCCTCGGGGCGCCGGGCGACGTAGGTCGCGTCGTCGGCCAGCGTCTTGAGCTCGTCGATGGCGTCGCCGTAGAACTCGGCCTTGTAGTCGAGGAAGCCGACCAGCAGCGAAAAATCCGGTCCGAGGCCGGTCCAGAGCTCGTCCGGCCATTTCTCGAGGATCTTGTAGCCGGTGGCGTAGCGCCGCGCGCCGTAGGCGGCCAGCAGATCGGGATACTCCTCCTTTACCTGCGCCACGTAGTCGGGGTGGGCCGCCGCCAGCTTGGCCGGCACCACCGGCAGCGCCAGGGCGTCGCCGGGCGCGAGCGGGATCTCGGGATCGCGATCGAGCCGCGTCGAGACCAGATCGATGAGCAGGCGGGCGCGCTGCGCCTCGGGCGGGTTGCCGGCCGCCTCGGCGCGCCGGGTCCAAAGCTCCGCCTCGCGCGCCTTGCCGTGGGCCAGCAGGCTGCGCCCGAGCAGACCGCAGCGCGCGCCGCGCTCGGGTCCGTCGAAGCCGCGCACGATCTCGGTCAGTCGGCCATACGGCCACAGCGGTCCGTAGACCTTGGCCAGATAGGGATCGAAGCGGGTGTAGCCCAGCAGATCGCGCGGGGCCGCGAACTCGATGCGGGCGTTGTCGTCGGTGTTGATGGGCGCGCCGGCGGTGAACGACTCCAGCTCCTCGGGCGTCAGCAGCAGATAGGCCAACACATCCTGCGGCGAGGCCAATCCCCCCCGCCGGGCCTCGGCGCGGGTCTTCGGATCGCGGAAGGCGCGCTCGAGCACGTCGATGTCCAGTGGCAACGGCTTCATGCTGCCGACCAGGATGGTGTCCGACGACAGGTCCTCGGCCGCGAAGACGTACACGTAGGGGAACGCCTCGCGCACCGTCCCGTAGATGGTCTTGATGTTCCAGGGCGCCATCTCGTAGAGCTGCGCCCACTGGCAGAAGATCCCGTCCGGTTTGAGGCGCGTCTTGACGCTCCGAAAATACTCGCGCGTGAAGAGGTTCGACACGCCGGTCAGCCAGGGGTTCGACGGCTCGCTGACGATGACGTCGAACTTGTCCTTGCGCTGGGTCAGGAAGTTGCGACCGTCGCCGACGCGCGCGGTGACCTTGGGATTTTCGAGCGGCCGGTGGTTGTCGTTGGCGAAGAAGCGCGAGGCCCGGTAGATGGCCGGCTCGAGCTCCACCACCTCCAGCGATGCGATCGGGTACTGGGTGATCGCGCCAGCGGTCACGCCCGAGCCGAAGCCGACCAGCGCCACCTTGGGCGGCGCCTCGCCGCGGTAGAACAATAGTGGCAACAGGCCGACGACGATCTGGGTCGGCATGTCGGCGTCGTTGGAGGCGTCGACCTTGCCGTTGTTCTTGAGCGAGTAGGTCTTGGCGTCCCACTGGTCGACGCTGACGGTGGTGGCGATGCCGTCCTCGTAGAACACCAGCTTGGGGTCGTGCCAGAGGTGCTTGCGGATCTTGCGGCTGATGTACTCGCGCGCGATCGACAGGCGGAAGAACCCCGACGAGAAGCTGACCAGATTCCAGCGCGGCAAGCAGAGGCCCAGCAGCGCCAGCCCCACCGCCGCGGCGACCCCGGCGTTGCGCCGGCGCCGCGTCAGCCCCGGCGCGACCCAGAACAGCAGCGCCGCCAGCGCCAGATCGAACAGCACCGCCACGTAGATCCCACGCTGCAGCCCCAGCTTGGGCAGCACCACGAACCCCGAGAGGAACGATCCGACGATCGCTCCGCTGGTGTTGAGCGCGTAGGCCCGCCCGACGTCGCGCCCCACCGAGTCGAGGCCGCCGGCCGCGATGCGCATGGTGAGCGGGAAGATGCCACCCATCAGAATCGTCGCCGGCAGGATGATCATGCAGGCCATCACGAACTGGCACGCCAGGATGGTGTCGACCGCGAAGCTGGTCGACTGCAGGAGCCAGGTGAAGACGTATGGCATCTTGTCGGTGAGCAGGTAGGTCGCGCCGACCGCCACCGCGGTCCCGAGGTGCAACGCCGCCAGCCAGCGCACCGGGTGCGGCGTCCGCTGGCTGGCCCGACCGAACACCGCCGCGCCCACGCCGAGGCCCACCAGGAACGCCAGCAGGATCAGCGTGAACGAAAAGATCGACGACCCCAGCAGC
>DASRLC010000075.1:0-19792 GCA_035648655.1 Polyangia bacterium
CCTGCGCGTCGTCGGCATCGCCGACGGCGTCAAGGACAACTGGGCCTTTCTCTCCACGCTGCCCGGCGGTCGGGGCGACGAGCAGATCGTCGATTTCTGGCACGCGGCCCAGCACCTCAACGAGGCGCTCGAGGCCGTGTACGGCGAGGCGAGCTTGCGCTGTCAGGCCGAATTCCAGAAGCACCGGCACACACTCCGCCACGACCCCGACGGCATCGCAAAGGTGATCCGACACCTCGCCTACCTGCGCGACAAGCACCCGCGCAAACGCAAGCTCGTCGCGGCGCTGGGGTACTTCCGGCGTCATCGCCAGCGAATGCGATATGCGAGATTTGCCCGCCGCAAGCTCCCGATCGGCTCGGGTCTCATCGAGGCGGCGTGCAAGACGCTGGTTACGCAACGGCTCAAACGCTCCGGGATGCGATGGCGCACCGACGGTGGCCAAGCGATCCTCACCCTCCGCGCCCTCGAGCAGAGCGGACGCTTCGATCGCGCCTGGCGCATGCTCGCCGCCACCTACGTCCACGCCATCCGCCTGCCCGACAACGTCATCGACCTCGCCTCACGCAGGCCGCGCCACTGACCTGTCAGGATGAGAGTTACACCCTCTCGACAATCGACTGGCGTCCCGCTCACCCGCGCGACGGTCGCACCGACTGTGACACCATGCGGAGCAAGTGCCATGGTTACACACGCGCGTGCAGCTTCCGCATGTTCCACCGGCTCAGCTACGGAGCAGGCCTTGCGCCGTCAACATGACCCGTTCCTTCGGACGGAACGGCGAATAGTCAGCGTACGAGAACGTGGTGCGACCGCCGTCGCCGAAACGGACGATCACGTTGTATGTACGGCTCTCAGACGAGCCCTGGCTCGTGGCGGCGCCAATGGCCGCACCTTCCGCTGCTCCGGCGATGAAATTGCCACCAGGGCCCCCCGGCAAAAGCGCCACCGATGAGGGCACCGGTGACGGCCCCGAGGACCGGCTGGCTTTCAGTCCGGCGGACCAACTCTCGGACGACTTCGACCTGGCCGGGCCGCCCGTTTGAGTTGGTCCAGGTGGTGCTCGTCGTCTGGGTCGTCGCGCATGCAGTCAGCGCCGTCGAGAAGGCCAGCGTCGCAACCAGCAGGATTCGTGTGGCGTTCATGGCATGACCTCCCCGTCGAAGAGACGCATCGGTCGTGCCTTGGTCGCAGCCCCCGGTGACGCACTACCGCGCTAGTCGTCAGTCGGCAGGAGAAAGCGAATCTTGTAGCCGGGGATTCGGACGGGAACCGGTTTCCCATCCTTCTCTCCTGGGCTGAAGCGGCATCCCTTGATCGCGGAGACGGCCGCCTCCGTGAGCCCATCGCCGAGGCCACTCACGACGCGTATTTCGCGGACGCGTCCGGTCTCACCGACGATCACGTCCAGGATGACCGTCCCTTCGATCGCCGCGCCCAACGCTTCCGGCGTGTATTTGCCTTCACACCTTCCTTGCGGCATCGGCATGGTGGTCACCTCGTAAGCGGGTACGACCGGCGTTGGACCCTTTGAGCTGCCGTGGCCATCGTCGTCCCCAGTTCCAGGCCTGACGCCTCCGCTCGTATGCCCCACCGCCATCGCAGGGCCGCTGCCTGCTTGGGAGGTCGACTCGATCGTGACACCAAAGACTGGCCCGACGGAATCGCCGCTGATCGGCTCTGGACGGTCGGGCGGAGGCATGTCTTGCTGCGGACGCTCCTGCGCGACGACTGGAGGCGTCGGCACGCGGGAACGGACGTGGGCCATAGCCGGCTTCCGCACGGGTGCTTGTGGCACAGCGGTCGGCTCCGGCGGTGGTTCGGCGGCCGGCGGCGGCGAAATAACTCGCAAGGAGATGATCCGCTTGGCCGCCTCGGACCGGTTCGGCAGGTGGTGCAGGCCCCCCGCGAGCGTCAGATGCGCGGCGACCGACAGGGCCGCACAGACGAGCAGCTGCGAATCGCGAATCATAAGCTGCCGGGCGCCACCATGGCCGCCGGATCGATCTGGATCGCGAACGACGCGACGCCGAGCGACTTCACGACGTCCAACACCCACACGATCCGGCCGTGCGACACCGCCTTGTCACCCGAGATGATGGCCTGGGTCTTGGGGTCTTTGGCCACCGCGGCTGCCACCGCCTCGCGAAACGCCGCGGGCGCCGTCGTCTTGCCGTTCAGGTACAGCGCTCCGTCGCGCGTAACGGTGATGGCCAACGTGGTCGGGTTCAGGGCCGTAGCCTGGCTCGCTCGCGGCAACTCGACCTCGATCGCCTGTTTGGCGATCAGATTGGCGGTTAGCATGAAGATGATCAGCAGGACCAGCATGATGTCGACCAACGGCGTGACGTTGATCTCCGAGATGATCCCGCGTTTTTTCGTCGCCGAAGCCATCTGTCACTCCGCCGCCGCGCGCGAGCTGCCATAGCCCGAGCCGCGCGCCGGCTCTGCCTTCAAGACGGCCAGGATTTCGTGCGCCAATACCTCCGTCGCCGAGATCGTGCGCTCGACCCTGCGGGTGAAGATGTTGTAGGCGGCGACGGCCGGCAACGCGACCAGCAGGCCAACGCCTGTCGCGACCAGGGCCTCGGCGATCCCGGACATGACAGCTTGGGTCCCCTGCAGTGAGCTCCCGGCCAGGTCGTGGAACGCCCGGATGATCCCCAACACCGTGCCGAATAGGCCCATGAAGGGTGCGTTGTTGCCAAGTGTCCCCAAGAACGCAAGCCGCTTCTCGTACCGCGCCCTCTCTGCTTCGATTGCCCCCGCCTTGCGCTCCTCCACTGCGGCAATGCCCTCCTGCGCATGGCTGAGACAGGCTCGGGCGACCGCCGCCTGCATCGAGCGCGCGCCGGCCAGCGTCTCGAGCGCGGCGTCGGGACCGTCACGGCGCAACTCGCGCACCGCCGCGGCCAGCATCGGCACGGGCGTCCGCTCCTGGAAGAAGAACCAGATGCGGTCGATCATGATTGTCATCGCCAGCAAACTGAGTCCGAGCAAGAGGTAGAGGATCCAGCTCGAGCCGGCGCGCAGCATGAGGTCGAGCAGATGACTCCCGATATCGGTTCCGTTGTTCATGGTGTCTCCTCGTCAGAATCTGGCCCTCAGGCCCAATGTCGGCAGGATGTAGCGGATCACGGTCCCCGCCTGGATTTCCTCGGGCTGCAGGGCGACGTTGGTGATGTCGACGTAGTAGTCGAGAAGCCACTTGTGCCAGACGGCCCGCTTGTCGACACGCAGATCGACACGCCAGTAGCCGCTGTCGCGCCCGCCGTTGTACCCGGCGGTGGTGGTGGTGGGGCGGCCAGACTGGTACTGGACACGAAGACCGAGGTCCCAGTTGCGCGGCAGAGGCATTCCCGCGACGAAATTGAGCAGATGCGTCCGATCGTAGTCGTAAGGGACCCAATGCGCGTCTTGCCACCGCTCCGAGCGGGAGAGCGAATACGAGATCCAGCCGAACACGCCGGACTTGGATTGCCGGCGCAGCAAGAACTCCGCCCCGTAGGCGCGCCCGATCTCCGGTTGTGTGAGCCGATCGATGAACTCCTGCCCATTCGTGCTCGGCACGACGATCGTCGTCGGCGTCAGCGTCGCGTTCGGCGTCGTGACGACCGACGAGCTGTTCACGGACAGATCGAACATAGTTGGGTCCATGTAATTAAAGAACCCCTCGACCGAGAACTGAAACCGATAACGCAGCGGAATTTCCGCTCCAAGGCTAGTCTGGTAGGACCGCTGGAGGCCGTATTTGAGCGGCAGCATGTCCAGGCCCGGCAGCGGCAGGACGTAACGAGGAGGCTGGTGGTAGATGCCAGCGCTTCCCTTGAGCCACACCGCGCTGTCGTCGCTGCCCGCCGGGATTTCGGGAAGGTCGCGATCGAGCAGGCGATAGCGAACGGTGAAACGCGGATCCGCCGACGTCGCGGTGGTCGTCCCGTCGGCATAGGCATCGCCGCGGATCCCAGGGCGAATCAGCAGGCGAGACGTTGGCCGCCAGAGTGCGTCGAGGTACGCCGACCCCACGTAGAACTTGTCGAGCGTCGCGGTGATGGCGGCGAGCCCACCGGCCGCGGCATTGGCCGACCCCCCTTGCTGGATATCGCGCACCGACGCCGATAGGCCAGCGTTGAGGGTCAGCTTCTCGCTCTGCGTCCAGCGCGCGGTGAGCGACGGCTCCGCCGACCAGACCGAGAAATCCGTCCCGGAGCTGAACGTGTGATCGTATCCGAGCACCAGGCGGGACGTCTCCTCGAACCCCCCTTTGGTGCGATGATCGCGCAGGTCGAGACGATCGAACCCCAGGATCAACGACGGTGCGAGCGAGGCCGTCGCCGACGCCCGGGTGTCGAGCTCGTCATTCGCGCCGTAGGCGAACACGGTCCACCCGTTGCGGGCGTTGCCCGCGTCGACGCGCAATTGATAGTCCCAGTAGGACAGCGACAGTTGGTTCGTGACCAAACCGAGTAAGAATCCCGGGTAGCCGTAGCGGCCTGCGGCCGTGACCGTCAGCCCCAGGGATGGCAACGGCTCCCGCACGAAGCCACCCGCTTGAAGGAGGTTTGCGTCGAAATCGAGCAGGTGCTCGTCCGCGCGGGCGCGCCGTGTCCGCCCGTCGACGATGCCCCCCGCGTACTGTCCGTACGGCGCCGGCGCGCCCCCCGGGTAGAATTGAATTTCGTCGATGAACTCCGGGTGTATGACGCTGGTTCCGATCAGCAGGTGGTAGAGCAGCGGGATCCTGGTGCCATCGAGCAGGTAACCGGTAGAACTGGGACTGGCTCCGCGCACCACCGGAAACGGAAGCAGCGAAACAGTCGAAGCGACGCCAGGCAGCGCCTGGATCACGCGGAAGGGGTCGCCGAAGGTGCCCGGGATCTGCTGCAGCTCAGCGCCATGCAGCGTGATGCGCGAGACCTCCTCACGACGCTTCTCGCCGACCACCACGATTTCGTACGGATCGTACCGATCGCGCTCGACCAGGTACTTGACCACCAGCTCTTGCGACGGCGACAGTGTCTCCTGCTGCAGAAAAGGGTTGTGGCTGGTGGCGTAGACCGAGACCCGAGCGGTTCCGGGCGGCAGGGGCAGACGGAATCGTCCGTTGCGATCGGCATCCACGGAGTACGGCCGGTCACCGACGACCGCTGTCACGGAGGCGTCTGTGACGGGCGCACGCGTCCCGAGTTCGACCAGTTTGCCGCGCAGAACTGCGGTCCGAGGCGGTCCCAAGTCGGCCGCCTCGGTTCGCGGGCGTGGCGGCGGCGGCAGGAACGTGTGGGTGAACGTGATTTCGACGGGAACGGGCACGCCGTTGTACGTCGCGGGTGCGAACCGGAAGGCGCGCGCGGCTGCCACGACGGCCTCGTCGAAGGCCGGATGGGGCGGCGGCATTAGGTCGACGTTTTGCACGTGCCCGCCGGTGTCCACCAGCAGCTTCACGGTCACGACCACCGGAACGACATGCGCCGGCGCCGCGGCTGGATAGGGCACGGCGGTATCGATCAACGCACGGGGTGGTTCGAAGCTCGGGCCAGCGTCGACCACCCCCGCGTCGGCCGAAGCCGGCTGCTCGACTGGAGCCGCAAGCGTCAAGCGCGGTACTGCGGCGATGACAGCCGCCATGACGAGCGGGCGAATCACCGCCACGTCACCATCCACTGGAGGGTCCCGCCCGTATGCGGCCACCATTGGCGACGAACGATCGCCTGGCCGGTGTCGAGGTCCACGTGGCCGGTGTCGTCGACACACCCTGTCCACTGGCCGATCCCTTCCAGCGCGAAGCTCGTCGCGGAACGCGGGCCGAGCACGATGGTCCACTCGGCGCGGGCGAGCCCGGCGACGCCCAAACCCGTGCAGCTCGGTAAGGGAGGGCTGGAGCTCGGGAAAGTGTAAGAGCTCGCGAGGGTGCCCGGCAACGGCGTCACGTCAGGCCGGCCGGTGCTCCCCTCGATGATGCCGCCGAAGCCGAGGCCAACGGCCAGCGACAAGTGTTGGGTGACGTGCCAGGTCGGGTCGATCGTCCCGGAGAATCGGAGCCCGCTCAGCCCACCGGCCGTCGAAGCGCGCGCGTACTGCAAAGATGCCAGCAGCGACCAGTCGGGATCGAGGCGGGCGCCGAGCCGCAGCAGGAACCCCAGCAAACGGCCGCTCGGGGCGCCTTCGAGTCCGACCATATCGCCGTACTCGGCGCCCAGGCCCATTCGAAAGCCACCGTGGCGCCAGGCGTCCCGATCGGCCTCGGTCGGCAGCGACAACTTTGGTTCCGGGTCGCCATCATTGGCGCCGGCGGCCAGATTGGTCGAAGCCGGCGCCGGTTCGGCCGCGTAAGCGGATCCGGTGAACGCAAGGGCGACGATCACCGACGAGCCTCTCAGTTGCACGGCCACCAACTGGGGGGATTGCCCGTGAGATCCCAGTCCGGGGCCGCGCAGGAGACGTCCTGGGCGCAGCCGCGCAGCACGTAGTGGCTGAGCCCCTTGCAATGGTCTGTGGATCGGCCTGACACGACCAGTTGAGTCAGGTTGGGCGGCGTCGCGCCGCCAAGCGACGGGAGGCCGGCGCACGCGGTCACGCGCCCAGAGAAATCGGGTTCGTCCGTGGGAGGCTCCTGATAGCGGGCGGTCCCGTCGAGCGTCGATTCCGTGCACGAGACCTCGGCCACGTCGGTGGGCGCCGACGCGGCGATGGAAATGAGAAGCGGATCGGGCTGTTGCTGGATGGCGCAGCTGGCGGGGTCCTCGGACGGCAGGGTTCCAGCGGTCGAGGCCGCGAGACCTGCCGCCGCCGAAAATCCACCAGCCGAGAGGACCGAGAATCCATCCGGCGGTTCGGGGCAGCCCTCCCGAGGGTAAAAGGCGCTCGCCGCGTCAAAGCTCCCCTGAAGGAACGCCACCCGCTGGTCGGGCGCCGTCATCGTCAGGAAGCTCGCGCCGTAAACGATGTCGGCCGAGTCCGTCGTGTCCTGCTGGCCGGGTCCTCGGCCCGTCAAACCGGTCGGGTGGGACTTGGACAGGCCGAGCGTACCGTCGCCGTCGCGGTCGTCATAAAGCACGAGGCTGGCGTAGCCGACACGCGAGCTGATCCCCCCGACCAGTAGATCGGTCGACGGAAGCGCAAACAGCGCCAGCGACGCCGATGCCCCTATCGTTACCGGAACGCTCGCGGAGACGCTCGCGGGAACGAATCCGAATGGATCACGGCAGCCGGCGTCGGTCACCGCCGTGACGGCATCCGACTCCGCCGACACGATGCAGAACGGCTCGGTCCACCATTGCGCGCCCCACACCAGCGCGATCTGCAGTGAAACGTCAGAAGAAATGCCGGCCGGGCGAAGCGGGCCGAGATCGCCCGTCGCCACCACCTCGAAAGTCACCAGGGCTGACGCCGGGCCGCCGAGCCCCTCGAGATCGCTGCATCCGCCGCCCAGGAACACGGCGATGGCGAGCACGACAACCTTCATGGCTGCCATCCGACACCCATCATGCTGATCCACCCGCCTCGCAGATTTCCGCTTTCAATGGAGGCACCAGGTCCGCCGCTGACCGTGAACAGCCAGGGACCGAACACGTGCAGCGCGACAAAGGCCTCTACGTCGCCGGCCGGCAGGGTCGCGAACGACGACGACCCGAGGGCACTTCCCGTCAGGTTCGCCGCCGCTCCCTGATTGCGTGTCCGGGTCTCATGAATGATGGTCGGGCCGATCCCGACCCGTAGGCCGGCCCTCGCCCGACCCAGCGTGCTCTGCACCGCCGCGCCGACGCGGAGCCGGAGGTCCGACTGCGTGACGGTCCAAGAGATGGATGACTCGGTCGCCGTCGACCATGACGCGCGCGCCTCCCAGGCCAAGGTGCGGCCGCGCGTCACTCCGATGCCGAACCCGGTGGATAGACCCGGGCCGAGCGCGGTGGGCTTTGCGAGGAGAAGATTCGCGTCAATCGAGAGCGGGCCGGCCGCCGGAGCTTGGGACGCCTCGACCCCGGCCAACGCCGCCTCCTCGGCAAGCACGCGACGCGGAACCGACCCGACCAGCACGATGGCGATCGCCGTCAATCCGCTGAGGCGGCGACACGGAGTAGCTGTCGATCGCAGAGCGATTGTCGATCGACGGCGGAATCGGCTGCTCACGGGCGGGGGCTATATGCATGCGGGGTACCCACGCCGGAACGTGCGCGCCGGGGCGCTCGCCTGACAATCAGCAAGCGCCCTGGATGCAGAATCTGCACTCTTGGATGCGGCGACCGCAGCTTCGCGTGGTTAGTCGGCGGTTCTAGCTGCACCAGCTTCGTGGCCGCGTACTTGCAGATGGACGTCGCATGCGCCGCCGTCTGTCCAGCGCGTCACGCTCACAGGGTTCCCCAAGGACGTGGCAGGATGGGATCAAATAGCCATGGGCCTGCAGCTAACCCGCATTCGCCGTTCCGCGAGAAGGGCCGGCCCATTGCTGGTCGCGGTTTTGCTGGGGGCCGTGTTGGTTGCATCGTCGGCGCTCTCTTATCGGGACGCCCGGTCGGCTGCGGCCCTGATCGCCGAGCGGCAGGGGATTGCCTTCCTCCTCCGGTTGGATCGCTCCCTGGAGCCGGGACCCATTCAATCCAGGCGGGTGGACGCGCTCTTGGAGGCGAACCGAGAGTCCGGCCTCACCTATCTGGCGGTTTACGACGCCGGGGAGCTGAAAGGAGAGAGCGGCCGGTCCGTCATGGACGGACCGCTCTTCACAATGCGTCCGATGTTCGGGCATGGACGCGTCCGGATGGCGAGCCCGCTGGCCCCGCAGCCACGTCCCGGTCTTTTTGGCGGAGAACGCCCGCCGTTCCCGGGTGTTCCGGACGATTTCGTCCCACCCGGCTTACCCCCGGGTGGCTCGATGCCTCCCATCGGGCCACACCGGATGGTGATCGAGTTCGAGCCGATCTTGTCGGAGCAAACGATCCGCCGCGCGTTCAGCGTGCTGATCCTGTCGTCCAGCGCAGCGGGTCTGTTGACGATCGCGGCCCTCGTCATGTGGGCAGCCGCGATACGCGAAGAACAAGCGGAGCTTCGCAGCGCCTCACGGCGCCACCTCGCCCAGCTTGGCGAGATGTCGGCCGTGCTAGCGCACGAGATCCGCAACCCACTCGCGTCACTCAAAGGGCACGCGCAGCTTTTGGCTGAAAAGGTGTACGACCCGGCCCTCTCGGCCCGCGTTGGTCGGGTCGTGGAGGAAGCGGTTCGACTGGAAAGCCTCACGAACGATTTGCTCGACTTCGCCCGCTCAGGCGGAATTCAGGTCGTCGAGGGCAGCCCAGCGGATATCCTGGCCAGCGCTGTGGCCGCAACGACGCCCGACCGAATCGAGATGTCAGTCTGCGACGCGCCCGTGGCCTGGCCGTTGGATCCCTCCCGCATCCAGCAACTGTTGATCAACCTCATCGATAACGCCCTCGCCGTGACCCCCGCCCCCACCAAGGTGGAGGCGCGCGTATGCGGGGAGCGGAACGCCCTCATGTACGCTGTTCGCGATTACGGGCCCGGGGTTCCAGACAGCGAGCGCTCGCGAATCTTCGAGCCCTTCCACACCACGAAGCTCCGTGGTACGGGACTCGGCCTGGCTGTCGCAAAACGAATCATCGACCTGCACAATGGTCGCATCCAGATCGTCGACCCGCCGGGGGGCGGCACCGAATTCCAGGTGCTTCTGCCGGCCTCGGGGGCGCCCCGACCGTGAGTGCCGCCGATGTGCCCGGCGGAAGCATCCTCGTCGTCGATGACGAAGAGGGTATTCGAGCCTTCTTGACGGATGCGCTGGGGGACGCTGGTCACGTCGTTACTGCGGTGGGCGACGGCGTGGCCGCCCTGGCCGAAATCGCCCGAAAAGCATTTCACGTAATCGTCACCGATCTCCAGATGCCGAGAATGGATGGTGCCGCGCTTCTGGCGGAGGTCCGGCGCACGCATCCGGACATCGAGGTGATCGTCCTGACGGGCCGCGGATCGATCGGCAGCGCGGTCGAGGCGATAAAGCAAGGGGCGTTCGACTACTTGGAAAAGCCGGTCGAAAGCCCCAGCGCGCTGCGCCTGGCCGTCGGGCGGGCATTGGAGCGCCACCGCCTGCGCGCAGCGCAGGAAGTTGCCCGTCCCGCGGCGGAGCCGCCCCTCGGATATGGCTCGCCGGCGATGGCGATGTTGGAGCAGACGCTCCGGCGGGTAGCGGTCACCAACGCCACGGTACTGCTACTCGGCGACAGCGGCTCGGGTAAAGAGGTTGCCGCACGCGCAATTCATCGCTGGAGCCCGCGGGCGGCGCAGCCGTTCGTTGCCGTCAACTGTGCCGCGCTCTCGTCGGAGCTTCTAGAGAGCGAGCTCTTCGGTCACGAAAAGGGCGCGTTCACGGGCGCCCACGCGCGTAAACGAGGCCGGATTGAGCTGGCCGAAGGAGGAACTTTCTTTCTGGACGAGATCGGCGAGCTGACGCCGGGCCTGCAGGCCAAGCTCCTGCGCGTCTTGCAAGAGAAGTGCTTCGAACGCGTGGGTGGCCAGCAAACGGTCGAGGCCGATGTCCGCTGGATCGCGGCCACCAACCGCAGCCTCCCAGAAATGATGGAAAAAGGAACATTCCGCGAAGATCTCTACCATCGTCTGGCGGTGTTTCCGGTACGCGTGCCCGCGCTGCGCGACCGCCGGGAGGACATTGGCCCGCTCGCGGGATACCTGCTCGGGCGCATCGCCACCACTCTCGGAAACCCGACGCTCACGCTTTCCGACGACGCTCGGGCGGCGCTGGTGGCCGCAGCATGGCCAGGGAACGTGCGGGAGCTCGCAAACGTTCTCGAGCGCAGCGCCATCATGGCCGAGGGGAATGAGATCCGAGCCAGTGATCTGGCGTGGCTCATCGACGCCACCACGGACGGTCCGGCCGTTCCAACGACAGTCTCCGAAATCGAGCGCGACGCGATCGTCCGAGCGTTGGCGGCGACGGACGGCAACCGCCGACGGGCCGCCGCCAGGCTGGGAATCGGTCTCCGTACCCTTTATGACAAGCTGAAGCGTTATGGCATCGGATGACCACCGGATGCAAAGGTCGCATCGTGCCGCTGCCTATTTCCGCACATGGGAGAAGCTCGCTCAACGGACGCCGCGTCGATTCGCGACATTCGGCAGGCGCGGGCGCAGGGCGCAGGCTGGCACCGCTCGTGCAATCGAGGAGGATGACCTGAAAGGGGGTCACCAATGAGTACATCCACAATGATTTCGGCGGACGAATTTTTAGGCGCTCGCAGCGGTTACCCGGCATTGAAAATTCTGCTTGCCGAAAACGATCGACACCTCCGCCAGCTGGCGTCGATCACGCTTCGGTTAGATGGGCACGACGTCGAGGAAGTCGCTGACGGCAGCGAAATGCTGGAGACCATGGCCGGAACGATCATGGATCGCGACAAACGGCCATTCGATTTGATGATCACGGCGAACGAGCTGCCCGGGATTCCAGGGTTCACCGTTCTCGCCGGTCTGCGTGCCCGCCACTGGGAAACGCCGTTCATCTTGATGACTTCCGACCTCGAGATTCAGGCGCGAGCCCGGCGGCTGGGGGCCGTAGTTCTCGGACGACCGAGTAGCATTAAGGCCATGCGAAGCGCCATCGGCGAAGCCTGCGCGCTGGGCGGCGCCAAAGTCGTCGGACTGCTCTGAATCGATCGCCGGCGTCCCGATCCTGGCGAATAGACGATAGAAGATCTCTTGTATGACGTCGTCGAGCTCGGCATCTCGACCAAGTCCTCGGCCACGATCCCCCGGACCATCGGGGTGAAACGAGCCCATGAAACGAGCCCATGCTTCCGTCGGTGCCCAACTTGCGCGCACCAGAAGCTCCCGCGCGAGACCGACGTCGTCCATCGCGTTCGCTTTAGATCGGCGAGTGCACGGGATATGCCACGACTTTTACGGTACCGCGCCCGTCTCCTGCCGACTTTATGCCGCGCGGATCTCGCAGCTCCAAATACGGGATCTGCAGTCGTGCCCGCCGCCGGCGATGCTGGGACCTCAGCGGCTGGTTGAGAACCACGGTGGGTTTCACGTCGCACAACAATATCTGCCGGGTCAACAATCTCGGACGAGATTTTGTCGGTCGAGGGCCTGGTTGCGACTCATCCGGTCGCCATCGCGGCCAATCCCAATGGGGCGCGCTCGGACCGAACTCGAAGTGAGCGGAGGCGAGTTCAGTAGAGAAGTATCGAGTCGATGGCGCCGACTGTAGCGGTCCCGGCAAGGAGGCCCGCTGGTAGTGGAAAGTGCCAATTATCGTGGCGCTAGTTTAGCAACCGCCGTGTCCCCAACCGCCGACGCGCCAGCGGTTCCAGCACGCCGCCGTTCGCCAACGGCCTAGGTACAGGATGGCAAGGACACGGTCTCCGGAACCGCTAAAGCGATTTGCGTGGAATGCCGTTCCGGCACGCCAGAAGAGGCCCCGGCCACTGTGACAGTCTTTCGCGGGCAAAGCAGAACCGAAGCTCCGGACGCGTGGGTGCGGGTAGCTGGTCTGCGCGTTGCAGGGTGAACTAGGCGAAGACCTGAAGGAGCCGTACATGTCATTGCGAGACCAAGAAACGAGCATCCCGCGCCGCCTCGTGCCAGTAGGGCACCGTCGCGTACACCTCGCGCGCGTTTTCACGGCGGTGGCGGGGCTGGCAGGCATGGCGAAAAGCTCTCCGGCCCTCGGGGACGCTACGACGTTGGTCTCCAGCGACTTCACGCTGACGATGTCTCGGATCGACAGTTCGGGCGATTTCGTGGCGCTTACCGACAGCGAGCGCGCCGCCTTCTTCAGCCAGTCGCGCTGCGCTTGCCCTACTAACTACGGCATCAGCCTGTCGTTGACGAGCACCGGCACGGCCAAGCTGGCGAGCACCGACACGCTGGAGGCCCAGGCCATGATCGGCAGCGACTGCAATAATGTCAATGCAACCGCCTGCCCATCCTTTGGGTCGACGCTGACGCTCACCTCCAGCTCGACGTCCAGTAGCGAGACGCTGGCAACCAGCGACGTCTTCAACAGCCTGGCCAGCGGCGTGGCCTGCTCAGCGCTCCCTTCCTCCAGCAGCTATCTGTGGGCCATCGTGCGCGCGAACGGAACGCGCCTCGACAGCGAGCCATCGCTCTCGATCAGCCTGGGCGGCAGCGGTCCCGTCGCGCCGACGGGCGTCACGGCCGAGACGGCCGACAGTGGCTTGTTGGTGTCGTGGACGGCGCCCAGCACGACCAGCACGCTTACCGGGTACCAGGTATTCTGCTCACCGGGTCCTGATTCCCCGCCGGCCGCGGAGTTCGACAACTGCGCGGCCGATACCGCGTCAGCCGGCAGCGGACCCTTCGCGACGCTCGACACCAGCCTGATTTGCTCGGGCCTGGTCAGTGTCGGAACCAATTCCGTTCGCGTCAAAGGCCTCACCAACGGCAACGCTTACCAGGTCGCCGTAGTCTCGATCGGCAGCGACGGAACGTCCAGCGCTGCCTCTACCACTGCCCAAGGAACGCCGGCCCCGACGTTGGGCTTCGAGGAGATTTACAAGCAGGCGGGAGGCGACGGCGCCGCTGGCTGCGCCGTCGCAGGAAACCCGTCGTCCAGGGACGTCAGCGCGCTGGTTCTGGTGATGGTAGTGGTCCTGGGTTTCCGGCGGAGGCGCGCCGGTGCCCGAGGCTTTGGAATCATCGTAGCCGTAGTTCTGTTCGCCCGATCGGGCGCCGCCCGGGCGGCGGTCCCGGAAGATGGCGGAGTCAGTCTACGCGGGCTCGACTTGTCGCTGGCCGACGAAGACAAGCCCGTCGAGTCCCCGCGCGCCTGGAATTTCGAGCTGCGTTTCGGTCCCTACTATCCCGACACCGACACGGAATTCGCTGATCGCGGCCAGTCGGCGCGCCCTTTCGCCGAGGTGTTCGGCACGCACAAGGGGCTCATGTTCGGGCTCGAGATCGATCACCATGTGTCACATTGGGGCGGCACCTGGGCGGTCGGCGTCGCAGGTTCGTACTACAGCGCCAGCGCCGCCTCGCTGTCCGCCGACCAGACCACCCGAACTGGCGACAGCACCACCTTTCGACTGGTGCCGCTGACCATTCTGGCCGTGTACCGGGCCGACGTGCTGCGGACACAATATGGCTGGCCGCTGATTCCCTACGCCAAGCTGGGCTTGAGCAGCGGCCTCTGGTGGCTGAGCGACACGTCGCAGACCGGTTCGACGATGGGCGTGACTTTCGGCTGGGACGCGGCTGCCGGCGTCAGCCTCGACCTCTCCTTCATCGACCCATCTGGGGTCCACGAGATGGACCGGGACTCCGGCGTCAACGAGTTCGCGATCTTCTTCGAGGTCCTGCATGCCGCACTAGACGGGTTTGGCTCGTCATCCACCCTGCGGGTGGGCGACACGACCTGGATCGGCGGCCTGATGATGGAGATGTGATGCCCGACGTTCTGCTCGCGAGTCGGGTGTCTCAAGGCGACGAGTCTCGTGCGGAGTTCGCAGTGGCGCTTGCGATTTTCGCACTCCAAACCTGCCTCCACTCCGTCCGCGCAGAAACTGTCCCGGCGCATCTGCCGCGAAGGGAGAGCAGAGGGCATCAGCCTGGTAGTGCGTCCTTGGCCGGACGGTTACACTGCGGAAGACATACGACCAAGGCGCCTGACGTTTTGGGGGCTCGTCGTCTGAACGGAACCTCAGAACCTCAATAGACCGACAAATCGATAAAATTGCCAGTCATGATCAAGGTAGTGAACAGTGCCCACGATCCGTCATAGTAGTTCGTGTTTGCACCGCGAGCATCGAGCGCCACGAAGTTATAGGCACCGGCCACCAGGGTCGCCTGGCCCGCCGCCATACCAGCCGCGCCTGCCGGTCCGACGAAAGACGAATTGTGGTTGGCGCCGACAGGCGTGCCGTCCAACATATAACCGTCCACAATGTTGGTCGCACCAATATGCGCAAAGAATCCTCCGATCCGTTGACTATAGGCGATGGCGCGCGGCTCCTTGTTCCAACAGGCATCCAATGCAACACGAAACGGCGTGCGCGTCGCATCGTACGTGTAGTTACCTCCATTGGCCCGCCCAGAGGACCAGTCGGGAACAAGGCCCGTTGTCTGATTTGCGACACTATTCAAGATGGCGTAGCTTTTCTCGAGAATCGTCGTCCAGCGCGTGTCGCCGCTGTATATAGCGAATGCTCGGTAATAGGCCGGAGCCAGATAGGACGGATCAATGGCCGTATATGTGTCGCCGCCCTTGACCGTGCCGTCGCTCGCAAAATCGCCAGTTACGATCGTAATCAATAGCCTGGTGGCGATCGCGGTATACCCGGCCCATTGTTTGTCAGCCATCAATATGGCGAAGGCCATGTCCTCGTCTCCGTCGGTCGCTGAATTATTCTCCCCCGCACTGGTCGTGTTGTCGGCATTGACATGCCAGTTCATAAGCCCATTCGGATCCAGGTGTTTTTGTTCGTATTTCCATAGGTTGTCGAATGTCGTCTTGTCATTCATGTAGACAGCGAACAACATCCCGTAGCCAATCGACTCAGAGTAGGTGTCGTTGTTATTGCTAGGATCGCGCTTGACCCGTACGGAGCCATCGCCGGTGCCATCTGAAATGATGCGCGCCGCTTTATAGGCCTGCCAGCCCCTAGCCGCGTCGTCGTCGCTGCAAACGGGCGGGTAAGTGCATACTGCCGATGCGCGATGTTGCGGAAAGGGGAAATGTGCGCTGCTCGTCGGGGCCGAGGGTGGAGCAGCACTGCACACGGAACCAGCGCCGCTTCCTCCGGAGCCCGCACTCCCTGTTGCGCCCTGGCCGCCGGCATCCGTGGTTCCGGCCGTCCCCGTGATGTCGCCGCCGCCCCCACCACGCGTCGTTCCACCGGCGCCTATTGTCCCGGCGCTGCCCGTGGACCCAGCCAAGCCGGTCGTCCCGGCGACACCCGAGCCGCTGCCGTGGCCGGCAGAGCCTGTGCTCCCGCCGCCGGCCATACCTGAGGTCCCCCCTTCGCCGCCGCCCGTTCCAGGGGCACCGGCGGTACCCTGTCTTCCCCCCGTACCGACGCCGTTGGTGCCGGCAGTGGCGGCCATTCCGCCGGACCCTCCATCGTTACCGGTCGTATGGGAGGCGGCACAAGCGCTGACCGCAAGGCCCAAGATGACGAGTACCATCAAGTGTATCTTCACGTTCCTCCACAACTCAGGGACGGAGCAGTTCGTCCACCTTAGCGCTCGTGCCAGAACGACCTGCGATTTTGTCGACCGTCTTCAGACCTCTTCCTTTCACGAGCGCTTCCCACGTAACCCTCATGGCGCGTTTCTGATGGGACCTTCAGCTTGAGGGCAGTGACGCCGGAGGACCCAATGGGCCAAGAAAAGAGCCGGGAGCTGGCGAAATGAGGAGTTGGCCTGTTCTGTTGTAATGCAGCGTCCAGAGAAACCGCCCGTCGGTAAATTCAGACCTGCTGAGCGCTCAGCAGGAAGGTGGGCCGCTGCACCGTCTGTTGCCTGGTGAGCTCCTACTGCGCATCGATTCTCCGAGTAATCGTGCGACAGTTTTCGCTCCAGCGGCCCTTGTCAACATGTGATGTCGCCGCCGAATTGCGAACCGACCGTCACCAGTTGCATTTCGTCAAGAGGTGCCGCGAGCGATGAGTGTTGGCGAAGAACAGAGCGTAAAGGTTTCCTGTCGAACAATGAGTGACCGAGGCAGCAGCGATCATACCGTTCGGGGGACCTCCGACAATCAAACTGCCTCGTTGTGGAGTGACGTTCGGTCGGAACAGGTCTTCCAACACGTCCTACTGAGGGTGCGAAGACTGCGGGAGCGACGTTTGGCCATTCGCTCTTTCGTAGTTGGGGTGGTAGCTGTTTTGGTTGTTGAACTATTACTCGGCCGGGCGGGTGTCGATGTGATGCCTGCTAGGCGTCGCCGCCCGATGCAGGTCGACGCGGTAGCTATCGCGACTGCTCACTAGTTTCTCAAGCGGGATGTCGCCGGTTCGAACTCGGTATCCCGCTCAAGAAAACTAAGCAGTCGCGGCTGGTTGCAGCTTCCCCGCTCCTGACACCTCGATAGCACCGACCGCGTTTCCCACCACTTTCCCAGAGCGCTCAAGTCGCGAGACGACACACCCTAGATTCTGGGGTGGGGGAGAAGCCTCGCGAGAAACGCGTCCGACGGGGACCGCCGAATCTCGCGACGTGGCGGCACTGCTATTCAAGGCAAACTGCTCACTCAGTGATCGCGGTCAAGCCGTCAATGCAGAAGTTCCATGGCACCGGCGCTGTGGTCGACGATGGAATTTGAAACTGAAGCAACATGACCTTGGTCGGCTCGAACGCGCTCTTGCTGGTCACCCACGATCCCTGCGCGATGTCGGAGAACAACACCGTGTGCTGTCCCGGCGTGGTGACTGCCTCGAAATACGCGTTATCGTTGTTGTCCTGGGTCGGAAACGCGACGCGAACGCTGGTCGATGGAACCGTCGGCCCGCTCAGGAGAAAGCAGAATCCTTTGACGCCGTGCGCGACGGTGTCATACGGTTGCTGCGGAGGCCCGTCGTTCAGCTCGAGCGCGATGCCCGCGCCCCATGCGCCGGTGGCGTCGGAGGTCGTGCCGGACGTGCACATCTTGCCCGCGACGTTGGAGAACTTGTTGGCTGGCGGGCTAGTTACCATCGCGCAGTTGACGTTCTTGAGATCGGCGCAGTCGCTGTACTCGAACCAAGAACCATGAATGCCAACTGAGTTACTGCCGACCGCAACGGACCCCCCACTGTCGGGGACGATGGGAATTCCGGGGCAACCGGAGGCGCTGGCATCCGTTCCAGTGCCGCCGCCCGACGACGCGCCATTGGAGCCGCCGGATGCTCCCCCACTACCCGAGGTCGTGCCGGTTCCCGCACCGCCACCCGTCCCGCTACTGAGGCCGCCGGCGCCAGCCGAGCCGCTCAATCCACCAGCCGCGCCACCTTTGCCGGCGCTGGTCGCTCCGCCGGAGCCGGTCGCACCGCCAGTAGCTCCGCTCCTGGCTCCGCCCGAGCCTACGGAGCCGGCGCTGGACGCTCCGGCTCCGGTCGTGCCGCCGCTGGCACCTCCCGAGCCCATCGAGACGGCGCCACCTCCCCCGGTGCCCTCGTTCGATGCCGTTCGCCCGCTCACGCACCCGGACAGCAGCGAAGCAGTGAATGCCCAAATCGATAGCCATCCGCGGATCGAACAGAATTGTCGCATACCTCATCTTTTCCGGAATTCATCAAGGCGTGTCAAGGCAATAGAGCTCGCACTCGGGTGCACATACGCGGCGTAAATTGAATTGACCCTTGGCCCCCTAGGAAAGCCTGAAGCGCCGTACCCCCGAGTCGGTCGGATTCGTTAGGCTGACGAAAAATACAAATGTCAGCGAGGATCCCGTTGGGATTTGGGCGGGTGCAAATGCGGTCGAGCCGCCGTGGGCTCGTGCCCGGCGTTCCACTCGTTAGAACCCATCGACCACTACCCGGACTGCCTCGATGCGAAGGCCTCTCGGAAGGTACCGGCGCCGACGTTCTCTCCGCGGACGTGGATAAGTGGGCGGTCCTTGGCCCGGTAGCCCCAGACCGCCCGGCCGACGATCCGCCGGTTGGCGCCATGCCGGAGGATTCAAAGGGTGTCGGACGGAGCGGCGTTATAGCGAGGCCGGAAGGTGCGGGCGTCCTCCTCCGAGAACTCAGCCTCTAGCTCCTCCGCGACCTCGCGGAGAGTCTTCTTGGAGAGGGTCGTGCGGGCGCACACAAGCCGATTCTAGCGCACCCGTCGCCACCGGAAATGGCGTGCTAAGCCGAGGCGGCTATCGGTGCAGCAATCGATGCAGGCCGGGCCTTCTTGATCCGCCGCTTCGCGACCTTCGCCGGTTTTGCCGCCTTCTTCGCTTCGCCGGCTTGATCCCGAGCTTCTTGGCCTTTCGGGCCTCGCAATACTTCTTGGTGAGTCCTCGTGCTGCGGCCCGCCAGGCCGGCGTTCAGCGATCCGAATTGTCCGGTAGGTACAGTTTCTCGGGGCGCCACATCACAAAGGGACAGCTCGAAGTGTCATTTTGATGTCTCCGGGCTTTTTTTCTTTTTGTTGGACCGTGGGCCCTCCTGGCGTCACTGCACACCCGCACTGAAATCGAAGGGAACGCGATGGATTTCGAAGGAATCGCATCGTGAATCTCTCAGACGCCCCGCCACCCACGACCTGGTGACTGAATATGAGAACACCTTTTGCCTCGCTTCTTGCAGCGCCGACACGACCTGCGCTAGCGGGCACTGCACCGAGGGCGTCTGTTGCGGATCGGCCAACTGCAGCAGCTGCAACTCGTGCGCAGTGGCTGGAAAGCAAGGGACCTGCACGCCCGTCCCCACCGGCAGCGCCAACCCGGCCAGCAAATGCCAGGCGATGGCTGCGTCCAGCTGCGGCACCACCGGCGTTTGCAACGGCGCCTGCGCCACATATCCCGATGGCACCGTCTTCGCGGCGTCGTCGTGCGACGGCAATAGCGGCAACCTCAAGGGGGCGTCCACTTGCATGAAGGGAACGTGCATGACCGGGCCGCCGATGCCATGTGCGCCTTACGCCTGCGACGCCACCGCGGGTACGTGTAGACCAGCTGCGCGTCCAACGCCGACTGCGCTAAGAACCTATTTCAGTAGGCCTGAGGCGCGCCACGCAATAATGCCGCAGGCGAAGTGGAGCATGGCGACGTAGGTATCCTCGCGCGTTTCCCAGCGAATGAGAATGCGCCTGAATCGGTTCATCCAACCGTGCGTCC
>DASRLC010000076.1:0-2960 GCA_035648655.1 Polyangia bacterium
TCTGGAAGACGCGCCGTGCCGCGCATCCCGGGTCGAGCCTTTACGCCGCGTGGTCGGCGACCGGGTTGGGTGCGCGCGCTCCGCATCGCCCTGGCCCTGGCGACTCTGGGGGTGTTCGCGGCGGTGGCGGTGGTGGTCGGCCTATTCAGCTACTACGGCAGCGACCCCAAGCTCCCGAACCTCTCGCGGCTCGACGCCTACCGGCCCAAGCAGGTGACGCGCATCCTCGATCGCAACGGCGCGCCGATCGGCGAGCTCGGCAGCGAGAAGCGCACCGTCGTCCCCTACGACGCCATCCCCAAGATCCTGATCGACGCGGTGACCTCGGCCGAGGACGCCGACTACTTCAACCACGGCGGGCTCAACTACCGCGGCATGGTGCGCGCGTTCCTCGAGGACGTGCTGCGCGGCCGGCGGGCGCAGGGCGGCTCGTCGATCACCCAGCAGGTGGTCAAGAACCTGATCCTCTCGCCGGAGCGGACGTTGCGCCGCAAGGTGCAGGAGATCATCCTGGCCCGCCAGCTCACGCAGAAGCTTTCGAAGGAAGAGGTCTTGGGGCTCTACCTCAACCAGATCTACTACGGGCACGGCCGCTACGGCTGCGAGGAGGCGGCGCGCTACTTCTTCGGCAAGTCGGTGCGCGACATCAACCTGGCCGAGGCGGCGCTGCTGGCGGGGCTGCCGCAGAGTCCGGAGCGTCTGTCGCCGCGCAAGCACCCGGACGCCGCCAAGACCCGCCAGCGCTACGTGCTGGGGCAGATGGCCGAGCACGGGATCATCGATCGCGCCACCGCCGATCGGGTGGCCGCCGAGCCGATCCGGCTGGCGCGCGAGTCGGCCTCGGCGCGCGGCATCGCCGCCGAGGCGGTCGACATCGTGGGCAGTGTGCTCGGCGAGAAGCTCGGCGACGAGGCGGCGCTGGAGAACGGCATCACGGTTTCCACCTCCATCGACGGGCATCTCCAAGAGTTGGCGCGCGCCGCAGTCGAGCGCGGCCTGGAAGAGATCGACGCCCGCCAGGGCTTCCGGGGTCCCTCCGGCCACCTGACGGGCAAGGCACTCGACAAGCGGCACGCCGAGCTGGTGCGCGCGCACGCCAAGGGGCTGCGCGACTCGGAGATCGTCGAAGGGATCGTCGATCACGTCGAGCGGGTCGCGGGTGATGTCAAGCACGGCCATCTCTATGTAGATCTCGGCGCGCCGGATGGGCGGCTGGGGGCGGTCGATCTGAGCCAGGAGATCCGCTATGGCAAGGGACCGAAGCCGCTTGCCGATCGCTTCAAGCCGGGCGATCTGGTCCGGGTGCGGCTGGCCGCCGAGCGGCCGCGCGCGGCGGCCCGCGATGACGACGCCAAGGACTCCAAAGACGACAAGGCGGTCGGCCCGCTCGCCTTGACGCTGGAGCTGGGACCGCAGGCGGCGATGGTGGTGATGGATCCGACCACCCACGACGTGCTGGCCCTGGTGGGCGGGTACGATTACCACGCGGGGGGGTTCGACCGGAGCTGGCGCGCGCAGCGGCAGCCGGGCTCGGCCTTCAAGCCGATCATCTATGCGGCGGCCATCGAGGCCCACAAGATCACCGCCGCCACCGTGATCAATGACTCGCCCGAGGTCTACGATCTCTGGAAGCCGCAGAACTACGAGAAGGAAGAGTTCCGCGGTCCGGTCCGGGTGCGGACCGCGCTGGCCGACTCGATCAACACGGTCGCCATCAAGGTGCTCTCGGACGTCGGGCTCGATCAGGCGCGCGCGGTCGCCACCCGCGTCGGCATCACCTCGCCGATCGCTCCGGACGTGGGGCTATCGCTGGCGCTGGGGTCGCTGGCGGTGTCGCCGCTCGAGCTGGCCAATGTCTACGCCACCTTCGCCGACGGCGGCTTGACCGCCAAGCTCGACAAGTCGTCGATCGTGCGCGCGGTCGGGGCGGAGAAGGAGCCGGCGGTGCAGCTCACGCCCGGCCTGCCGCCCGAGGTTGCCTACGTCATGGTCTCGCTCATGCGCAGCGTGATCGACGAGGGGACGGCGCGCGGCGCGATCGCGGGCAAGCTGCACCGCCCAGTCGCCGGCAAGACCGGCACCTCGAATGGCCAGCGCGACGCCTGGTTCGTCGGGTTCACCCCCGATCTGCTGGCCGCCGTGTGGGTCGGGTTCGACGACATGAAGAAGCTCGGGCGCGGCGAGGCGGGCGGTAAGACCGCGGCCCCCATCTGGGCCGACTTCATGGTCAAGGCCACCGCCGGCAAGCCCACCAAGGACTTCGCACAGCCGCGGGGCGTGGTGGTCCAGCGCATCGACAAGGCCACCGGCCTCCTGGCGGCCCCGGGTCAGGAGACCGGTACCCTGGACGAAGTGTTCCTCGACGGCACCGCGCCGACGCAGCAGGCCAGCGCCTCGGGTCAAGACGACAGCCCCGACAAGCTGCTCTTGCAGTAGCTCCCCTACCGGTCTCGATCGGAGGGCGCCTTTGCCGCCCGGAGACCAAGCCCGTCGAGCAAGATCTATCCCGGCTCTCGTCGGGGGGAGCCCGCGAGGGGGCTTAGCCCCATTCGCGCCCTCTTAGTCCCGAATGGGGGTTGCTTTGAGGGCGGCTTTGCCGTCCTTCACGTAGACCGAGAAGCGGACGGTGCGGCAGTTGTGTTTGGCGACCAGAGCACTCTTGTTGTCGCGCAGCTTCTGCAGAAATTTGAGCTGGGTCAGGCCGGCGGTCGATTCGCCGCACGATCGCTTGGTCTCGACGAAGTCGTCGAACACGTGGCGGAAGTGGGCGTCTTCTTCTTCCTGCAGATCGTAGGGGACGACGCGGGTGGCCTCGCCGTCCGGCATCTGGCGATCGGCCGCGTCGGCGTCGGCATCGGCGTCGCTCAGCGCTCCGGCCGGCAGCTGCTGGGTCCAAGGCGCCGCCGGTCGCAGGTCCGGCTTGGCCATGCCGCTCAGCGTGTTACCACTGCCGCCCAGTC
>DASRLC010000077.1:0-10390 GCA_035648655.1 Polyangia bacterium
CTTCCTGCTCAATACGGGAAACGTCCTCGAAACGCTCGTGCCGAGAGCTTCCCGTCCTGTCTGAACGGGAAGCTCTCGGCACGAGCGTTTCGAGGACGTTTCCCGTATTGAGCAGGAAGTGCGTTCGGATATGAACGGGCGTGGTGTGGATCTCGGCAAGCGTCTTTAGAAGCGCTTGTCCATCCGAGGTGGTCGAGTAGTTGACCTCGTCGTATCCGTGAAACGGCCAGATACGTTCGAGCGGTGTGCCGGCCGCCGTAGCGTCCACTGAAATGTTGACCGTAGTGGGGGTTTGGCCACGCGCCGGTACCGGTACGCCCAGCGCGATCGCGAACGACGCCCAGGCCACCGCCCACCTCGCACGGAAGCGACCGGCTCCGCCGCCAGCCGGCGTGCCTGTTCCGGTAGATACGCTTTGTGGCTGCATCTGCACAAAAAGGGCAATCGCCAGGAAAACTACTGCGAGCTCAAGAAAGGCCATCCGCCTCAGACTCCGAGCTGTCCGCCGTGTACCAATGGGAATGCAAACGACCCTTAGTAACGGTGGCGATGCACGACTTCAAAAAGACGCGCCCGCTGTTCGCCCGCTGTTATTGATGAGTCTGATCCTAACCACAGGAGCCTGCGGCTCTTCTGGGATTGAGAAGACCGGGGGCGGTGGCTCTGGAGGACACGGCGCGGCGGGCGGCTTTGGCGCAGAAGGCGGCCAAGCGGGCACCGTCGCGTCGGGCGGTCGCGCAGGCAACGCCGGAATCGGAGGCGGCACCACGACCGGAATGGCGGGTGTGAACGGAACTGCCGGCGCCGCCGGAAGCAACGGTGGCACCGGAGGCGCGGGCAACTCCGGCGACGCAGGCAGAGCGGGGGGAGACAGCGGCACATCGTCCGGAGGCACCGACGGCGGAACCGTCGGCGGCGCCGGCACCCGCGGGAGCGCTGGTACCCAGGGGGTAGCACCGGATGCGGGCGTAGATGGTTCAGCGTCGGGCGCGGCGATCCTGTCGGTCTGTCCCGACTGCAAGCCTATCTTCGACGGCGCCAGCTTGAGCGGCTGGGTTCAGGTGCCGGCGTCGCAATGGTCGGTTGTAGACGGCACAATGCACAGCACGGGCTCGGCGAAGTCTGCCAGGGGCTTCATTTACACAACGAAAACGTATGGTGACTTTCGGTTCATCTTCACGTCGAGACTGATCCAAGATCCGAATGACAATCCTCCCCACGTTCCGTGCGTGCTCTTTTGGGGAGCGTCACCCACCGCCGACGCGATGGAGGCACTGCAGGTTCAACCCCCGAAAGGGTACATGTGGGACTACCGAACGACGGGCCCGACCGCGAATCAGAGCCCAGATCGGTACGAAACGCGGATCAAGGGAGCGCCGTCGCTCGACGACACGCAATGGAGTCAGTGCGAGATGTTGGCCAACCAAGCGGCCGGGACGATGCGCTTTGCGTGCTGCCAGAGCACCGGGACTGCGCCCTGCAAAGCATCAGAGATCGTCGACTTCAAAGACCCCACAGCCGGCCGAATGGCGCCGCTCGCGCTGCAGGTTCATACGCCCGGCATGGTCGAGGAATTCAAGGATCTCTATGTCGAATCTCCCGTCGCCGATCCGGCCAATTTGCTGACGACCAAGTGAGCCAATTTCCGGATTTGACAGGGTTGAGCCTATAGCGGAGGCTGTAGGCCGGATGGGTTCCCGGCGATTTTCCGTCTGGAAGAAAGTGGTGGCGCTCGCGCCGCTGCTGCTGCTGGTGGTCTATCTGCCCGGTCAGATGATGCTTCGGTGCCGCATCGACGGGCACCTCAGGCCGGCGTGTTGCTGCCCACAGGGCGAGCAGACGCCAGACCCGGGGCCGGTCGTGAAGGCCCAGGGCTGCTGCGATCGCGAGCTATCCGTCAACCAACGGCCGGTCGTCGAGTGCGACCAGCGGGCCATCGATCTGGTGGTCGCACCGGCGTCGTTCCTCGCGGTCCTTCCGATCGCCGCTCCTCTCGCCGAGCCCAATCGCTCCGGCTTGACCTGGCACGCGCACGGCCCTCCCCATCAGGGCCGGCCGATCGTTCTTCTGAAGCAAGCGTTTCTGATCTGAGCGTGGGCGCCGAGCGCTGACCTCTGCCCGCCGAATCGGTTCGGCGCAGCGGATGCCGGGAAACGTCCCTGGGCCGTCTGGCGCCCAGACGTGACGCGCCCGCCTGAGGGCGTTCGGCCGTGAGCCCCTGCGCCGCGCATCCGCGCGCGCAGCCCGTCTCCCATGCCAGGCCGTTTCGTCTTTCTCCAGGAGCCGTTCATGAGATTCGTAGGTCTTGCATCGATCTTTCTGCTGACGTCATTGCTGGGATCGCGCGCCCGGGCACAAACCGATCGCGGGGATGGCGCAGTCACCACCTCTTCGTCGCGTCGATCGATGCCGGCGGCGGACGACGCCGGGCTGGAACGAACAGCGCACTTACAAACGATCTTGCGCGTCGCGCTCGATCGGAATCGTGACGTGGCGGAGGATCAGGCCCGGTCGGCGGCAGCCGAAGCGCGTGGCCGGGCGGCCTCACGGCTTCCAGATCTCGAGCTCAAATATGAGCAATGGGGCGTTCCGCTGTCGCGGCCCTACGCACTCGACAGCGCGCAGACGCTGATGCTCGGTGTGCGGCAGACGTTCCCCGCCTGGGGGACGCTCGATGCGCGCGACCGCGCCGCCGCCGAAGAAGCTGGCAGCGCGCGAGACACGTCGCGGGCGCGGCGGCAGGAGGTCGCCGCGCAAGTCCGACGAACCTACGCGACCTACTACCGGGCGGACCAGGAGCTGAAGCTACATCTGGAGCACGTCGGACTGACGTCGCGCGTCCTCGAGCTGGCCCGTCTCAACCAGCGCACCGGCCGCGGCAGCCTGCAAGACGTCCTCCGCCTGGAGCTCGAGCTGACCCGCCTGCACACCGACGTGGCGCGCATCGAATGGGAACGACGATCGAGCCGGGCGCTGCTGAACGCCCTCATGGACCGGCCCGCCGAGGCGCCGCTCGGGCCGCCCGAGGAGCTGGCTGTGGCTCCGGCGTCGGAGATCACCGCGCTCGAAAAGAGCATCGACGCGAACCGGCCGGAGATTGGCGCTGCCGCCCGCGCGGTTCGGCGCAGCCAGGCGATGCTGGACGGAGCACGAAGCGCGGCGCGATTCCCGAACATCATGGTGGGCCTCGACTACTGGTACATGCCGACCTTCCCCGACATGCACCAGGCGTACGGCGCGATGGTCGGCATCAATCTGCCCTGGCTCTCCGGACGGCACGGGGACGACGAGCGCGAGGCGGAGCACACGCTCGAGGCCGAAGAAGATGCGCTCGAATCCACCCAGAACTCGGTTCGATATGAGCTGCACGATGCCGCCGCACGTCTGGATTCGGCGCGGCAGTCGTTCACGCTCATCGACCAGGAGCTGCTGGCGCAGGCGCGGCGGAGCCTGGAGGCGGCGCAGTCGGAATATGCGGCCGGCCACGGCGACGCGGTTGGTCTGCTGGATGCGCTGCGGTCTTATCTGCAGGTCCGGATCGAGCGCGTTCGCGCGCTCGCCGAGTTGGCCTCTCGTCAGGCCGATCTGGAACGCGCGGCGGGAACGCTCGCCGTCGAAGGAGCGACCCGATGAATGCCCCGGAGACGTTCGAAGAAAAGACGCCGGGGGAGCGCGCTGTCGCGGAAGCGCCGCCGGGTCCACCGCGCGGTGTGGCGACGATGTCGATCGTTCGTTGGGTTCTTGTCTTGCTGACCGCTCTGGTGGCGACCGGATCGATCCTGAGTTTTGTCGGCGTCCACTTCGGCTCAAGCAGGGGCGCGTCCTCGGGCCAGGTTTACTACTGTCCGATGCACCCGTCGGTGGTGCAGGACCATCCGGGCGAATGCCCCATCTGCAGCATGACGTTGGTGCTGAAGGTCGCGGGCAAGACGAATCCGTCCGCGGCCCGCGGAGCCAGCCAGACAGCCGCGGCGACCGCGCCAGGCGTCCCAGGCCTGGCCGACGTCGATCTCACGCCCGAGCGCATCCAGCTGATTGGCATGCGCACCGCCCGGGTCAAGCGCGAGGCAATCGGCGGAGACCTGCGCACCGTCGGTGTCGTCGCTGCGAATGAACGCGGGCTCGCCCAGATAAACACGCGATTCGGCGGCTGGATCCAGAAGCTGTTCGTTTCGGAGACCGGCGAGCGTGTTCGACGCGGCCAGGTGCTGGCGACCATCTACAGCCCAGAGGTGTTCCGGGCCGAGCAGGAGCTGCTCCTGGCGCACGGCTGGAGCGCGGCGGCCGCCGGCGACGCGAAGCCGGCCCCTGACCACCAGGACTTCGCGGTTGGTTTCGATGCCAATGCCCGTCGGCGCCTGGAGTTGTTGGGGATCGCCCCCCAGGAGATCGACGAGATGCTGAAAACCGGGAAGGCCCCCGAGGCAATTCCAATCCGGTCCCCCGTCGATGGCTATGTCGTGGCCAAGAATGCCGTTGCCGGCGTGGCGGTCCAACCCGGGGCCGTGCTTTTCGAGGTCGCGGACCTCACGAAGGTCTGGGTGACCGCGGACATTTACGAGCGGGACATCTCTCGGGTTCGCGTCGGCCAGCCCGCCCGGCTCGAATTGGTTTCGTATCCCGGAGAGACGCAAACCGGGAAGGTGACGTTCATCTATCCCATCGTCGATTCGGGAAGCCGGACCCTCAGGCTTCGACTAGAGTTCAACAACAAATCGGACCGCAACGGACCCCGCCTGCGCCCCGGAATGTACGGGACCGTGTATCTGGATCTGCCGTCGACCACAGGTCTCACCGTTCCGGCGGAGGCCGTCGTGGATACCGGGGAGACCCAATACCTCTTCGTGTCGAAAGAGGGTGGCCGGTTTACGCCCCGCCTGGTCAGGGTCGGCGCGCATCTGAAAGACAAAGTCGAGATCCTGAGCGGCGTCGCTGAGGGCGAGACGGTCGTCACGACCGGCAACTTCCTCATCGACTCTGAGAGCCGTCTGCGCTCGGCCATCGAAGGCCAAACCTCGGCGGAGCGCCGTTAGGAGCCGATCATGGTCGAAAAAATCATAGAGCTCTGCGCGCGCAACCGGTGGTTGGTCGTGTTGGGGGTGGCGTTCGCCCTCGTGGCGGGGCTGGTGGCGATGAAGAAGGTGAAGCTCGACGCCATTCCGGACCTGTCCGATCCCCAGGTGATCATTTACACCGAGTGGATGGGGCGGAGCCCGACGCTGATCGAGGATCAGGTCACCTATCCCATCGTTTCGAAGCTCATCGGCACGCCGCACGTCCGCGACGTGCGCGGTTTGTCGATGTTCGGGATGTCGTTCGTCTACGTCATCTTCGATGAAGGGACCGACATCTACTGGGCGCGCAGCCGCGTGCTCGAGTACATGGACGGTCTCAAGGGGGCGCTGCCAGAAGGCGCCACGCCCAGGCTCGGGCCCGACGCCACCGGCATCGGCTGGACCTTCCAGTACGCCCTCACCGACAAGACGGGTAAGCACAGCCTCGACGAGTTGCGTACGTTCCAGGACTTCACGCTGCGCTACGCCCTCGGCAGCGTCCCAGGGGTGGCCGAGGTCGCCAGCGTCGGCGGATACCAGAAGCAATATCAAGTCACGGTCGATCCAATCCGGCTGCGCGCCTACGGCGTGACGCTGACCGAAGTCATAGACGCCATCCGCCAATCGAATAACGACGTCGGCGGGCGAATCATCGAATTTTCGGGCCGCGAGTATTACGTGCGGGGACGCGGGTACATTGCCGACCTCGGCACCATCGAAAAGATCGCGCTACGGGCCAGCGGGCCGAGTGGGACGCCGCTCTTGGTGAAGGACGTGGCGACCGTGCGCTTCGGACCCGAGATTCGCCGGGGCCTGCTGGAGTGGAACGGCGAGGGCGAAGCCGTCGGCGCGGTGGTGGTCACGCGCTACGGGGAGAACGCGCTCGACGTCATCGCGCGTATCAAAAAGAAGATCGAGGAGCTCAAACCGAGCTTTCCGACGGGCGTGGAGCTGACCGTCGCCTACGACCGGTCTGGTCTCATCGAGCGATCGATCGACACGCTCGAGCACGCGCTCACGGAGGAGGCGATCGTCGTGAGCCTGGTGATCTTGCTTTTTCTCCTCCACTTTCGGAGCTCGCTGCTGCCGATTCTGTCCCTGCCGATCTGCGTGGCGCTGTCGTTCATTCCGATGGTGCTGCTCGACATCCCGGCGACGATCATGAGCCTGGGCGGGATCGCGATCGCGATCGGCGCCACCGTCGACGCGCAGATCGTCATGATCGAAGCCGGGCACAAGAAACTCGAGCAGGCCGGCCCCGGCGCCGATCGCCACCGCGTCCTCGTCGAGGCGGCCAAGGAGGTCACGCCGGCGATCTTCTTCTCGCTGCTGATCATCGCGGTGGCGTTCCTGCCGGTTTTTACGCTCACCGGGCAAGCCGGCCGGCTCTTCAAGCCGCTGGCTTACACCAAGACCTTCATGATGTTGATCTCGGCGCTGCTCTCGATCACGCTCGCCCCGGCGCTGCAGGACCTGTTCATTCGCGGAAAGATCAGGCCGGAGAAGCAGCATCCGGTGTCACGCTTCCTCATTCGCCTCTACGAGCCATTCGTGTATGTGGCACTCCGGCGCCCGAAGTCCACCATTGCGATCGGGTTGTTCGCCCTGGCCTCGGCGGTTCCGGTCGCCCTGCGGCTCGGGAACGAGTTCATGCCCCCGCTTAACGAAGGGGATCTGCTCTACATGCCGATCACCTTTCCGAACATCTCGATCGAAGAAGCCAAGCGACAGCTCCAGTATCAGGACCGCATCCTCCGCAGCTTCCCGGAGGTCGAGACGGTCTTCGGCAAAGTGGGTCGCGTCGACAGCGCGACCGATCCGGCCCCCATCACCATGGTGGAGACCACCGTGCAGCTGCGCCCCCCGAAAGAGTGGCGCAAGAAGCACCATGACCGCTGGTATTCGAGTTGGGCGCCGAGCTGGCTCAAGCCCTTGTTTCGACCATTTTGGGCGGAGGAGCGGCCACTGACCTGGGAAGAGCTGACCGCCGAGATGAACGGGAAGATGCAGTTCCCGGGGTGGACCAACGCCTGGACGATGCCGATCAAGACCCGCGTCGACATGCTGACGACCGGCGTGCGCACGCCGGTCGGGATCAAGATCTTTGGCACCGATCTCACTGAGGTGGAGCGGGTGGGCGTCTCGCTGGAGCACCTCATGTCCCGACTCAAAGGGACACGCAGCGTCCTTTACGAGCGGAACCTCGGCGGCCTCTACCTGGACATCATCCCGAAGTCGGACGAGCTGGCGCGCTATGGACTGCGGGTCGCCGATGTCGAACGCGTGATCGAGAGCGCGATCGGCGGGACCCCGATCGGAACAACCGTCGAAGGACGCAACCGCTTCTCGATCAACGTTCGTTATCCGCAAGATCTTCGCAGCGACCTGGATTCGCTCAAGAGAGTGCTCGTCCCGGTGGGCGGTTCGACCGCGGGCGGCAGCGATGCGCCGATGGGGACGCGGGGCTCGGTGGAGACGGCTGGCGCCGGGCCGGAAATCGTCCCGGACATCCCCCCGGACATCCCCCCGGAAATGGGGGGGGCGCCACAGACCGGCGGCGGATCGGGCCGGCAGACCTTCGTCCCGCTCGGACAAGTGGCGGAGATCAAGGTCGCCGGCGGGCCCCCGATGGTTCGCGACGAGGCAGGCCGCTTGGTCGGCTACGTCTACATCGACATCGACCAGGCCCAGCGCGACATCGGCGGCTACGTGAATGAGGCCAAAGAGATCGTGAACCGCGCGATGGCGAGCGGCGAGCTCAAGCTCCCCCCCGGCACCTACCTCAAGTGGACCGGCCAATACGAGCAGCTCGCCGAAATGCTGGCGCGGATGAAGATCGTCGTTCCAATCACCCTGCTGATCATCGTCCTGCTGCTGTTCCTGCAGTTCCGGAGCTTCATGGAGGTGCTGATCATCCTGCTGTCGATCCCGTTCGCGCTCGTCGGCAGCGTCTGGCTGATGTGGCTGCTCGACTACCGACTCTCGACGGCGGTCTGGGTCGGCATCATCGCACTGGTCGGGCTCGCCGCGCAGACCGGGATTGTGATGATCGTCTACATCGACCATGCCTTCCAGCGCCGGAAGGCCCAGGGCCTGATCCGGAACCTGGACGACATCGTCGCCGCGCACATGGAAGGGACCGTTCAGCGGGTACGGCCCAAGCTGATGACCGTCTCGACGATGCTCATTGGTCTCGTTCCGCTGCTTTGGGCCACCAGCTCCGGATCAGACGTGATGAAGCGAATTGCCGCGCCGATGGTCGGTGGGCTCCTCACCTCCGCGTTCCTGACGCTGGAGATCATCCCGGTGATCGTCACCTACTGGAGGCTCGAACAGCTCCTGTGGGAGCGCCTCACGACGTCGGGCGCTGATCGGCTGAGGCGTCTGAAGATCGACAGTGCCATCGTCGCGGTTGGCGCGACGGGTGCCGCAGCGCTCGGGGTGGCCAGCCTCTACCTGACCTTCCCCGGCCACCGACTGATCTTCGGCGAAATCCTGGCCGGCATGGTGTTCCTCGGCGGCCTCGCCGCCTATCTTCTTCACCGGCCCGCGGCCCGCCAGGCGGTGTGGCCCGTCGCGACCCACCTCCGATAGGATGAGATCGGCGATGGCGCGACCGGGCATTGGGCGGCTTTCGAGTGGGGGCGATTCGTGAGCCGTCGCGCCGTTCTGGGGGCGGCGCTGTTGCTCGCCGTGGTTTTCGGCGGCCGCACGGTATCGGCCGGTCCCCCCTTCCTCACCGACGACCCCCAACCGGTCGATCTCGGACACTGGGAATTCTACCTGGCGTCGCAGTGGTCGGTGGCGACCCATTCGGCGACCGGGACCGCGCCCCATGTCGAGGTCAACTATGGCGCGCTGCCGGAGCTGCAGCTACACGCTATTTTGCCCGCCACGCTCGGGTGGAAAGACGGCCAGCCGGTCCAGTACGGACTCGGCGACATCGAGCTCGGAGCCAAGTACCGCTTCGTCGAAGAGGGAGAGCAGCGGCCGCAGATCGGAACGTTCCCGCTCGTGCTGCTGCCGACCGGCTCGGCGGAGCGCGGCTTGGGAGCGGGGACGACGCAGGTCTTGCTGCCGATCTGGGTCCAAAAGAGCGTTGGGCCGTGGATGACCTATGGAGGCGCAGGATTGCGCCTCGTGTCCGGGAATGACGACATCGTCGCCGGCTGGCTCCTCCAGCGTCAGCTTTTCGGCAAGGTCACGCTCGGAGCCGAGACCTTTTTCACCTTCCCGCTCAACGGCAATCCGATCGAGCTGCAAGTAAACTTGGGGCTGGTCGCAGATTTCAGCGACAGGCACCACTTGCTGGTGTCGGCCGGACCCGCGTTCGGCGGCGATGCCCGCGGCCAAGGCTATCTGGCCTACCAGCTCACGATTTGAGCTGCCGACAAGCTCCACTCAGGCTACAGTGCCCCACATCGGCGAGGCACAGGAATCGATATAATCACGCGTAATTACAAGTAATTGCCGGAGTGGCGAAACGGTATACGCAGCGGACTCAAAATCCGCCGCCTTCACGGGCTTACGAGTTCAAGTCTCGTCTCCGGCACAGCGAAATCATTGGATAACAGCGTGACCGCCAGAAGCTGGAGCGCGGCGAGCTGTAAAAGGATCGGGGACGGTTCCCGAGCTACGAGGAATGGCTGCACCAAAGGGATTACGGGCTCGCGTAGGGGTGGCGACATCGAGAACGACAGCCGCCCAGCATAGAAGGGCCGGCCTTCATGCCGGGCGCCCCAAGACATCCGGGCGTTTGCGGCGCTCGTCGAAGGTTGGCACGTCCACTATCGTCGCGTCGGCGAGCGCGGCTCTCTTGCGGCACGCCGCGAGACTCTGCTACTAGCAGACCACGGCGCAACCTGTCGCTGGCGCAGCGACGTTCCAGTTCGCGCAGAGCGTCTACGGCGTCGACCTGTTCCGGATCACCAGCGGTGCCCTCGACGTCCGACGGCGGGTCGACGTCCGACGCTGGCTCGCTCCCGCTCTGCTCGCATGGACGCTTCTTGCAATACGCCACCGTCGGTGGCCCGTCAACGGACGCGATCACATTCGGTCGCAAGTCTGCCGGCCCCGCCTACCCCTGCGACCAACCCGAGCCCCAAAGCGGCACGCACCCGCCCTCGGGGGCGCAGCGGTGTCGTCGAGCGGGTAGTGCACAGTCCCGGTGGGGACCGGTGGGGACACCACGGCGCCCTAGCAGCCCGTTGACGAAGTCGTGTTTCTCACGCGGTGGCCTGAGCGCCGCGGAGTTCGGGTAGCCGCCGCGGCGTCGTGGGAAGTTCGGGGTTGTAGCGCGCTGGAAGGCGAAGTAACGCAGCCATAGTGTCCAGGAG
>DASRLC010000078.1:0-9415 GCA_035648655.1 Polyangia bacterium
CGCCGAGCGCCACGACGACGAGCAGCCCAGCGTCGCCGTGGATCCACCAGAAGACCGTCGGCAGGTCGAAGATGGAGACGCCGCCGGCCGCCCGAACGGCGTCCATGAATTCGCCCAGCGGCAAGAGACCGCGGCTTCCGAACAGCACCCGGACCTGGTCCCCCAGCGACAGCCAGGCCACCAGCGAGATGAGCCCGAACGCCCGTGAGAAGGCGGCGCCCACCGCCGGCCCCGAGCCGAAGCTCCAGCGGGGCCAGCCCAGCGCCTTCATGTCGGCGAGACGATCCGTCCGGCGGCCCGCAGCGCAGCGCGGGTCGAGAGGACCGCGTCGAGCGCCGCAGTGCCGGCGCCCTTGGGGAAGTCCTCGCGCCGGCCGGTGAGCACCTCCAGCGAGGCGCGCACCGACGCCGCCAGCGCCGCCAGGTCGTAGCCACCTTCCAGCAGCAGCACCAGTTTGCCGCCGCAGGTGCTGGCGGCCAGCTCGGCCAGCGCCGAGCCCATGGCGGCGAATCCCCGCTCGCTGACCCGCATCTCGGCCAACGGATCGCGCGCGTGGGCGTCGAAGCCGGCCGAGACGATGATCAGGTCGGGCGCGAAGGCGCGGCCGACCGGTAGGAAGAGATCGTGGAAGACCACGCCGTAGTCGGCATCGGTCTGTCCCCCGGGCAGCGCGCAGTTCACCGTCGCGCCGCGTCCGGCGCCGACGCCGACCTCGCCAGGCGCGCCGGTCCCCGGGTAAAACGGAAACTGGTGGACCGACATGTAGAGGATGTCGTCGCGGGCCTCGAAGATCTCCTGCGTTCCATTGCCATGGTGCACGTCCCAGTCGACGATCAGCACCCGTTCCGCCCCGGCGCGCCGCGCCGACTCGGCGGCGATGGCCGCGTTGTTGAGCAGGCAGAACCCCATGGCGCGATCGGGCCGGGCATGGTGGCCGGGCGGCCGCACCAGCGCGAAGGCGTTGGCGGCCGCGCCGGTCATGACCGCCTCGACGGCGCCCACCGCCGCGCCCGCCGCCAGCGTGGCGGCTTCCCAGCTCCCGGGCGACAGCGCGGTATCCGGATCGAGATCGGCGTAGTGACCGTCGAGTGCCGCCAGCTTGGCTCGGTAGGCGGTCGAATGTACCGCCTCGATCTCGGCGGTGGTCGCCTCCCGCGGCGTCTCGATGGTCAGACCCGCCGGGGGCGCGCGGCCGAGCTCGGCCATGATGGCGTCGAGGCGGGCCGGCGACTCGGCGTGGCCGGGGCCGGGATCGTGATCGAGAAACTTCGGATCGGTGAGGACGAGGGTGCTCATGCGCGGATGCTCATAGTCGCCGGCTGATGTTCGGGCTCATGCTGGCTCCGATTCTGGGAGATCGAAACTGAAAATGCTGCCACCCCCGGCCGCGTCACGCACCGAGACCTCGCCGCCGTGCGCGCGGACGATCTCGCGCACGAAGGCCAGACCGAGGCCGGTCCCCTTTTCGCGCGTCGTAAAGAAGGGGGTGAAGATCTGCTCACGTAAATCGGGCGGCACGCCGGGGCCGTCGTCGCTCACCTCGATGCGTACGCCGCCCGCGATTCGGCGCGCGCCGAGCCGGACGTTTCCGCCGCGCGCGGCGGTGACCGCGTTGCGGGTCAAGTTCAGGAGCACCCGGCGGAGCTGCCCGGCGTCTGCGCGAGCGCGCAGATCCTTCGGCGCGTCGACGGTGACCGCGGGCCCGTCCGCCGGCGCGCTCAGCTCGCGGATTTCGTCGAACAGCGGGCGCAGCGGGACCGACTCCCGCGTCGGGGATGGCCGGCGCGCGAAGTCGAGGAATTCGGCCACCACCGTCTTGAGATGGCCGACCTCCCGCTCGATGCGCGCGATCTCTTGCAGGCGCTCCGGCTCTCCCGCCAGCGCTTCACGCAGCAGACCCGCGTACAGCTCGAGGCCGCCCAGGGGGTTGCGCACCTCGTGCGCGATGCCGGCCAACATCATTTGCGTGCGCGCGTCGCGCGCCTGCAGCGCGGCCCGCGTCTCCTCGAGCGTCTGCGCCAGCACGCCGATCTCGTCGCGCGTTTCGATCTGGATCGGCGCGGCCAGATCGCCACGCCCCAGCCGCGCCGCCGCCGCCGCCAACCGGGTCACCGGTCCCGAGATCCGCCGCGCGATCCAGACGGTCAGCGCCAGCACCGCGGTCAGCGCAGCCAGCCCGGCCAACCAGAGCGAGCGGCGGAAGGCCGCCAGCGTGGCCGGGTAATCGGCGTTCCCCTCGACAGCCACCAGCCCCCCCACATCGCCCGGCCCCCCGACGGCGGCGTACGCGCGCTTGTACGGTACCCCGTCGTGGCCGACGAACAGCGGCGAGGCCGACGGCGTACCGCTCAGGGCCCGCGCGATCTCGGCGCGATCCGAGGCCAGCTCATAGGCGCGGGCGCCCAGCGTGAGCACCGACGCGGTGTCCCCGCGTGCCTCCAGATCCGGCGTCACCGCCAGGACCCGGCGGACGCCCAGGCGCTCACGCGCGGCCTCCAGGCGCCGGCGCACGTTGGCGTAGGTGAGCGAGCCTTCGTCGCCGGGACCGATCGCGCGCAGCTGCTCGGGCAGCAGCGTGGCCGCGGTCCCGGCCGCGGCGGTCGCCAGCCGCCGCCCGAGCTCGTCCTCGAGCGCGCGCCGGGCGACCTGGTGCGCGAAGAAGCCAAAGACGGTGAGCGCCACCACCGTGGGCGCGATCGTCCCCACCAGCAGCCGACCCAACAATCTTCGCGACGGCCGCGCCTCCACCTGCCCATTGTGCAGCCAGCGCCCGGCGGGCGCTACGCTCGGAGCGGCGTCGCGGCCTCGCACCTCCGCTGGCCCGCGCCACGCGGCGCCGCCAACCACAGCGCGATCAACCGGGATGGCTGGAAGGTATCCTGGCGCAGCAGCCGTCGGCGTTCTTGTCCTTGGACAGCGCGTTGGCGGCGCCCAACCCACCGCTTCGCCGGCGGTTCAGCCGAGGATCTCACGCACCGGGACGCTGACGTCCGGGAAGGCGCGGGGGGTCAGGAGGTCGCCGGACCGGCAGGGGGTGACCCGGTTGTAAACGTTGGCCACGACGTCGGTATGGATCACGACGAGGTCGTGCTCGATGTCCACCACCCAGTATTCGGCGATCCCCGCGGCGGCGTAGAGCCGGGCCTTCTCGCCCAGGTCGTTCGCGAGCGAGCTGCCGGCGACTTCGACAATCAGCAAAGCCGTGGAGGGATGTTCGTCGCGGTAGTCGCCGGCGGGAACGACGGCGGCGTCCGGCTCGGGCTCGGAGTCCTCGCCGAGGGCCAGGGGGAGCTGGACCCGCACAACGGCGCCGCGATCGGCGAGCGCCAAGACCAAGAAACGGGTGAGGCGTTGGACCACGAAGGCGTGGCGGGCGTTCTGGGGGCTCATGCGGACGATGAAGCCTCTAAGCAGCTCGACCTTATCGTCGGCCAGAATCCCGACGTCAATCATCCGATCGTATTCGATCCGCCGGAGGGGCCGAATTCCCTCCGGGACTATCGCGGGTGCGTTCACCCCGACAAAAATACCACGGATGCCCGGCGCTTGCCGCGCTCTACCGCTTGCTGAACTGGAAGCGGGCACGGGCCCCGCGCTGACCGTACTTCTTGCGCTCTTTGGCGCGCGCGTCGCGCGTCAGGTAGCCGGCCTTCTTGAGCGCCCCGCGAAAGGCGGGATCGATCTTGATGAGGCTGCGTGAAATACCGTGGCGGATGGCGTCGGCCTGGCCCGATAGCCCGCCGCCGCTGACGTTCACGAACACGTCGTACTGGCCCGACGTCTCGGTCAGCTCGAGTGCTTGGCGGAACACCATGCGCGAGGTCTCGCGGCCGAAGTAATCTTCCAGCGAGCGCTTGTTGATGGCGATCTTGCCGGTACCCGGTTGCAACCAGACCCGCGCGACCGCGTGCTTGCGGCGACCGGTGGCGTAAGTGGCTTTGGCGACGTCGGGCATGGCGCTAGGTTCCTCGGGCGGGGAATTTGACGGGCTTGGGTTCCTGCGCCGCGTGCGGGTGCTCCGCGCCGGCGTAGACCTTGAGCTTCTTGTAGATGCGGCGCCCGAGCGGCCCCTTGGGGAGCATGCCCCAGACGGCGCGCTTGACCAGATCGGTCGGGTGGCGCTTGACCAGCTGCTCGGCCGTCTGCGTGCGCAGGCCGCCCGGGAACAGCGAGTGATCGCGATAGAGCTTGCCCGACCACTTCTTGCCGGAGAGGTGGACCTTGTCGGCATTGATGACGACCACGAAGTCGCCCGCATCCTCGTGGGCGGTGAAGGTCGGCTTGTGCTTGCCGCGCAGGACGTCGGCGATCTTCGTGGCCGCGCGTCCCAGCGTCTGTCCTTCGACGTCGGCGACGTACCAAGAGTGGGCGAAATCGCCCTTGGCCTGGAAGGTCGGGCGATTGTGAATGGCTGCTACCGGCATGGAGCGGGGTTTTTACTTGAGGCCCAGAACAATGTCAATGCGCGCCGGCGGCCAAAAAGGTCCCGATGGCGGCGCAGGCTTTTCGGGTCCGCTCGTCGTTCTCGACCAGGGCGAACCGGACGTAGCCCTCGCCCCCCGGGCCAAACCCGACCCCCGGCGAAACGGCGACCCGGGCGTGCTCCAGCAGCTGGGCGGCGAACCGGACCGCGCCGCCGGCCGCGGCGGCCGCCGGCAGCGGCGCCCAGACGAACATCGAGGCGACCGGCTGGGGCACCGCCCACCCGGCGGCTCGCAGCTCGCGGCAGAGCAGGGCCGCCCGGTGTTTGTAGAGCGCCCGGTTGGCGGCCACGTCGGCGTCGCAGGCCGACGACAGTGCGGTGGCCGCCGCCAGCTGCACCGGCGCGAAGATTCCGTAGTCGAGGTAGCCCTTGATGGTGCCGAGCGCGCCGACCAGCGTCCGGTTGCCGACGCCGAAGCCGACCCGCCAGCCTGGCATCGAGTAGCTCTTGGAGATAGTGAAGAACTCGACCGCCAGCTCGCGGGCGCCCGGGACTTGGAAGATGCTGGGCGCCGGGCGGCCGTCGTGGACCAGATCGGCATAGGCCAGATCGGAGATCACCCACAGCGACTCGCGCCGCGCCAAAGCCACCACCTTTTCGAAGAAGGAGAGCTCGACGATCGCGCTGGTGGGGTTGTGCGGGAAATTGACGATCAGGCCCTTGGGCTGGCGGGGCGAGCGGCGCAGCGCCGCTTCGATCTCGGTGTAGGGGTCGAGCCCGGGACCGGTGGCGACCGGCACCGGCTCACCGCCCGCGATGATCACGCCGTAGCGGTGGATCGGATAACAGGGATCGGGCGACAGCACGCAGTCGCCGGGTCCGACGATCGCCAGCAACAGGTGCGCCAGGCCTTCTTTTGATCCGAGGGTGACGACCGCTTCGGTCTCGGGATCGAAGGTCTGTCCGTAGTGGCGGACGTACCAGTCGCAGATCGCGGCGCGCACCTCGGGCAGGCCGCGCGACGGCATATAGCGTTGGTTACCGGCGCGCTGCGCCTCGGCGATGAGCCGCTCGACCGCGGCGCGCGGGCTGGGGCCGTCGGGGTTGCCCAGGCCGAAGTCGAAGACATCGTGCCCTTCGGCGCGCAGGCGAGATTTGACCTCGTCGACGGCGGCGAGCACGTAGGGTGGAAGCGCGGCCAGGCGCGCGAACCGATTCGCGGACTTGTCGGGGGTGCCGGACATGACGAAAGCGGCGCGACACTACTTGATCGACAGCGGGTCGGCTAGCCGCGATCGGCGCCGGCCGTCGGGAATTGCGCGCCGAGGGGCTTGACTGAACATGAGTTCAGCCATAGAAGATTGTGGTGCGGCCGGTGGCGATCTCGAACCCGCCGAACCCCTGGGCCACCACCGAGGTGGAGTACCTGGAGGGCGCGCCCGAGGTGCGCCTGGAGGTCTTCGTCGATCATACGCGCAACATCCTGGCCAAGAACGACAGCCCGGACGTCGGTTTCACCTGGAGCGTGAACCCCTACCGGGGGTGCTTCCACGCTTGCGCCTACTGCTACGCCCGCCCGACGCACGAGTATTTGAGCCTGGGGGCCGGCACCGACTTCGATCGCAAGATCGTCATCAAGCCCGAAGCGCCGGCGCTCTTGCGGGCGGCCTTCGCCAAGAAGAGTTGGCGCCGCGAGACGGTGGTCTTGAGCGGCGTCACCGACTGTTACCAGCCGCTCGAGGCTTCATACCGCCTGACACGCGGCTGCTTGGAGGTCTGCGTCGAGCGCGGCAACCCGGCCGCGGTCATCACCAAGTCGGCGTTGGTGGAACGCGACGTCGACGTGCTGGCCGAGCTGGGGCGCGTGGCCGCCTCGCACGTGACGGTGAGCATCCCGTTCTGGGACGAAGCGCGGGCGCGCGCCATCGAGCCCTACGTGCCGACGCCGGCGCGGCGGCTGCGGGTCATCGAGACGCTGGCGCGGGCCGGAATCTCGGTGGGGGTCAATGTGGCGCCGATCATCCCGGGGCTCAACGATCAGGACATTCCCAAGATCCTGGCCGCCGCGCGGGACGCCGGCGCGCGCTCGGCTGGGCACGTCCTGCTGCGGCTGCCGGGGCCGGTCAAGGCGGTGTTCGAGGAACGCCTGCGCGCGGCGCTGCCACTGTCCGCCGATCGGGTGCTCCACCGCATCCGCGAGACACGCGGTGGTCAGCTCTACGATTCGCGCTTCGGCGTGCGCGGGCGCGGTGAAGGGACCTACGCCGATGCGATCCACGCGCTGTTCGAGAGCGCCGCTACCCGCTACGGATTCCGGCGCGGCGTCATTCCCAGCGACGTTCAGGTCGACGATCGGGATGCCCGGCGCGCCGCGACCTGCCTGTCGGCCGCCACGCCGGTCGCCCTCACCGACCGGCCTGCAGCTCGTCCCGCGCAGCTCGAGCTGCCGCGCCTCAAGTGATCTCGGCGATGCACAGCTCGATCGGCAGCCCACCGTTGCGCAGCGGGTGACGGGCGACGAAGTCGAGACGCAGGACGCCCGCCGCGTCGTGAAGCGAGCGGGGCACGACGATCGCGGTCCGCCAGCCACGGAAATGGGCGCGCAGCACGCGACCCAGATCGCGATAGATCTGTAGCGCCGAGCGCGGATCGGCCAGGCGTCGCCCATAGGGCGGATTCGCGATCAACAGACCGGGCGCGCCGCCGGGTGGTCGGGCATCCGCCACGTCGCGGGCCGCCAGCGTGATCTGGCCGGCGACCTCGGCGCGCGCGGCGTTGTGGCGCGCACTCTCGACCGCGCGTGGGTCGCGATCCGAGCCGACGATCGGCGCGGGCGCGGTGGGACGGATCCGCGCCCGCGCCTCTTCGCGCAACCCCGCCGAGGGGTCGTCGGCCCCGCTGGCCGAGAACAGCGGCCAGCGATCGATCGCGAAGGCTCCGGCGAAGGCCCGCTCGATTCCCGGCGCCTTATCGACCGCCTGCAGGGCCGCCTCGATCACGATGGTCCCCGCGCCGCACATCGGGTCGTAAAGCGGCGTGGTCGGATCCCACCCGGCCAGCGTCAGCAGCCCGGCGGCCAACGTTTCGCGCAGCGGCGCCGCGCCGACCTCTAGGCGCGCGCCGCGCCGGTGCAGCCGCTCGCCGGAGGCATCGACGCTGAAGGTGAAGTGATCCTCGGCGCCCCGCACCAGGATCGACACCTCGACGGCTTCGCCGTCCGCCGCCAGCCGGGCGCCCTTCACCGCGTCGCCGATCGCCAGCGCCGCGGTCTCGACGATGGCACCCGTGTGGTAGAGGCGCGAGCGGCTGGCGCTGGCCCGCAGAGCGAAGGTCGCGCCCGGCGCCACGAAGGCCGCCCAGGCCAGGCCGGCGGCGCGTCGGCGCAGCTTGCCGAACTCACGCGCCTCCACGGTACCGACGCGCGCCAGCACCCGTGTCGGCAGGCGCAGCCAGAGGTTGGCGCGGTACCCTTCGATGGGCGGCGCGCTCCACTCGACGCCGCCGGTCTCGGTGCGCAGGTTCGAGATCTGCGGCAGGGTCTGGATTTCGCGGGCGGCGACCTCTTCCAAGCCCGGCGCGACGACCGCGAACCAGCGCAGCGATTGCAGCTGGGCCGACTTCGCGCGCTTGGCCGGCTTGCCTTCGCGCCGCTCGCCGGGCGCCGGCAAGGTGTCGGGCCGCCCGGTGAAGGTCAAGTGGGCCAGGATCTCCACGGTGCCGCTCGACCCCGCCACCGGCGAGTCGAGCTCCGCCTCCAGCGAGAAGCCAAGCGCCTCGGCGCGGCGTCGCACCTTTTCGATCGCGGCGCGGCGCAGGTTGGGATCCCCGACGTCCCCGCCTTTGACCTGCCGATCGGGCAGCTCGAACTGCGGCTTGATGAGCACCACGCCCGCAGCGCCCGGCCGCAGACGGAAGGCCAGGCCGCGCAGCATGTTCCGCGCGGCCACGAAGCTCACGTCGACGGTGAAGAAATCGAACGGCCCTTCGGCCTGTCCCAGCGGCAGCCGCTTCCAGTCGACCCCTTCGAGCAGCGTCACCCGCGCGTCGGCGCGCAGCGACGGATGGAGCTGGCCGCGCCCGACGTCGACCGCCAGGACCGAGACCGCGCCGTTTTCGAGCAGCGCCTCGGTGAATCCCCCGGTCGACGCGCCCACGTCGACCGCGCGCGCGCCGCGCACCGCCGCCGCCAACCCGAAATGCGCCAGCGCCGCTTCCAGCTTTCCGCCCGCGCGGCTGACGCCCATGCGCGCGACTTATAGCGCGAATCGAATCGGGTCAGTCGAACTGGCCGGGGACGACCGGCGAGGTCCGGCCCAAACAGGAGGCGCACAGCGGAATCCCGGCCGCGCGCGGATCGCGTTGGACTTTGTCGCGGGGCCGGTCCGCGCCACAGGCGCTGCAGGCGTCGGGTTCGACATCGGCCCCATCGGCTGGGCCGATGCCCGCCGTCGCGAGCGCGGCGCGCGTGATGATGCCGACCAGAAACGCGCCGGTGACCACCGGCAAGCAGGAGACCTGCTGGTCGAACATGATCTGCGCGGCCTCTTCGAGCGTCGTGTCGGGACCGATGCAAAGCACCGGCGAGCTCATGCAATCGGACACCAGCGCGTTGCGGGCCGCGCCGCGGAGATCCCCCTGGCAGACGATTCCCGCCAGCGTCCCGTTGTCGAGCACCAGCAGGTGATCGATGCCGTTATCGAGGGCCAGCCGCTTGGCCGACGCCACGACCGTGTCGGGCGTCAGCGTATAGAGCTCGGTCCGCATCACCTCGGCGACGGAACAGGCACCCACTTCCGCCATGACGTTCATGACTGGCCTCCTTCCTTAGTTTAGCGACCGTTCGGCCGTCGGCCACTGCTCGGGCGGCGAATCCGGCCCGACCGCGTGGGCCAAGCCCGCGCCGCGCCTGAGACCGGCGCCCGCGTCGCGTCACCAAATGCGCCGGCTCGCCCGTTCCGGCCACCGGCGGTCGGATTTGGCTCAGCGCGAGAA
>DASRLC010000079.1:0-14566 GCA_035648655.1 Polyangia bacterium
CTCCTGGACACTATGGCTGCGTTACTTCGCCTTCCAGCGCGCTACAACCCCGAACTTCCCACGACGCCGCGGCGGCTACCCGAACTCCGCGGCGCTCAGGCCACCGCGTGAGAAACACGACTTCGTCAACGGGCTGCTAGATGACCTGACCGCCTGGGGCTACTTCGATCCGATCCAGCTCCTCGACGCGGCGTTGACCCATTCGTCTTTGCACACACTGCCGCTGCTGTTAATGGGGACCGAACCGGCCATCCAACGCATCGCCGTGTCCCTGTACCAGGCCGGCGCCCGCGACGCCGACCTGGAGTTCGAGATGGGCGCGCACGCCATGTCGCAGCGCAACTACACGGAAGCAGAGCAGCATCTGGCGCGCGTGACGGACGGGGCCCACACCGTGCAGGCCGCCCTCCTGAGAACTCTGGCGTTCGAGCTGCTGGGCAAGCTAGACGAAGCGCAGCGATCTCTGGATGCTATCGCGCTCGGGCAGCCGTCCTCCGGTGACGCCTCCGCCTGGAGGTGGCTCCGCAAGTCTCTCGACCGCGCATACCGCCAGGCCGCAAAGAACGCCGGAGGGAAGTAAGCCGCCCCTTCGCCACGATCACCAATGTGCCAGTCCTCTTTGTCGCGCGCGGGATGAGCGCCGTGGTCGGCATGACTAGGCGCACAACTTTCGGATAGGCTCTTTTCTCCAGTACCTTTCGAATGGAAGTCAGAACAAGGGTATACCTACGGCAGGCCCGCGACCGACCGAAGCGCAGCTTCTGGGCCGCGTCGCTCAGGTTCCGGTCCTCGCGGTAGCAGAGCTGGATCGGTCGGCGGTCGCGCCCGGGCAGTCCCTGGACCTCTACCATCGCGAGCACTTCGAGCTGGTCGTCCTCAAACGTCCGCCGGCTGCACGAGCCGCCGCCCGTTCCGTCGGGCGTGGCGCTCCGTTTCGTCGACCTCGGCGACATCGAGGAGCGCTCCCCCCGACGGCCCAATCCGCCCGGCGTAGTGGCCGGCCTCCGATCCGTTTTGCGCGCCACGCAGCTGAAGGGAACTCCTTCGGGATCGCGCGCGCAAGTCCCTCGGATAAGACGTGCCCGCTCCACGGGCCGTCCTCGACACGAGCGTGCTCGTCAGCGCGCGATACTGCGCCCCGACGGTCCGTCTGGCGCCGTACTAAGCGCTGCTCGACAAGGTCCGACGGACTTCCTTGTGAGGCGGTCCCCGCGTGGGCGTCGGCGCGGCGCACCGCGAGGCTGAGAGATTGTCGAGACTCGTCGCGAGGTCGACCTCGTCCGCCAGTGCGCGGCCGAGTACCGGGCGCGCGTCAGCCCGCAGCCGGCCGGCGGTGCGGGGACGGCCCCGGGCGTTCCGGCACAGTAGGCCGCGAGCAGACGGCCAAGCGGTTGCTCAATCCGAGCAGTTGCAGAGGTTAGAGAGGTCGACGACGATCTCGCCGTTGAACGCGAACGGGCCCGTCGCGTCGCCGCCGCTCATGGGCGCCATGTCGGCCATCGACACCTCGAACGTGGCGACCGTCCCCACCAGCGAGGTGACGGAGATAGTTCCGCTGTCGCCGATCCAATCGGCCAGCTCGTTGTGGTCCTCCTCGAAGGAGATCACCGCGTCCGTATTGGGCAGCGAGGCGTTCAACGTCGACGTGATCGTATAGACGTTGCCGGCCGCCGGCGCGCTGTCGACCCCGAACCCGACCTGCCACTGGTTCGCAGAGAATCCGTTCCCTTCGTCGACGTATCCGCCCACGAACACGTCGACCGCGCCCGAGGTGGGATCCTGGGCCAGAACGGTGATCACTGTGGCCGGGACGTGTGAGGGCTCGACCCCAGAGCCGGCGCCGTCGTCGATCACGAGTTGAACGGAACCCCCGTACGTGGAGCCCGTGATCACGTTGGCGCCGCTGCCGCTGCCGCAACCCATACCCGCGCCGGCGCACAGAACGAAGACCAACACCGCCGAAGTCTGCTTGCTCAATCGCATCCTCCCCCCGGATTCAAAGCGCGCGCCGGCATCGAAACCGCCGGGCCGCGTGGCGATGCACACATCGAGATGTCCAAAGTGTATCACCGGTGCCGACGGCAAGGAACCGACCGAACGCCTGTTCGGGCCAACGCCAGCCGGTAGTGGCTCCGAGCGGACGGCGTATCTGCTGGTTGGCCAAGACGCAGATACGTTCGAGCACCGGTCGCCCGTGCGGGTGACTCCGGCTCGAAGCCGAGATCTCCGACGTCCGCCTCTCACCACAACTCCCATGTAGGAGGAATAATTAGCTCGGCCGTTTGAAATCGATTGCTGCGACCGGCAAAGGTGCGCACTGTGCCGCGGGGGGGTAATTCAGCATGGTGAGGAGCAGTGGACCTAATGCGTTGTCGGATCAGCACAATCTTGGGCGCGGTTTTGGTGTTCGGGGCGGCAGCGGGCTGCGGAAACGACAACTCGAACAACCATGATGCCGGTAGCGATGGCGCGACCGACGGTCCGCCGCGAACCGATGGTTCCACGGACCGCGGGGACGCGATCTCGATGGGCGGCCATGGCGGCGCCGGCAGCGACGGGAGCACCGCGCGCGACGCTGCCACTGATACCGCCACCGACGGCGCCGGACCGGTAGACGCGGGCGATCCTTGCGCCGTCGGTCACGGCGGCTGCGACCCTTTGGTGACCTGTAGCAGCCTCTCGGGCACCACCACGTGCGGGGCCTGTCCCGCCGGATATACCGGGACCGGGAGCACCGCCTGCACCGACATTGACGAGTGTGCCACCAACAACGGCGGCTGCGATGTCCTGTCGTCGTGCATGAACACGCCGGGCTCGCGCGTGTGCAGCCCCTGCCCGATCGGGTATTCGGGAACCGGCGACACGATCTGTACGGACATCAACGAATGTACGGCCGGAACCGCCGTGTGTGACCCGCTGGCGCCTTGCATGAACACGCCGGGGAGCTACACCTGCGGCAATTGCCCGGCCGGTTACAGCGGCGGCGGCGCGTCGGGCTGCATGGACATCAACGAGTGCGCGACCGCCAATGGCGGGTGTGACGCGCTCAGCACGTGTACGAACATACCCGGCTCGCGCACCTGCAGCGTCTGCCCCACGGGCTATCTGGGCACCGGGGCGACGGTCTGTGTCGACATCAACGAGTGCGTGACGGCCAACGGTGGGTGTGACGTGCTCACGACCTGCGTCAATACGCCTGGCTCGCACAGCTGCAGCACCTGCCCGATGGGCTATTCGGGCACCGGGGCGACGAGCTGTGTCGACATCGACGAGTGCGCCACCAACAACGGCAGCTGCGATCCGCTCGTGACCTGCACCAACACGCCCGGCAGCTACACCTGCGGCGCCTGCCCGACCGGCTACAGCGGCGGCGGCACGTCGGGCTGCATGGACGTCAACGAGTGCCTCACCAACAACGGCGCGTGTGACCCGCTCAGCGTTTGCACCAACACGCCCGGCTCGCGCACCTGCGGCGCGTGCCCAGCGGGGTACACGGGCACCGGCGACACCGCCTGTGTGGACATCGACGAGTGCCTGACGGCCAACGGGGGCTGCGACGTCTTGTCGACCTGCATGAACACGGGCGGCTCGCGCGTGTGCAGCCCCTGCCCGAATGGGTATTCGGGGACCGGCGACACGGTCTGCACCGACATCGACGAATGCACCAACGGAACCGCCACCTGCGACGCGCTGGCGGGTTGCACCAACACCCCCGGCAGCTACACCTGCGGCAATTGCCCGGCCGGTTACAGCGGCGGCGGCGCGTCGGGCTGCATGGACATCAACGAGTGCCTCACCAACAACGGCGGGTGTGACGCGCTCACCACCTGCACCAACACCCCCGGCTCGCGCACCTGCAGCGCCTGCCCGAGCGGTTATGCGGGCACCGGAGCAACGATCTGCGTCGACATCAACGAGTGCCTCACCAACAACGGCGACTGCGACCCGCTCGAGACCTGCACCAACACCCCAGGCTCCCACAGCTGCGGCGCCTGCCCGCCGGGCTACACGGGAACCGCCACCTGCACCGACATCAACGAGTGCCTCACCAACAACGGCGGCTGCGACGCGCTCACCACCTGCACCAACATTCCCGGCTCCCGCGCCTGCGGTGCCTGCCCATCGGGGTACACCGGCAGCGGCGCCACCGGCTGCACCGACATCAACGAATGTCTGATCGCCAACGGCGGCTGCGATGGCCTCACCACTTGCACCAACACCCCCGGCTCCCATACCTGCAGCGCCTGCCCGGCGGGCTATTCCGGCACCGGAGCCACCTCCTGCACCGACATCAACGAGTGCCTCACCGCCAACGGCGGCTGTGACGCCCTCACCACCTGCACCAACACCCCAGGCTCCCACACCTGCGGCGCCTGCCCGGCGGGCTACACCGGCACCGGCGCCACCGGCTGCACCGACATCAACGAGTGCCTCACCGCCAACGGCGGCTGTGACCCGCTCAGCACCTGCACCAACACCCCAGGCTCCCACACCTGCGGAGGCTGCCCGGCCGGGTACACCGGCACCGGAGCCACCTCCTGCACCGACATCAACGAGTGCCTCACCGCCAACGGCGGCTGTGACGCCCTCACCCTCTGCACAAACACCCCCGGATCCCACACCTGCGGCACTTGCCCGGCGGGCTACACCGGCACCGGCGCCACCGGTTGCACGGACATCAACGAATGCCTCACCAACAACGGCGGCTGCGACCCGCTCAGCGCCTGCACCAACACCCCCGGCTCCCACACCTGCGGAGCCTGCCCGGCCGGGTACACGGGCACCGGCGCCACCTCCTGCGTCGACATCAACGAATGCGCCACCGGCAACGGGGGCTGCGACGCCCTCACCACTTGCACCAACACCCCCGGATCCCGCAATTGCAGCGCCTGCCCGGCGGGCTATTCCGGCACCGGCGCCACCTCCTGCGTCGACATCAACGAGTGCCTCACCGCCAACGGCGGCTGTGACGCCCTCACCACCTGCACCAACACCGCCGGCTCGTTCACCTGCGGCGCCTGCCCGACCGGGTACACCGGCACCGGCGCCACCGGCTGCACCGACATCAACGAGTGCCTGACCGCCAACGGCGGCTGCGACCCGCTCACCACCTGCACCAACACGCCGGGCTCGCACACCTGCGGCGCCTGCCCGACCGGATACCTCGGCACCGGGGCGACCGGTTGCGTCCTCTTCCGCAAGGACTGCTACCAGTACATGACGGTGGGCCCGAACACCGGCGACGGCCTCTACACCATCGACACGGACGGCACCGGCCCGAAGCCGGCGGTTCAGGTGTACTGCGACATGACCAACGGCGGCTGGACGCAGATCCTCGACCAAGACATCACGGTCAGCGGGGGCTACCTCCCGGCGACGACCTGGCGGGCGGGCGTGGCGACCACCGCGCCGAACGCCGGCCAGTGGAGCATTCTAAACCGCGTCGCCGATCTCCAGAACACCGACCTCACCTTCGAGTTCCGGCTGACCTACGGGACGCCGCAGACGAACTTCATTCAGTGGTCGCAGACCGGCAACCCCGCCACCGGCACCCGCGGCACGTTGTCCGGCATCACCCAGCTTCCGGCCAACCAAGCGGGCTGCGGCGCGTTCGCCGGCCTGGCGAACGACGGGTCGACCGACTCGGCGTGGGACGGCGACGTGGGGACTTGCTGGTGGTTCGGCGTCGGCAGCAGCGCCTCGTGGGGACCCGGTGGAATCCCCGTGGTCAACACCTCGGCGGTGGGACAGATCGTCACCAACCGCGCGCGGCTGTACATCCGCGGGCGCTGACCTGGGGTTCGTGTCGCTCAGCAGCCCGGCGCGGCAACGCCCGACCCACCGAGCAAGCACTCGACGGTGCTGTCGAAGAATACCCTTCGACCTGCGACAATTGCGCCGATCTGACCACCCCCAAACCGTCGCCGACCGCATCGTCCGCGGCGGCGGTTGGTACAATGTAGTGGGCGGCCTCAGCAATGGGGCTCGCGCGAGCAATTCTCCGACGGGGCCCGGATTTTCTGCGGTGGTCGGGGAGGCGAAGGCTCAGATCGCTCTGGTGAGGTCGCCACGTCTATTGCAGATCCTCCAGGGAAGGATCCCCCGAGATTGATCGCGACCCGAGACATACCGTCCCGGTTCTGCTCAGCTGCTCGTCGCTGGCACGAATCTCGCTTGTCAGGCGGAGCATGAAAGCAGCCTCTCAAACGAGCAAGCGAGTAGCGGTGTGGGTGCTCGTCGTCAGTCCACTTCTCGGGTGCGCATCGGCGCCGACGGCGGACCCCGCGGAGAACGTCGCTACCCTGCAAATGTTCGCAGCCGTGATCAGTCCGCCTCAGGATCCCAACCGGGTCGCGCTGGGGCGGCTTCTGTTCAACGACACGCGGCTCTCCAAGAATCGGGAGGTCTCTTGCAGCACCTGTCACGTGCTCACCAAGTTCGGAATAGACGGCAAGGTGGTCTCCACGGGGTTCGCCGGACGCCGCGGCACGAGGAATACTCCCACCGTCTTCAACGCCGCGACCCACATCGCGCAGTTTTGGGACGGGCGCGCCGTCGACGTCGAGGCACAAGCGCTCGGCCCGATCACGAATCCCGTGGAGATGGCCATGCCCAACGAGCAGGCGGTGATCGACGCTCTGTCGGTCGTGCCGCGATACGTAGAGATGTTTCGGACCGCCTTCCCAAGCGAGGAGCGTCCGATATCGCTCAAAAACGTGGGCGAAGCGATCGGCGCCTTCGAAAGAGGACTCGTGACCACCTCGCGCTGGGACAGGTTCGTGGCGGGAGACCACGCGGCGCTCACGCGAAACGAGAAAAAGGGTCTGCGCCTGTTCATGCAGCGCGGCTGCGTCACCTGCCACACCGGGCCGGATGTCGGCGGGTCGAGCTTTCAGAAGGTTGGCGTCGCGTATCCATGGCCCAACCAGACCGATCAGGGACGCGAGGAGGTCACGCACTTCCCGCCGGACCGGATGGTTTTCAAAGTTCCTTCACTGAAGAATATCGCGGAGACGGCACCGTACTTTCACGACGGCTCGACGACCAGCCTCGAAACCGCCATCCACTTGATGGGCCACTACGAGCTCGGCATCGAGCTTCCGCCGGATGAGGTCGGCGCCATCGCCGCTTGGATGCGCTCGATGACAGGGGAGCCGGATCCGGCCTACATTGCGCTGCCTAGGCTACCTCCAGGATGAGATCGGCATTTAGCCCAGCCTAGACCTCGAAGTCGCGCGCGCGAATCCCCAAGCTCTTCATCTTGACGTGCAGCGTTTTGAAATCGGTCCTCAGGGTGCGCGCGGCCTTGCTCTTGTTGCCGTGAGTCGCCCGGAGCGCTTCGCGGATCACCTGTCGCTCGGCTTCCCGCGCGGCTTGGTCGGCGGTGTCCTTGAGCGACTTGCCAGACGATCGTGAGGCAGTCACCGCGGGTGGCGACGCGGCGGGCTCCCCGAGACACCTCTGGATCGTCTCCACGTCGAGGCGCGACTTCTTCGATTCGAGAACCGCCTGTCGGACGACGTTCCTCAGCTCGCGAACGTTGCCCGGCCACGATTGGCATCTCAGAAGATCGAGGGCATCGGGTGCAATCCCCTCGATGGGATGCCGCAACTCGACGCTCACTTCGCGCATGAATCGTTCCGCCAAGCTCGAGATATCCTCAGGTCGCTCTCGCAACGCCGGCAAAAGGATGGTGTACTGGGCGAGCCGAAAATACAGATCGGAGCGAAACTGCCCCTGCTTGACCCGGGCCTGGAGATCGCTGTTCGTTGCAGCGACGAACCGCACGTCAATCGTGGTTGGCTGTCTGGCTCCAATGGCCTGTAGTTGGCGCGATTCCAGCACGCGTAACAGCTTTGTCTGGAGGCCCAACGGCAGGTTGCCGATCTCGTCGAGGAACATGGTGCCGCTTTCGGCGAGGTTGAAGTACCCAGGCCTGCGCCGGTCGGCGCCCGTGAACGCGCCCTTTTCGTGCCCGAACAGCTCCGCTTCGAGGAGCGCCTCGGGGACGGCGCCACAGTCGAGAGCCACGAACGGCTTTGTACGCCGCTCGCTCTCGCGGTGCAGCGCCACTGCAACCAGCTCTTTGCCGGTACCGGTCTCGCCCAGAACCAACACCGAGAAGCTCGTCGGGGCAACCGTCCTGACTTTTTCGATGATCCGTTGTACGGCCGGGCCGGGCCCCATCAACACGTCGAGGCCGCCGCCGGCGCGGCGACGGAGCTCCTCGACCCCTCTCTCGATGGCGCGGGCCTCAAGAGCGCGTCCAACCACTAGGTTGATCTCCTCCGATTCGAAGGGCTTGGTGATGTAATCGACCGCGCCCATTCTCAGGGCGCGCACGGCGGACCTGCCGTCGTCGCGGCCTGTGAGCATGACGACCGGGAGGCGGGGATTTATCGCCCTCAGCCGTTCGAGCACCCGGACGCCGTCCAGCCTGAGGTGATCGAGATCCACGATCGCAATCGCGGGTGCTCCGATCGCCGCCTTTGCGAGGCCGGCATCGCCGTCCTCGGCACCCAACACCTCGAACCCTTCCTTGACGAAGATCGCCCTCAACGCCCGTAGAACCGAGGGATCATCGTCGACTACAAGCAGTCGGCGATTCATGTCAGCTCCCGGCGGCAAGCGTAACACAGCCTGTCAAGTGTCACTATCTTTGGTCCGAACCATTTGGCTCAGCGGCTGAGCCGAGACCGCGGTGACGTAAACGGCGCCGAACGTTCCGCCGCGCGACCGCGAGGCGCGCAAACCCGGCAACTCCAAGTCTCCGCGCGCCCGGCGCGCTCAACGACCAAGCGCGAAGGGCTGACATACATTGACAGTTCGTAACGGTTCTATTCGAGGTGGGTGCTCGGGTTGGCCACCCAGGCGATTTCGCCAGGTCCATGGCGGAGGCTCCAGAGAGCGATGGCCCCAAAGTGCTTCCCGAGCTAGAAACCTCGCAGCGGGCGCGGATCACCAGGTTGGCATGTGCCTAGCATGCCATTCGAATCATGAGTCTACCTCGGTGTCGACACGTCCTCTCAATGTCGCTCATTTCGGTCTCGTTCGGATGTGCCACCTCGCCGACGCCCCCGCCCTCCGACACCTACCAAGTACCGCAAATGGTCGAGGAGCCGATGGTTCCGCAGGACCCGAATCGGGTTGCTCTCGGCCGGCTCCTCTTTAACGATCCGCGGCTCTCGAAGAACCGAGACGCCGCCTGCAGCACTTGTCACGTCCTGACCAACTTTGGTATCGACGGTCGTGCGACCTCCAGCGGCATCGAAGGGGTGGGCGGCAGACGGAACACGCCGAGTGTGCTCAACGCCGCGACTCACATCGCGCAAGACTGGGACGGTCGGGACATCACAGTGGAAGCGCAGGCAGTCGACGCGCTCACCGATCCGGTCGAGATGGGGATGCCCGACGGGCAGGCGGTTGTCGAGGCGCTCGCGCGCGTCCCCCGGTACGTCGAAATGTTCCACCAGACCTTCCCCGCCGACAAAACTCCGATCTCGGTCCAAAACGTGGGAGACGCGATCGGCGCCTTCGAACGCGGCCTGGTCACGCGATCGCGTTGGGACAAGTTCATGGCGGGGGACCGAACGGCGCTGAGCCCGCGAGAGAAGAAGGGGTTCTCTCTCTTTCTCCAGCGCGGCTGTATCGTCTGTCACGCGGGGCCTCAGGTCGGCGGAACGAGCTTTCAGAAAGTCGGCGTCGTGTTTCCTTGGCCGGACCAGCAAGACTGGGGACGGGCCGAGGTCACCCACCTCGAGCCGGATCGCATGGTGTTCAAGGTGCCTTCGTTGAAGAACATCGTCGAGACCGCCCCCTATTTTCACGACGGGGCGACCCCGACCATCGAAAAAGCTATCCGAATGATGGCGCTTCATCAGCTCGGGATCGAGATCGTCGACGACGAGGTGAACGCGATCGCAGATTGGATGCGGTCGATGACGGGACAGCCGGATCCGGTCTACATCGCGGCCCCTGCGCTGCCCGCGGGTGGATAGATCACGTCAAGAGACACGGGTCGGTGTGAATGCCCGGAGGATCACGGTGACGTCTTGTTCCTTTTATCGACGGCTGCTTCACCCGCGGAAGACACGGTCGCGCCCGATCTCTCGGGCCGCTCCTTGGCACCGGCACCGGCCATGGGTCTCCTTCGTGTGTTTGCTCGCGAAGTAATGCCAAATCCCTCGACAGCTACGGCTTGACTTCATTGACGGACCGGCGACTCTCCGCGGTGAGATTCAAATCGGTCTTGTCGTTTCTTCTGCCGATCCGCGTTCGGCTCGCCGTCCTGCCGGTCGCGCTTGTTGGCGTCGAAAGGCGATTGTTTCGACAAATGAAGACAACCCGCCGGATTTGGTCGTCGAGGTTGCCGTCGTCACCTTCGGTCTAACGGTTATTTCTGAGGCATCGGCAATGGGCAGGCGCGCGGTGTCGAGGATTTCTCACCCCAGCGTTGCGATGACCACCACACCACAACGGGCAAAGGGCATGGATCCTGGATGCTCGTCGCCGCGATTTCGACTCTGCAAGAGCAATCGTCGTTACAGCGAATGGCCCGTCGACTGCTAAGCTCTCGCCTTCGCAACGGCACGGGTGTGCTCGAATAGAGCTTCGGCACTCGGCTCCAACGGAGGATCTGATGACTTCGATCGTGAAGATGGGAACGGTGATGGCAGTTATGGTCGGGGTAGGCCTGTCCGCGGGGTGCGGGGGGAACGCCGCAAGCAGTCGGCCGTCGGCCACACCCGCGAGCGCAGATGGCGATGAGTACGCGTCCGGGCTGATGGAGCACCACCGCTACCACCATGGCGGCGTGACGCATTTCATCGCGATGAGCTTGGAGACGTTGGGCGTTGCGCCTGAACAGCAGGCCGCTATCGATAAGATTCGGACCGAGCTTGGCTCCGCGATGGCGCCAGAGCGCACGGCGGAAGAGAAGCTGCTCGCCACCCTGGCCGACGGTCTCGCCGGCGCGAATCTCGATGCGGCCGGCGTAGGCGCCGCCGTCGCGCAGGTCGCCAAGGCCGCCGCCGCGGTGCACGACGATTCGGCGGGAGCACTAAACCAACTCCACGCCGTACTCACGCCGCCAGAGAGGGCGGCGCTCGTCGACAAGGTCGATGCGCACTGGGCAATCTGGCAGAAGGAAAACGCAGAGGAGGTCCCAGCGCCGAACAACACGGAGAGCGGTCACCTCGCGACACTGGCGTCGGACCTCGACCTCACGGCGGATCAGGTGGAAAAGATCCGAGCGGCGTTTGCGGGCGAGGCGAAAGCGGGGCCGCCAATCGATCGGCAAGAGATCGCTGCCCACGTCCACGCGTTTGACGATGCCTTCCGGAGCGAGACCTTCGACGCCCGGCTTCTCACCACCGGCACTGCCGCGAATACGGGGCTGACCAACTGGGGTGCTGCCCACCTGGCTCACGTGGTCGAGACGCTGGCTCCCCTGCTGACCCCGGACCAGCGTGCGACGCTCGCGAGCAAGCTTCGAGAACACGCAACGCACGGTCCGATCGCCGAGGTGAATTCATGAGGCGCTCCGGCCAAGCAGGAATCCTCCGAAGGATGGCCTGCGCCCTTGTGCTTGGAACCATCGTCGTAGCTACCGCGGGATGCGTACCGGGAGTCGGGTTTTATGGCGGCTACGACGGCGACTACCCGTCGGATGCGTACATCGGCACGACGGACCCCATCTACTTCGATGGCCGCGCCAACTACTGGTACGGGGGCCGATGGAACTACCGCGAGGGTGGTAGATGGAACCGCTACGACAGGGAGCCGGCCGCGCTCTATCAGCGCCGCATGCAAGGTCTTCCCGCACGCCACAATTTCGAACGAGCCAGGGGCGGATCTCCGGGGCGGTCCCCGGGCCACGGAGGACGAGGGCGCGGTCGCCGCTGATCGGCAGTCCCAGGCCCGGTGGGGGCGCTCCGCGCAGCCCGCTGAGGCCCCCTGCGCAGAGGCCAGCCTCGAGGTCGCTCGCGAGGGCAACCGGATCGTGCGCGATGCTGACGTGGACGTCTGGGGGCGGCTGCGCGAGCGCGCAACTGCGCCGCCACGCCACTCTTGGCGACGCGCCCCGTGACTTTTCACTCTGCGATTCGCGAAGAGGACTGTCTTGAGAGGCCCGGATGACTATGGTGCCTGCGGGAGTGCTGTGGCGGGCACCCGCCACACAACTCTTCACAAAGGAAATGCTCTTGATGAACACGACGATGGTTTCACTGGCTGGATTGGCTTTATTGGGCCTGGGGGGGTGTGCCTCGGTGCAGATTCCCGCCGACCAGCTCGAGCGTTCGGAGGCGAGTATCCGCGGTGCCGAGGAGCTCGGGGCGGAGGGCGTGCCGGCGGCCAAGCTGCACCTGCAGCTGGCGAAGGATCAAACCGACAGTGCGAAGAAGATGGCCGCCAATCACGATCAACGCGCGGTGTTGGTACTGGCCCGCGCCGAGTCTGATGGCGAGCTGGCCCTGGTGCTGGCGCGCGAGGCCGCGGTGCACCAGAGCGCCTTGCAGGCGACGGAAGACCTGAAAGCCGTTCACGCGCGCGGCACACCGTAGCTCCTCTTCAACAATCTCACTCGAGAATCCAAAATGAAAACCAAAAACCAGAGTTTGATCGTTACTATCGCGCTCGCGGGCGCCTTTGCGGGATCGCTGGGCGCCTGTGCCAGCACCGCGCCTGAGCAGCTCGTCACGGCCCGAAATGCCTATGCGGTGTCGAGCGGCGGAATTGCAGCAAAATTGACGCCGACGGAGCTGTATGACGCCAAGAACGCGCTCGATCGGGCCAACAAGGAGTTCGCCGACCACGGCGATACCTACGCGTGTCGCGACTACGCCTACATTGCCGAGCGCAAGGTGGAGCTCGCCGACGCGAAGGCACGGACCGCAATCGATCGCCAGACAATCGCCGCGGCGGTCAAGGCCGGCGTCGTTGTACGCGACGCCCAGGTAAAGAATGGTCAGATCGCCCTGGCCGCCAGCCGTGAGCAGCTCAAAGAGGAACGCCAGGACAACAACGCGACCACCAACGCGCTACGTGCCACCAACAGCGCGCAGGGCAAGGAGCTGGACAAGACCGCCGCGCAACTGGCGGACGAGAAGCAGGCGCGGGCGACGGCGGAAGCCAATCTGGCCGGTGCCATGAAGGATCTGGCTGCGGTCGCCGCGGTCAAAGAAGAGGCGCGCGGAATGGTGATTACCCTTTCGGGCAGCGTCCTGTTCGCGTCGAACAAGTACGCGTTGCTGAATACGGCGATGACCAAGCTAGATCAGGTCGCCGAAGCCCTCAAGGCGCAGGGATCCGACAAGCGAATGGTCGTCGAGGGCCATACCGATAGCCAGGGATCGGACCGGATCAACCAGCCGCTCTCGCTCAACCGAGCGACCGCGGTGCGCGACTACCTGGTCTCGCGCGGCGTGGCCCCGGAGAGGATCTCAGCGGTGGGGATGGGCTCGAGCCGTCCGATCGCCGACAACAGCACTCCCGAGAACCGTGCCAATAACCGGCGGGTGGAGATCATCATCTCCCCTTCGACCCTCAGCGCACGTTGAGCGGGCGTCGCCACGATGGGCCCCGCCCGCTCAGACGGGTGGAGGTCTTTGACTCGGCGTAAAAAAGACCATCGTTCCGCGCTTGCCAAGCTCGGAATCGACGGCGAGCGGATCTCGGCCGAGCGATACAAGTTCGGGCGCCTGACTCCGCTGTCCTTCGGATTCCTTCGGGTTCTTTCGGGTTCCCGCGACGGGTCCGATGCTTTTGAGCGGTGGTGATGGATCAACGGACGGCGTAGAGCGCGGTCACCTCGGCCGCGCTGAGCGCTCGGCTATAGACGCGGAAATCGTCGACGAAGCCGCTGAAGTACGGGTCGACGCTGAACGCGGAGCGCCCGATCCAGTTGTTCGGCGTGTTGCCGAGGTCCGAAGGCCGGAACGTCATCGCCGTGTTGGTGCCGGCGACCGCGCCGTCGACGTACAGCGTGCCGGTGTAGGTGCTCCCCGCGTCGAGCACCACGACGATGTGATGCCACGTCGCGGTCGACAGTCGTCCGGTCGAAGAGATCGTCTGCTCGCCGGTGCCGTTACCGGTTTTCGAGATCGCGAAACGCACCGAGTTGGGCGTCGACGCGTTCTGGTACGTCGTCAGCAACACGTATCCGGTGGTGCTGCTGTTGTTGAAGTCGAACACGCGCGCCCAGGCCCGATCGGTCGTGAGGTTTACCCAGGCGGCGAGCGTCACCGCCGTCGTCGCCCCCATCGCATTCAAGCTGGCCGGCGCCGAGACATATGCGCCGATCGTGCTGCTGCTGCCCGAGAGATCGATGGAGCCGGTCCCCACCTGGTGCGTCGTCGAAAACGAAGCGGACCCGCCGCCCACCGGCGTAACGGTGCCGTTATGCCCTTTTCCGGACGAATCAGCTGCCATCGTGCCGGCCGACTCGTCGAATTTGTACCAGAGCACCAGGCCCGAGCTCAGGCTGCCGCCCGCACCGCTCGTGCCGGCCGCACCCGTCGTCCCCGCCGCGCCCGTCGTCCCCGCGGCGCCCGTCGTCCCCGCCGCG
>DASRLC010000080.1:0-16624 GCA_035648655.1 Polyangia bacterium
CTCCTGGACACTATGGCTGCGTTACTTCGCCTTCCAGCGCGCTACAACCCCGAACTTCCCACGACGCCGCGGCGGCTACCCGAACTCCGCGGCGCTCAGGCCACCGCGTGAGAAACACGACTTCGTCAACGGGCTGCTAGCTCAGCATCCCGCGGCGCGCTGGAAACACTCTATTTGGCCGGGTTGGCCTGATTTTTAGGCTTGGCGCAAGCGCACTCCTTCGAACACTTGCACTTGCCACCCTTGTCGCAGTCGCATTTCGCGCTACCGCATGCAGAGCAGTTCATATCTTCACCCCCCTTCGATTACTGAGCCCACACCGTTCATTGACGAAGTCCTGCCAGTGGTCAGAGCCAGTATCCGGGAACCCAGGTCCAGCCCCAAAACCGATCGCTCCAATGACCGGCGACCCAGATGGCATCCGACCACGGCTGATCGACCAGATAGCCGTCCGCCCACTTCCAATCGTCGCCGTTCCAATAGTAGTCTCCGGGGATCCACGTGCTGCCCGCGCGGAGCGACTTCGGGGCCTTCTCCTCCTTCGGAGCGGGCTTTGGCTTCGCGGTTTGGTGAACGGCCACCGCCGTCATTTCCTTTTCCGGATGGCCTTTGCCCTTCGTTACGACCTTGCTCTTGGCAGGGCTCTCAGCCCGGACCACCTGGGAGGTCGACTGCCAGGCGAAAGACAGGGTTATGGTGGCTGCGAGAAATACGGTTGCGAGTGTCTTTGACATCACGAATGGCCTCCTGGTGCGGGTTATCGGGCCGATCTCGTTGTGAGATTCGTTCGTCGATAGCAGACGAGAACCTTTAGGGTCAGGGGGCCGATCCCGGCGCGACTGTCAGGTATTGCCGGCGCTCGACAGCGGGATCCCCACGGCCCCTCAACAACGGCGTGCCAAATGGCACAACAGGAGAAATTGGGCGCATCAGACTTGCTTCGCGACGAAAGACGCCTAGTTATCGATTACCATTTGCGCTGACCGCCCGCACACCTGGGCGCCACTACGGAGATCGCCGCCATGATTAGAAGCAGCTCATTTTCGACGCTGATATTCGTCCTCATTTTTGGCATAGGCGTTGGGAGCGCTGTGGCCATATATGGGGCCAACCTGAACCCGCATACCATGGCGGTGGGCGGCGTCGCGCTCGTGCTCGCCCTCATCGTGTCGGTGGCGGTCAAGATCGCAAACCAGTGGGAACGGGTCGTCGTTCTCCGGCTCGGCAAATTCCGGGCCCTGAGAGGCCCGGGGCTCTTCTTTGTCATCCCAATCATCGACGCGACGCCATACTGGATTGATACCCGCGTCATCACGGCCTCTTTCAAGGCCGAGAAAACCCTCACGAAGGACACCGTGCCAGTGGATGTGGATGCGGTGCTCTTTTGGAAGGTCTTGGACCCTCAAAAGGCGGCGCTAGACGTGGCCGACTATCAAAGCGCCATCAGCTGGGCTTCCCAAACCGCGCTTCGCGACGTCATCGGTAAGACCATTCTGTCCGACATGCTCGAAGGCCGAGAAAAGATCAGCAAGGAATTGCAGATGATCATCGATGAGCGCACCCGCCCGTGGGGCATCAATGTCATTTCTGTCGAGGTGAAAGATGTGCTGATTCCGTCTTCGCTCGAGGATGCGATGTCCATGCAAGCGCAGGCTGAGAGAGAACGTCAGGCCAGAGTGATCTTGGGTGATTCTGAGCGGCAGGTCGCGGAGAAATTTGGCGAGGCCGCCAAAACCTACATAAACAATCCGGTTGCGCTTCACCTGAGAGCCATGAATATGCTCTACGAGGGACTGAAGGAGAACAGTACGATCGTCATCGTACCGAGCACGGCGATCGAGACGATGCAACTTGGCGGAATGGCCGGCTTGACCGCGTTGACCATGGGTATCGGCCAGGAACAGGCCACCCGCGAAAAGGCCCAGGCATTGGTGCAAGGAATCGGGAGCGACGGTGGGAACCGTGCCCCTCAATAGTTTTTCTTCCACATCAGATCAGCGGATCCGGTGCCGACGTCGCCGTATTCGCCATCGAGGCTCCAGCGCGACGAGAGCTGGTACTCGACGTGAACGGCGTTGTGATTCTGATAGAGAGCCGGATCGGCGCCGATCCGGCCGACATAGCCGACGTAGAGCTTGTCGGTGACGTAGCGGCCCGCTTCGAGCTGGGTCCCCGTCAATCCCTGGCCCCCTCCGGAATCGATGGTGAGGACGTCGACCGGCAAGTGCTTGGCCAGTGTTTTCTGCAGGCTGGAAGCGATGACGCCACCCAGGAGGGAGGCCGCCTCGCTGGAGGCCGTGGTGGACCCGCCGCCTCCCTGATTGAGGTGTCCGGTCACGATCAGCGCATACAGCTGGGACTCGCTCAGATCGGGCCGATTGGGAGAGGTCACGGTGATCTTGAGGTGGTCGATGCGGCCTTCGGCGGAGACCACCGCGGTGACATTGTCGTTCTCGTCCTGGTACTGCGCCTTGACGTCGAAGCTCGGGTAGTCCGGCGCGCCGGCAAATTGAACGGTCGAGCCGGGCTTGAGGTCGAATCGACGACCGAAGACGTTGACCCGCCCGCGCTTGACCTCGACGGTGCCGACGATGCGTGTGTCGTCGCCAATAGCCACGTGAAAACCGGGCAGAAGGCCGATCTCGAAGTAGGCGTCCTTGCCGGTCACCCAGATCTTGCGGGGCGCGTTCACGACAATTCGGGTCACGACGTGGTTCGGCTCCCCGATGGCCGCCGGCCCCAACGACACCGGCGGCCCACGATCCTCGAGGCGCTTTTGCGCCGCCAAGACGACCGCCAGCTTCTGGGCCTGTGCCCGATTGAGCGGCTTGCCGTCCTTCATCCAGATCACGTCCTTTGGTCCAGAAAGGGGCTCCAGATCCTTGCGTTTGGCGTCCGAGAGCTCGACCCGGGTATCGTGAACGTCGACCGTCAAGCGGGTCCCGATCGGGGCGGCGGTGCCGTGAACGTCGGCGCCCAACGTCAGCGCGGCGATGGCCTGCCCCTCCCGATAGAGCGGGAGCGCCTTCAGGTCGGCGCGCGCGTCGAGCTCGTACCCGTGCCCGGCGGCGCGCGTTCCATGCGCCGTCACGCGCAAGCTCCCGGCTCCGCTGCGCGCGGTCAGCTCGTCGAGCACCAGGTGGGCCTCGTCGCCGTGGAGCGCGAGGTGCAGATCGCGAAACTCGCCCGCATCGATCAGCGCCAGCTTCCCCCCGGTCCACTCGAGCCGGCCAGACACCCGCGGATCGACGGGGGTTCCCCGAACGGCGATGGCGGCCGCGAGGAACCCGCCCACCGTGCGAACCTCGGGCGTGATCCCGGAAAGGCCAGAAAGCTCGAAGTCCTTGGCGTCGAGCCGCACGTCGAGCGGCAAATCGCGGACGTCGAGGCCCCGCGTCACGGCCGGGAAGCCGAGGTCGATGGTCGTCGCACCGGTCAGATGCAGGGAGCCCTGCTGGCTGGACGACGCCAGGAGATCGACCGAGGCACGCCGGTCGTGGTAGCCGAAGCTGATCTGCGCGTATCCGACCGGGGTTTTGTCGAGCCGGATATCGGCGACCTGCACGTGCCCGCTGACGCGCGGCGCGCGCAGCGAACCATCGACGGTCAGATCGGCGTGGGCGCGTCCGGCGATGGCGCGCGGCGGATCGCGATCCGTCTCGGGGGGCAGACCGAGCCGTTCGATCTGGAACGGGCCCAGCACCGCGCGCAGCTGGATCGGCGCCGCGGCCAACCGCTCCTTGTCGCGAAGCTCGCCGGGCGTCGCGTCGATCCGTCCGACGGCAGCCAACAGCGGATGGCCCTTGCGGGTGACCCGCGTGCGCAGGGCGATCGCCGTCCGATCGAGATCGACCTCGATGCGGGCGTCGGTGGGGGGAAATCGCCCGGTGCTGGCGCCGCTGACGTCGGCGGTCAGGTGCCCGGTCGGCGCGCGCGCGGTGCCCGAAAACGAAAAGTGCGTCGCCAGAGTCCCCGCGACGGGTGGCCCGTAACCGCCGAGCTTCGCGAGCTGAGCCAGCGGCACCCGATCGACGTCTCCCGTGAGCGTGATTCGTTGGTGGGTCAGCGCCTCCGGGGTCGGCGGATGCTGAAAGAGGTCCCGCAGGCCAAGCTCGGTGTCGAGCACCAGGTGGGCCTGCGCCGCCGAATGCGGATCGGTCAGGGTGAGCTCGGCGGAGAGGCTGCGACCGTTTTCTCCTCGCGCGGTCAGTTGCAAGTTTCCGAGCCGCTCACCTGAGATGGCCAACCCGCGCCCGCTCGCCTGAAGGAGAAGACGCGGATCGCTGGCGGTCCCGTCGAGACGCATCGCCAGGGCGGCGACACCCGCCACCGCCACCGGCGGCGTGTCGCTTGCCCGACCGAGCGCGCGCGCCAGGGCGCCGAGATCCGTCTCGGCCAGCGTCACCTGAAGATCGAGCGGCGCGCGTCGATCGTGGGGGGGCCAACTGGTCGGGGCATCGAAGCTCGCGGAGACCGATGTGCCCAAGCCGCGGGCGCTCAAATGCCCACGGACCCGGTCGCCCGCGACCTTGGCGTCGAGATCGAGGCCGAGGTTGCGGTAGCCGCGCACCCGCCCGTCGACGAGCGAGGCGGTGGCGTCGACTCGCGGCGCCGCGGGCGTCCCCTCGATCCGGGCGCGGAGGTCGATGCGACCGCCCAGACCCATTGACGGTGGGACCAGCGCGCGGGGCAACCGCCCCAGATCCAGGTGCGAGACCGCCACCTTGGCCCGCAAGCGGCGATCGGTCTTGACGAGATCGAGATCGATCCGCTGCCCCGCCGCGCGCAGGGCGACGCCCTCGACGGTGAGCCGGCCGTCGACGAAAGCGATCCGCGCCGGACGCACCAATCGCCAGCGCGCCTCGGGATAAGCGAGATCGAGGCTGCGCAGGCGGACCTCCCGATCGGAGGGGCGCCAATCGCCGGCCAGCGCCAGCCTCATTGGGTAGGGGGACGCGATGCGGGCCTTGGCCGAGAGCCGCCCTCCGCCGGCGTGCGCGCCGACCTCGACACCGCGGAACGGCCGCCCCCCGATCTCGGCGCGCGGCACGCCGACCTGGACGTCCGCCGCTTCGAGCTTACGCAAATCGGGAATCATCGCCGAGAGCGACAGCCGCTCGACCCAGTCGGCGCCGAAGGTCAGCCGGGGGGCCTTGATCGCCACATGGAGGGAGGGCGCGCCGACCGGGCCGGTGAGCGCGAGGTCGACCCGGCCGGAGCCGCTCAGCGCCACGGGAGGGGATCCGTGCGGAGGCGCCAGGCTTTCGGTGGTGGCCCGCAGATCGGTCGCCACCAGGCGCGCATGCAGATCGAGCCTCGAAGGCGTGGCGTGGCCATCACCATCGAGGGTGATTCCGGGCAGCGAGGCGTGCAGCTCCGCCAGATCGTAGCGGCCGCGCACGGCGCGCACGCGCAGCCGGATCGGGCCGAGCGTGTGATCGTCGAGGTGATTGGGCGGCGCGGTGAAATCGAGCGCACCGTCGAGGGACGCCAGATCCCGGCCGCCCCCGTGGGCCCGCAGATCGAAGGCCAGGTTGGAGGACGGCAGCCCGCTGGCGAGCCGGGCCAGATCGAGCTGCGAGCCCTCCACCACCAGACCTTCTCCCAGCGTTTGCCGGGTGGCGAGATCGACCCCGCCGCGCGCGACGATCCGCGCGCCCTCGGCCTCGATCGTCAAGTCGACCGCGGCCCGATGTTTCCCTCCGTCGAAGCTGGCCGACCCGCCCACACCGAGCGAGCGCAGATGCACGCGCCGGGCGCCGGGGTCCGTCGAGCGCAGGTCGACCCGCCCGTCCGCGATCGACAGGTTCGCCACCGCAACACTGAGGCCGCCACCGCTCGAAGAGGATGTCTTGGGGGCATCGGCGGCCGGGTGCGGTTTGCGCGGCGCCAGGGCCCGCGCGAGATTGCTGCCTTCGGCATCCTGAACGAGATCGAGCTCCGGCCGCGCAATGTCGAGGCGCCCGATGGCGATTCGCCGGTGGATCAGCTCCCAGAGGGAGTACGCGACGGTGAGCCGTTCGACCTCGACCACCGGATGTCCAGCCGGATCGCGCAAGGCGATCCCGCGCAGCTCGAGCCATTGCCCGCCGAAGGTGAAGCGATCGACCGAGAGACGCCCGGCGATGGCGGCATTGACGCGCGGCAGAGCGAGCCCCAGCGCGGTTCGACTTCCCCAGTCGGTCTGCAGCAGCGCCCAAGCGCCGCCCACCGCCAGGGCCACCAAAGCCACCAGACCGAGCGCGACCGCGGCAACCACCCGCAGCGCTTTCAATAGGCCTCCCCGATGGAGATCTGCAGGACACAGGAGCCATCTGCGACCGGCGTGCTGGGGTGCGACGAGAACAGGCCGAAGCAGCCGTCGTCTACCGCGTAAGATGGCACCTGCTCGATGGCGCCCGTGGCGGCGTTCTGCATGTAGAGCGGCGGTTGCCGGCCGAAAGGGAGCCTCCGCGCGACGTCCAACCGGATCGGACCGATCGGCGTCAGGTAGCGCAGACCCACGCCCGCCGCCCACAGCACGTGGGAGAAGTCGCCCGCCGAGACGAGCCCGGTGGTGACCTGGCCATAATCGACGAAAGCCGCCAGCCGCAGTGAATCGCCGAGCGAGTAGCGCCCCTCGAAGCTGCCGTCGATGAGACCGTTGCCGCCGATGGGGATGGTGATCGGGACGGGAGGGTTGGTCCCCGACGCCGGCACCTCCAAGAGCGGCGAGAGCCGGCGATCGCCGAAGCCGCGCATCGAATCCGCGCCGCCCGCGTAGAACCGCGTCACCACGGCGCTGTCGTTGGGATTGCCCGAGGTCGGCCACAGCTCGCCCACCCGCAGCCGCGCCGCGAAGGTCAGCTTTTTGTGTTCTCCGAAGCTCAGGTAGCCGCGCACGTCCGGCAGGGCGCGCAGATAGCTGAAGTCGCCCGCCAGCGGACCGCCCCCCTCCTGCAGCGACAGGCCGAAATAGAAGCCCTCCCGCGGCTCGAGCGGGTTGTCGCGGTGGTCCCAGGTGAGCTGCTCTTCCAGATACGACAGCCAGACGAAGCAATGGTCGCTGGTGGTCTCGCAACCCAGCGTCAGCGGGGACGAGGCCGCGCTGTTGATGGGCGCGCCGTTCAGGTAGTCCCCCTCCAGGTGATACGACGGGAAAATAGAAAAACGTGATCGGATCTGCCAGATCACGCCGTTGACGAGGCGCGCGCTCACGTCGTCATAGGCCTGCTCGAGGGTGCGCTCCACCTCGATCCCGCTCTTGAGGCGCAATGACGGCCGCCCCAGAAACCGCGGCTGCTCGACCGTGGCGCTCAGATCGGCGACCGGTCCATTGCGGAGCTGCTCCGAGCTCTCGTCGGTGGCCACCGCGTAGAAGTTGGGGAGAAAGGCCCAGCCGGCTTCGGCGTGAAGGGTCAGCCGCCGCAGGCCGCCCAGAAAGTCGCGGTTGGTCCATTCGCCGATGAGGCGCGCTTCGTTGCGCACCTGATCGATGTGCGCGCCGCCACCGAGTCGAAGCGTCCGGAAGGGCGACTCATGCACACTCACCAGGACCGGGATTCGGCCGGTCGTAGCGTCCGGCGCGCCGGTGGTCACGCGGACCGTCGAGAACACCCCCATCCCAATCACCCTTCGCTGCGCCTCGTCGAGCGCTTCGTCGTTGAAGAGCTGCCCCTCCGGAATGGCCAGGCGCACCTGTTCCCAGACCAAAAACGGCGCCACCCGCGACCCTGGCTCGGGGCGCACGTCGATCCCCCCGAACCGATAGGCCACGCCCGGCCGAACCATCAGAGTAATCGTCGCGCGCTGGGTTTGCACGCCGACCAGCGCCTCGCCCACCATGGCGGCTTGCTCGTAGCCGAGCGCGCGCAAGCGCTTGATGATCTCCTCCTTCGTCGCGGCCCAGGCGCTCTCGGTGAAGACCGCCCCCTCGCGAAGCGGGAGGCTGTTGCTCAGGCGCTTCCGCGTTTCGGCCGGAATGGTATCCAGCCCGACCAGCGACAGCCGACCGACCAGAGTCGGCTGTCCTTCCCGAATCGTCACAGCCAGCGCGACACCGGCATGCGCGGCGGCCGTCACCTGATCGCGAACCGTTGCCTGATAGAAGCCGTTGGTGATGTACAGCCGAACGACGCGTTGCAGGTCGCTGGCCCAGGTGATCGGATCGAAGTATTTCTTCGAAGCGAACGGCCACCACCCGGTCTGGGCCGTCAGGATCTTCTTTTCGATTTGGCGCGAGGACAGGGCATGGTTCCCGGTAAATTTCAGATCGCGAACCATCGGCTCGTCCTTCCGCTGATGCGCGGCGCACCCCCACCCAAGGCTTCCCAAGATCGCAATCAGCGCCGTCGTTACTCCAAACCCCGCCCGAGATTGTGCGGCCGATCGGTTCCCCCTCGGTGGCACCATGTCTCAGCCCAACCTGGGCACCGGCGGACCTCCCAAGCTCTACATGCTCGGGCGGGCGTAGCTGAAGATCAGCGTGCCGAGCTTCCGATCGTAGCCCATGACCGGAACCACGACGTTGAGCACCTTGGTGGTCGGGACCACCGTCGGGCTCTCCTGGTTGATCGCGATCCCTGGGAACGCCTCGGCCGCGGAATGGGTCTCGAGCTTCTGATTGCTCGCCAAACGGACTTTTCCGTCGGCGCCGATCAGGGCAGCCCCCGTGACATTCCGTTCCTGGACGATCCGCTGCAAATACGTATCCGCGCTGGTGTAATCGTCCTTCAACAGCGCGTCCCGGATGGCCCATCCGAGCGGCAGCGCGCTCAACCGAAGCAGCGCCGACGTTTTTGCATCGAGCGCCGCGGTGGCCCTTTCCACCAGCGCTGCGCGGTCCGCCGCGGCGGCGTCTTTGACCCGTTTGATCTCCACCAGGTGCGTGATGGCCAACGCCACCAGGGCGATCGCCAGCACGACGATGACGACGGCATGAAGGAGGGGGTTACCCTTGATCCATCGCAGCAGCCGCCCTCCTGGGCCGAATGTCTGGGAACGGGCTGCGGCGGAGGGCGTCGCACTCGGCACGACAGGGATCGCTGGGGTATCCATCTTCAATAGATAGGCCTCTTTGAGCCAGGCGGAAGGTCTGACTGGCGGCTGACCAGACCGGCGGACGCCCGTGCCACCCCGAATCTCCCTGAACCTCCCAGGTCCAACCGGAACGCGTCGGCCGGCTCGCCACGAAAGCTGTCTGCCGGGCCGTCCGGGACGGTCTTTCGTGCCTAGGTTGCTCGGATGGACGAGAGCACTCGAGAGGTGGTCGTGGTGACCGGGGCATCGGCGGGCGTGGGGCGCGCGGTCGCCCGCGAGTTTGGCCGTCGCAAAGCACGGGTCGGCCTCCTCGCGCGGGGAACGGACGGGCTGGCCGCCGCCGCGCGGGAGATCGAAGAGGCTGGCGGCCAAGCCATGGCGCTCCCGGTTGACGTTTCTAACGCCGACCAGGTCGAGCAGGCGGCCGCGTCGGTCGAGGCGGCCTTCGGCCCGATCGACATTTGGGTCAACAACGCCATGACCTCGGTGTTCTCACCCTTTTGGGAGCTGACCGCCGAGGAGTTCCGGCGGGTCACCGAGGTCACCTATCTGGGGGTGGTTCATGGGACCATGTCCGCGGTGCGCCGAATGTTGGAGCGCGATCGTGGCACGATCGTCCAGGTGGGCTCCGCGCTGGCTTATCGCAGCATTCCTCTGCAATCGGCCTACTGCGGAGCGAAGCACGCCATCGTGGGATTCACGGATTCGCTTCGCTGCGAGCTCGACCATCGCCACAGCCGGGTACACCTGACGGTCGTTCATCTGCCGGCCATGAACACGCCGCAATTCGGATGGGTCAAGAGCCGACTTCCCCACAAGGCGCAGCCGGTTCCGCCGATCTACGAGCCCGAGGTGGCCGCACGCGCCATCTACTGGGCCGCACACCACAAACGGCGGCAGGTCGACGTCGGCTTGCCCACGGTGGAGGCCATCTTCGGAAACAAGATCGTTCCCGGTCTTCTCGATCGCTATCTGGGCAGGACCGGCTTCGCGGCGCAGCAGACCGATGAGCTTCGACCGCCCGACCAGCCTTACAACCTTTGGAAACCGCTACCGGGAGATCGGGGCGCCCATGGAACGTTCGGCGACCGCTCACGCTCACACAGCGTTCAGACCTGGCTCAACCTGCACCGGACGGCCATGGGTGTCACGGCGGGGCTGTTGGTGGCTGCCGGTCTCTTCGCCCCAAGGCTGCGCCGCGCTCTCGGTTGAGCTCTCGGCTTTAACCCCAATGCCCGCATTCGGGCGCCGGCGTGTCGTCACGGCGCCCTTGGGGCGCCTCCCGATCAGTCGCTCTCGGAGAACGCGATCGTGCTCAGCAACGCATTGGCGGCCTGCCGCGAATCGAGCCGGGTGTGTTGCACCACGATGGGAACGTCGGAGTCGATCACGCTGCTGAAATTCGTTCCGCGCGGAATCGTCTCGGGATCGCGAAGATCGTTGAACCGAACGTGTTTCGTCCGCCGTGGCCCGATGGTGATGTTGTAGGGCCCGCCCGGATCGCGATCGCTGTAAAAGACCGTGATGGCCACGTGCGCTTCTTCGTCGGAGGCGTTCAGAATGCATGCCGCCTCGTGGCTCGTAAAATCGGGCTCGGGCCCAGTGCTCCATTTAGGGATGTAGCCCTCCGCGATTGCCCAGCGCCTGCGTCCGATCGTCAACGACATGCTCTGCCACCTCTCGTCTCAACGTGTATCCGACCGGCCTTGGCGCAAGGACGATCTGTCAATCCCACCAACGAACTTGTTAAAGCGCTCGGCGGCCCCATATTCGGGCGATGAACGGCGGCCTCGGCACGACATCGGCGGGGCCTCCGAAGGGCGCGCCCGTCACCGCCCTCGATGTCTCGACCTACGTGATCCCGACCGACGCGCCCGAATCCGACGGGACGCTCGAGTGGGACCGGACGACGCTGGTGATCGTCGAGCTCTCGGCTGGCGGTATCCGGGGGCTCGGCTACACCTACGCCGATGCCGCCACCGCCGGGCTCATACGCGAGCATCTGTCTTCGTCGGTGGTGGGCCGGGACATCTTCACGATACCGGCGATCTACGCCCGGATGGTGCGATCGGTCCGCAATCTCGGCCGCCCCGGTATTGCGTCGATGGCGATCTCTGCGGTCGACGCCGCGCTCTGGGACACCAAGGCCCGCTTCTTGGGGCTCCCGTTGGTCAGACTGCTGGGAGCGGCGCGGTCGAAGGTGGCGGTCTACGGCAGCGGCGGGTTCACCTCGTATACGCCCGAGCTGCTGGCTCAGCAGCTGGGGGGCTGGGCTTCTGGGGGGTTCGAGTTCGTGAAGATGAAGGTCGGGCGGCGGCCAGGTGACGATCCCGCGCGCGTGCGGACGGCCCGCCAGGCCATCGGCAAGGAGACGGCTCTGTTCGTGGACGCCAACGGCGCCTATGATCGCAAGCTGGCGCTCGCCATGGCCGACCGTTTCGCTGTCGAGGGGGTCCGGTGGTTCGAGGAGCCGGTGAGCTCCGACGACCTCGACGGATTGCGCCTCCTGCGCGATCGGGGACCGGCGGGAATGGCGATCGCCGCCGGGGAGTACGGATACGATCCGTATTACTTCCGGCGAATGCTGGAGGCGCAGGCCGTCGACGTCTTGCAGGCCGACGCTTCCCGCTGCGGCGGCGTCACCGGCTTCATGGCGGCGCACGCCCTCTGCGACGCGCGGGGCATGGCCCTCTCGGCCCACTGCGCGCCGGCGCTGCATCTCCACCTCGGCTGCGCGCTCAATCGCGTCTGTCACCTGGAATATTTCCACGACCACACCCGCATCGAACAGATGCTGTTCGACGGGGCGGTGGTCGCCCGAGACGGGACGCTCACGCCCGACATCGACCGGCCTGGCATGGGCCTCGAGCTCAAACGGCAAGACGCCGCGCGCTACGCGGCGTAAGGGTCTCCCGACTTACTCCCGCGGTTGGGCAGCCCGTCTCAGTAACCAACGGCGCCATAGCTACGACTTGGGGAGATCGATGTTTCCCCGAAGGATGACGTAGGGGCTGGGCTTCTCGACGGTGCCGCTCTCTTCCGCGGTGATCAGAAGCTTGAAGTTCGACAGAGGCGTGAGCAGGTTGACGGATCCGTGCCGGCGGCTGTCGATTTGGAGCTGGCCCATGTTTCTGACCCGACTTCCGTCATCGGCAATCGACCAAACCACGAACGTCGTGAGCGATCGATCGAGCTCGAAGGGGTTCGGCAGATAGTCGACGCTGACGTCCAGCTTGACGTTGCCTTGACCGTCCTTGGAAATCTTGACGCTGCCCGCGGCGGCAGGGGTTCTGCTCGAGGCTTGGAGCGCGACGGTTGTCGCACATCCGGCGCCGAGGACGAGCATGGTAGCAAAGACGAGGCCGACATTGACATTGGACCGATTCATTTCGAGCTCCTTTGGTTACCGAGCCGTCTTTCGCTGCTGTTCGAGAGCCATCTGTAGAACCTCCGCCAGGTGCAGCGGCTGGCGGTTGGTGGTTTGGAGGATCTGCTGCCGGCAACTGAAGCCGTCCGCGATGATCAGGGTGTCGGCGTCGGCGGCCCGAACCGCGGGCAGGAGCAGCCGTTCGCCGGCGGCCATCGAAACGTCGTAGTGATCGGCTTCGAATCCGAATGAGCCCGCCATACCGCAACAGCCGGAATCGAGCAGCTGATAGTCGAGCCCCAGCTTGTCGAGGAGCGAGGTCTCCTTGGCCATCCCGATCACCGCCTTGTGGTGGCAGTGCCCGTGGACCAGCGCCCGGCGGGCCAGCGGTGGGGGTTGATAGCCCTCGTGTTCCAGGAACTCACTCAAGAGCCAGGTCTGCTTGGAGAGACGTCGGGCGTCCTGGTCGTTCGGCAACAGACCGACGAGCTCGTCGCGAAAGGCCGCTATGCAGCTGGGCTCGAGGCCGACGACCGGCACGCCCGCGCGGATGTGAGGTCGAAGGGTCTCGAGGATCTCCAGCCACAGTCGTTTGGCCGCCTTCAACATCCCCCAGTCGTAGAGCGGACGGCCACAACAAAGCGGGCGGGGGGGCAGCTCGACCTGATAGCCGGCGGTCTCTAGCACGTCCACGGCCGCCCGGGCGGCGCCGGTCATCAGGAAGTTGTTGAAGGTATCGGGCCAGAGCAACACCCGCCGGTGATGCACCTGGCCGGAAGATTCGGCCGGCCCTGTAAGAGCGACGGCCGACGGCACCGCTCCGGGCGAGACCGCCGCACCCGAAGGCCGGCGCTCGGCGAACCAACGTTTGAAGGTCGGTGAGGCGAAGGCCGGTATCCGACGCCGCTGCGAAACGCCCGCCAGCCACTTGAGGAGCGTCGAGAAGGGGCGCGTGCGGACGAAGAAGTTGGCGAGCTTGGCGAACGGCGACACCAGCCGGGCCCACCAGTAGATGAGGCCCAACGCATAAGCCGCCCGCGGGCGGAGCCGTTTTTCGTAATAGTGCGAGAGGAACTCGGCCTTGTAGGTCGCCATGTCGACGTTCACCGGGCAGTCGCCCTTGCAGCCCTTGCAGGCCAGACACAGGTCCAGCGCCTGCTTGACGTTCTCGTCGCGCCAGCCGTCGGTGATCACCTGGCCCTCGGCCATCTCGAACAGCAGTCGAGCGCGGCCGCGCGTCGAGTCCTCCTCCTCGCGGGTCACCATGTAGCTCGGGCACATGACGCCGCCCTCCACGCGCCGGCAGGCGCCCACCCCCACGCAGCGCCCGGCGGCATGCGCGAACGAGCCGCCGTCGTCGGAGAACGCGAAGTGCGTCTCCAGCGGCTTGGGCGCGTGGCTCGGTCCCTTGCGCAGGTTCTGGTCGGGCGAGAAGGCGTCGACCACCTTGCCGGGGTTCATCTTGCCGGTGGGATCCCAGAGGCGCTTGAACTCGCCAAAAGCCTCAACCAGATCGTTGCCGTACATCTTGGGCAGGAGGCGCGCCCGCGCCTGGCCGTCGCCGTGCTCGCCCGAGAGAGACCCTCCGTTCGCCACCACCAGATCGGCGGCGCGGTCCAGGAAGGCCAGCCAGTGCTTCACGCCGTCGGCGGTGGCGAAATCGAAGTCGATGCGGCAGTGGACGCAACCCTGGCCGAAGTGGCCGTAGAGCGCGGCGTGGTATCCGAACTCCTCGAGCAGCTTGCGAAACGCGCGCAGATAGGCGCCCAGGTTTTCGGGCGCCACCGCGGCGTCCTCCCACCCGGGGTGGGTCTCCTTCATTCCCGGAACCAGCGCCGTGGCGCCGAGGCCGGACTCACGCACCTCCCACAGCTTCTTCTCCTGACGTTCGTCGTCGTAGAGCTTCATCGACGGTGGCTTGCCGTCGGCCTTCAACCGCGCCATGAGCTTGCGGGCCTGAGCGTCCGTCTCGTCCTTGGTGGCGCCCCCGAATTCGACCATCAACCAGCCCTTGCCTTCCGGCAGCATGCTGACGTCGCTGGGGTGCATCCCCTTCTTCTTCATGTAGCCGATGAGCTTGTCGTCGATCCCTTCCAGGCCCACCGGCCGATGTTTCATCACCTCGATCACGTGATCGGCGGCGGCATAGACGTCGGGATAACCGAGCACCAGCAGACTGCGCGCCGGTTTCTCCTCGATGAGCGTGACGGTGGCTTCCAGGACCACCACGCAGGTCCCTTCCGTGCCCACCAGCGCCTGCGCCACCTGAAAATGATTTTCATCCAGGAGCGCGTCCAGGTTGTAACCCGACACGCGGCGTGGAATATCCGGATAGCGGGTGCGGATCTCCTGAAGGTGGCGATCGCGGAGACGGCGCAAACCAACATAAATCTCGGCGCGCCGGCCGCCCGCTGCGACGATCTGACCGAATTCGGCCGCCGAGGTCGGCCCGACGGTGAATCGCTCACCGTCGTAGGTGAGGATGTCGAGCTGCCGGACCTGGTGGCGCGTCAGCGGACCAGGACCATAGAGCTGCGCCATCACCGAGTGGACGCCGCAGGAGTTGTTGCCGATCATTCCGCCCAAGGTGTTGCGGTTGTGCGTGGCCGGATCGGGGCCGAAGGTCAGGCCGTGCACGCGCGCCTCCGTCCGTAGCTGATCGAGGTTGCACCCCGGCTGCACGCGGGCGAATCGCGCGGACGGATCGATCTCCAGTACCCGGTGCATGTACTTCGAGTAGTCGATGATCACGGCCACGTTGCAGGTTTGCCCGGCCAGGCTGGTCCCACCTCCGCGCGAGGTGATCGGTGCGCCGTACTTGCGACACAGCGCCACCGTCGCGATCACGTCGTCGACGGTTCGAGGCAGGACCACCCCGATCGGAATCTGCCGGTAGTTCGACGAATCGGTGGAATAGGCGGCGCGACTTCCGTTGTCGAATCGAACCTCGCCGGTGATGGCGTGGCGGATCTCCTTGGCGAGGGCGCGCGCGTAGTCGGGCTGCGGCGTCCCGGATTTCGTCTGGGTGGCGTCTACCGTCACCCGCCCGTCGTAGTGGACGGGCTCAACCTTCAAATGAATGCGGGACACGGGCTCGTCGGCTGCTGGTTTCGCCACGTGCTAGGTGGGCTTTCGGTGCGGCAAGAGCTTGGCGACCAACTCGGTGAAGCTCTGGTGGATAATCCCGCCCTCGTCGGGATCGCCCTTGAGCAGCGTCGATGTGTACTTGAAGGCCTGCTCGAGCGTGATGTGCGGCGGCAGCGGCGGCACGTCGGGATCGGTGACCACCTCCACCACCACCGGGCGGTCGGCCGTAAAGGCTGCCTCCCAGGCCGGCCCGATGGCCTCGGGCGTGTCGACGCGGATTCCGCGCAGGCCCACCATCTCGGCGTAGCGCGCGTAGGGAAAGTCGCAGATCTCTTGCGACGCCTCGAACTTCGGGTTTCCCTCCATGACCCGCATTTCCCAGGTCACCTGGTTGAGATCGCCGTTATTCAGTACCAAGATCACGAGCCGGGGGTCGGACCACTCCTTCCAGTAGTGCCCGATGGTGAGCAGCCCGTTGTTGCCGAGCATCTGCATCGCGCCGTCGCCCACCATCGCCACCGGCACCCGGTCGGGATATGCGAACTTGGCGGCCACCGCGTAGGGAACTCCCGGACACATGGTGGCGAGGTTGCCGGAGAGACTGGCCATCATGCCGGCCCGGATCTTGATGTCGCGGGCGTACCAGTTGGCCGACGAGCCCGAGTCGGAGCTCAAGATCGCGTTGTCGGGCAGGCGGGGAGACAGCTCGCGAAACACCCGCTGGGGATTGATCGGCTTGGCCGGCTGCATGGCGCGCGCCTCCAGCAGCTCCCACCATTCCTCCAGGTTGCTGGCGATCTTCTTGCGCCAGTCGCGGTCCTCCTTGCGTCGAATCAGCGGGATGAGCGCGCGCAGCGTCTCCTTGCTATCGCCCGCTAGATTCAGCTCCATCGGATAGCGAATACCGAGCATCTTGGGATCGAGATCGATCTGCACCCCCCGGGCCTTCCCCTCGCGGGGAAGAAACTCCGAATACGGGAAGCTCGACCCGACCATGAGGAGCATGTCGCAATCCATCATCATGTCCCAGCTCGGCTTGGTGCCGAGGAGACCGATCGATCCGGTGACGAATGGCAAATCGTCGGGAACCACCGCCTTGCCGAGCAGCGCCTTGGCAATCCCCGCCCCCAGCAGATCGGCGATCTCCAGCAC
>DASRLC010000081.1:0-18723 GCA_035648655.1 Polyangia bacterium
GTCTGCACCAACGCCTGCGCCACGCTCTCCAGCGACGGGGCCAACTGCGGCTCGTGCGGCCACAGCTGCCAGGGTGGGACGTGTTCAAGCGGCACCTGCGGGCCGGTCAAGCTGGCAACGTTCAGCGTCGCCTCGGGCATCCCGCAGGGGCTAGCGGTGAATTCGACCACCGTGTTCACGACCATACCCGGTTCCGCGAGCTGGGCGCTCTACGGCGTCGCCAAGACCGCGACGAACACCACGCCCATTCCCATCCTCATGCTCACTCCGGGCTCCAATAGCACGGGATATATCGGCGCGAGCGACAGCCTGCTCATCGTCGTGCCCTTCACCGGAGGCCAAGGCGGAGCGTTCTACGACGTCATCTCCTGTACTCCAAGCAATTGCGCGAGCACCGAGCAGAGCTGGTTCGCCGCGATGAACTCGTCGATCGTTTGTGATCCCGCGGCACAGGAGTGCTTCGTCCAGGCGTCTGGGCAGACCGCGGTTCAGTACGCGAAGATGGGCACCCCCTCGCAGACCGCGCCGGCGAGCTTCAGCCCGGTGCTCAACATCGCATTCAACGGAATCTCTACAGCGACGGGCGGGTATCTGTATTCCGCGGGGACCTACAGCACGGTCCTCACCTATCCGGTGCTGCAACGGGTATCGGAGGACGGAAGCAGCGGCGTCACCACCTTGGCGAACTTCAGCGCGGCCGCTACGACCAACTCGCTGTTGAGCCCCCTGGTCGTTACAAGCACCCAAGTCTACATGGTGGGTGAAATCAACGACGGTATGAACACCCCGAACGAGGGCTTGATTTCGGTGCTCCTGCCGAATGGGGTCGGGAATGCTTCCCCTTCGTTCCTGTCGGGTACGACCATGCCGAATGACGATTGGTTAGCCCAATGGGGCGACGATAGCGGCTTCGTATTCGGGAGCCCCGCCACCCAGTGGGTTACCTGCCCGGTTTCGGGCTGCAGCGGGATGCCACGAGTTTTGGCCGATGCCAGTCAGTCGGAGCGTTATCTGGTCGGCGATGCGCAGGCGATCTACTGGATCAACGACACCGTCGATCCCAATACCGGCACGGTTACTTCGGCAGCATTGATGAAGGTGGCGCGCTGATTTCTGCTTGGCAGTAGCGGGCTGCATCGCAGTGACCGGCCGGCGCCACCCTTGAAGTAGGCGTCGTTCCGGTAATTCCGGCGCAGGTCGGGTGGTTTCCCGCACCTTCACGTCGGCATTCCCCTCGCCACGAAGCCCGATTTCATTGTAACAGGATGATGTTAGGCTCCTGACCCGGCGGACGGAGGGCGCTGGAGAGGCGAGCCCACTTCGACTAAGTAAGGAGAAGCCTATTCATGTCGTATCACCGATTTTGGTCCCTTCTGCCCTTGTGTATCTTGCTCGGGGTTGCCTGTGCGGCTCCCAGCCGTGGGACCGCCAGTGGTGCGGGCGCCAACTCGGGTCAGGGCGGTGCCGGCCATCCAACCGGGCTGGGTGGCTCGGGAGCCACCACCGGGAGCGCCGGAACCGGAGGCGGAAGCGGCAGCACGGAGATCATCCTGACGGGGGCCGGCGGTCAGTCGGGGAACGGAGGACCTACGGGACCCGATGCCGGTACCTCGACCGGAGCCGCCGGTGCGCCGGTCAAGATGGCCTGTGGCGCTTCGACGCGGCATCCGCTTCCTTACACCGACGGCTACATGGCCGATCCGATGAACCAGTCGATGGCCTTGTCCACCGCGGCCTCGATGAGCACCGCGGAGCAGGCGCAACAGATGGGCGGCATGAAGCTCGCCTCGGTCAACTACAACGTCTTCAATCAGGATACGAACACCTCGCGCGGCATTCGGGGCTTCTACTTCCGCGATGGCCCGCGCGGCGTGAACCTGAACGCCACCGGCGACGGCAAGAACGACTACTCTACGGCCTTCCCCGTGTCCGCTGCGCGGGGCGCCGCATTCGACGTCGATCTCGAGTATCAGATCGGCGAGGCGGTGGGCGACGAGCTGCTGGCATCGGGGAACACGATGCTGCTCGCCCCCACGGTCAACATCTTGCGCCACCCGGCCTGGGGACGCGCGCAGGAGACCTACGGCGAGGACACCTTTCTTCTCGGCCGCCTCGGCAGCGCGTTCGTTACGGGCGTCCAGCGATATGCCGGTGCCTGCGTGAAGCACTACGCGGCCAACAACATCGAGGACGGCCGGGCCTCGGCCAACGCCCAGATCGACGAGGAGACGCTGCACGAGGTCTACGGCCGCCACTTCGAGATGATCATCCAGGACGGGGGAGCGTCGTCGGTCATGGCCTCCTACAACTTGGTCAACTCGACGCACTCGACGCAGAACTCGGAGCTCTTGACCGACATGCTCCGGACGGCGTTCGGGTTTCAAGGTTTCGTCCTCACCGACTGGTGGGCCATGAACGGCAGCAGCGCGCCGTCCTGTTGCGCCCCCGGCTCGGCCGCGGATTCACTCGCTCAGCAGTCGGTCAACGCCGGCCTCGATATGGAGCTCCCCTGGCTGTACAACTTCCTCGAGCTTCCGACCTTGGCCTCCGAAGGCCCCCCGAACGGCCTCGATCCCTCGATGCTCAAGACCGCGACCGCGCAGATCCTGGAGCAGAAGTATCGCTTCCACGCCGACCTGACCAACGGCTACGGGCTGACGACCCCCTTCAGCGTGTATGACGGCACGAGCAGCATCGCGAACAACAACCAGACCGATCCGGCGATCGGCATGAGCCACACGGGGCTGGCCGAGTTGGCCGCGGAAGAGTCGATGGTGTTGCTCAAGAACCAGAACAACACGCTTCCGATCAACCGCTCGACGGTCAAGAAGATCGCGGTCATCGGCGCCACCTCGACCTTCCAACTCCAGGAGACGACCTGCCAGGAGTGCACTTCCGGCGCGAACGGAACGATCAATTGCACGACCGACTTCACGCAGTCCGTGCGGACGGGCGACTGTGGATCGAGCCGCGTGTTCTCCGATCCGAGCAAGAGCGTGGGGCCGCTGGCGGGGATCACGGCAGACGCCAACGGAATCAGCGTGGCCCGCTACGCCAGCGCCTCGGCCGCGATGCAGGCCGGGTTCGATTTCGCGGTCGTCATCGCGGGCCTGACCGCCGGCGACGAGGGCGAGGAATATACCGGCGCGGGCGATCGCACGACCGGCGGAATCACCTCGACGACCCACACCGTCAACCTGGGCCTCGATCCGAAGGTCTCCTCCGGGCAGGACACCCTCATCACCCAGGTCGCGGCGCTCGGCAAACCGATGGTGGTGGTGCTGGAGGGCGGGGCGATCATCAACATGCCGTGGTTCTCTCAGGTCCCGGCCATCGTGATGGCCTGGTATCCGGGAATGGAGGGCGGCACCGCACTCGGCCGCCTGCTGTTCGGGGACGTCAACTTCAGCGGAAAGCTGCCGGTCACCTGGGACACGAACGTCAACGATTGGCCGGAGTTCGCCGACCCGAGCGGGAAGACGCCGATGGGTTACTGGGTCGGCTATCGTTACTTCGACCATCAGGGGACGACGCTCAATCCGTCCACGGGTAGCTTCCCGTTCGGCTATGGGCTCTCGTACACCACCTTCAGCTACCAGAACCTGCAGGTGCCTTGCACGACGGTGTCGCCGAAGGGCGAAGTCGACGTGACCGTCGACGTCTACAATCAAGGCCCGGTCGCTGGGAGCGAGACGGTCTTCCTGTTCGTCCAGTATCCCGGCACGTCCGTCAGCAACCGCGGCGGGGCGACCTACAAGGAGCTCAAAGGCTTCTACCGGGTGTCGCTGGCTCCGATGGGGACGACCGGAGCCGCCAAGCGGATCACCATTCCGCTGCGCGTGAACGACCTCAAGTACTGGAATACCTCGCAGAGTGCCTGGGCCATCGAGCCCGGCACTATCAAGGTCGTCGTCGCGCCGAACGCCAACGCGGTGGCGACGCCTTGCGCGGGCGGCGCCGGTGCTGGCTGCTCGTTGTCCGACACGTTCACCGTGACCCAATGAAAAGACGATGCCAATGAGAGATTTGCGACCTCGCACCTTTCGCCTCACTATTTCTTCGACGATCTTCGCGACGCTGGCCGTGGTCTCGTTGAGCGGCCGTGCCTGGGCCGCTGAAGGAGATCCCTTCGCTGATCCCGACAGCGCACCGGCGCCCAAGGCGGTGCCATCGTCGTCGAAGATTCCTGCCGCTCCCGCCTCCGCGCCGTCCGATTCAGCGGCGAGCCTGGCGCCCGGGATCGTCGAGGAGCTCCCCGCGTCGGCCTACCCCGAGCCCGTCGTTCGCGGTCTTTACGGCGGACCTCTCTGGCTCGATATGCAGGGGCTTCAGTGGCCGTACACGCCGCAGACCGGAATCGGCATTTCGGGATACGGCTGGCTCGATAACAACTACCGATACACCCGCATCGGCGATCCCAATCAGTCGCCACACAACACCTGGCTCCTCCAACAGGGGCGGTTCCTTTTGCGGGTGACGCCCACTTACACGAATGGGAGTTGGTTCGTCCAGGCGCAGGCCGAGATCGTCGCCAACAAGGACCAGAATGAGGTTCAACCCGCTCCGGGCGTCGTAGACGCCGATGATGTTTGGGTTCGCACCGGCGTCTGGCAATCCTGGGACGTGACGGTCGGCCGCTTTCAGGCCTTCGACGTCTATCCCACGGGGATGGGGCTCGAGATCAATACCTACGAGCGGTTTGGCGCTTACGATCCCCAGGGCGGATCCAACGGAATCGTTGCCGTTCCTCAGCTCTACGCCGCGGACTATCTCCTCTATCGTCCGGCGGGGCCTGGGAACATCGCGCTCCATCTATACCCGCAGAAGTTCTTTCGCGTCGAGCTTCTCGGGCAATGGGGAAACACCGGCTCGGAGAACTCCATCGGCGCCCGTCCAGCGGTCATCTTCGACATGGGCTGGCTCAAGTTGAGGGCCGCAGCCGAGTACCAATACGAGTTCGCGCAGGATCCTGCTCCCATGAACAAGAACACGGTTCGCAACCGCGGCGTCGCCGGCTCGGCACAGTTCGTCTTGTCGCCGTTTCTCGAGCTGGGGGTGAATGTCGGAGCAGCGGTGTTCGACGTGGCCGACTCGAAGAACAATGGTCGCGAAGACGCCGGCTCGTCGGGCAACAGGACCAGTTTCGGCGGATTCATCGACGTGGTTCCTCTGCCGGGATCGCTCCCGAACCTCATGCTAGGCGCCGGCGGGAACTACGCCACCCTCCACAACCTGACGACGGACCCGACGACCGGCCAGTACGAGCAGTCGACCAACACGCAGTACTACGGGGCGGTCCAGTATCTCTTCTACAAGCAACTCTATCTCAAAGTCGTAGGCGGCTACGCCAAGTCGCACTTCCAGAACCTCAACACGCCGACGCCGTACGACGACGACATGCTGAGCGTGCGCGTTCGCGTAATGTACCTATACTGAGCGGAACCCTGGGCGGGTTTCGCACCTTCCGCGAAGGACTCCGGCCGGCGAAGCCGTCCTTCGCCCACGCGATCTAGCTCGAACCGGGTGATGGTTTCGGGCCCGCGTCCGGCAACCCCCGTCTTCGTCGTCCCGTTACACGACCGCTCGCGCAGCGGTTCCTTTTTGGGCGCTGGACCTACATCACCCACAAAGAAACACAACGAATTACAATTCGGTGACATTTGGATCTCTAGACTGGGGGCATGACGATTTCGGGTTTGGTGGTCGGCACTTACCTCGGGGTGCTGCTGATCCTGGCCTTCTACGGGTTCCATCGAAGCTCGCTCGTCTGGCACTACTACCGGAATCGGCATAGGCGGCCGCGGCCGCTGGGGCGGTTCTCGGAGCTGCCGGCGGTCACCGTGCAGCTTCCACTCTTCAACGAGATGTACGTGGTCGAGCGGCTCCTCGACTCGGTGGCCACCATTCGCTACCCGCGCGACCGCTTCCAGATTCAGGTCCTCGACGACAGCACCGACGAGACCCAGGAGATCTGCCAGCGCAAGATCGCCGAGCTCGCCCAGCGGCTGCCCGAGCTCGACATCGAGTACATCCACCGCACCGACCGCAGCGGCTTCAAGGCCGGCGCGCTGCAGAACGGCCTGCACACCGCCAAGGGCGAGTTCATCCTGATCTTCGACGCCGACTTCTTGCCGCTGCCGGACATCCTGGAACGCGCCATCGACCACTTCAGCGACCCCAAGGTGGCGGTGGTGCAGTGCCGCTGGGAGCACGTCAACCGGGACTTCTCGGCGTTGACCGAGGTCCAGGCGCTCATGCTGGACGGGCACTTCATCATGGAGCACGCCGGCCGCAACTGGTCGGGGCGCTTCTTCAACTTCAACGGCACGGCCGGCCTGTGGCGGCGGGCCGCCATCGCCGATGCGGGCGACTGGCAGCACGATACGCTCACCGAGGACATGGACCTGTCGTACCGGGCGCAGCTGCGCGGCTGGAAGTTCGTCTACCTGCCCGAGATCGCGGCGCCGGCCGAGCTGCCGGTCGAAATGTCGGCCTTCAAGTCGCAGCAGTTCCGCTGGGCCAAGGGATCGGTGCAGGTCGCCATCAAGCTGCTGTCGACCATCCTGCGGTCGAACGCCACCTTCGCGCAGAAGTCGGAGGCCTTCTTCCACCTGACCAACAACCTGGCCTACCCGCTGCTCTGGTTGCTGTCGATCCTGCTGCTGCCGAACCTGGCGCTCCGGACCCACCACGGCTGGCGCGAGGTGCTGATGATCGATCTGCCGCTCTTCTTCGGCACCACGCTGTCGGTGGCGTCGTTCTATCTGGCCTCGCAGCGTGAGATCGCGCTCCTGCGCAACCCGGACGAGAGGCCGCGCTTCGCCTGGTCGGCGCTCAAGCGGCTACCGCTCGTGATGTCGATCGGCATCGGCCTCTGCGTCAACCAGACGCGGGCGGTCCTGGAGGCGCTCATGGGCCGCGAGACCGAGTTCGTACGCACCCCCAAGCATGGCATTCGCGGCAAGCTCGAGAGCTGGTCGACCAACAAGTACCGCGCCGCCAAGTCGGTCACGCCTTTCATCGAGCTCGCGATGGCGGCCTACTTCGTGGTCGCCATCGGCGTGGCGATCGACCACCGCCACTACATCTCGATCCCGTTCCTCTGCCTGTTCCTCTGTGGGTTTGGCTACGTCGGATGGGGCTCGCTCTTCGGCAGCCGTCGCCGCGCCACCAAGGTGGTGGCGCCGATCGCGTACCCGGTTTTGACCGCCACCGTGCGGCCGGGCGACGAGCTGTCGGGCGAAATCGTCGTGGCGAACGGGCCCAGCCTGCCGAGCGCGCTCGAAGCCTAGGCGCGGATCGCTTCCAGATCGCCTGAGCGACGACGGGCTTTACCCGGCGGCGCTCGACGCGGGGATGATCTAAGGGACCCTTTCAGGGGCCTTTTTAGGGAGACGACGCTCAGAGCGTCTTTTTGATCATGTCTTCGATCTTGGCGCGGGGCACGGCGCCGACGACCTGACCGGCGACCTTGCCGTCCTTGAAGACCAGCAGGGTCGGGATGCTCCGGATATCGTACTGGGTGGCGACCTCCGGGTTCGAGTCGATGTCGCACTTTCCGACGCGGACCTTGCCGTCGTAGTCCTTGGCCAAGGCCTCGACGTGCGGTGCGATGGCGCGGCACGGGGCGCACCAGGTGGCCCAAAAATCCACCAACACGGGAAGCTTGGAGCCTAGGATCTCGGTCTGAAAGTTCGAGTCGGTGACTTCGACGATGTTCTCGCTTGCCATCGACATGGCTTAGCACGCCGGCGTCCCCCGTCCAAGCGCCGGGCCGGATCATGGTAGATCTGTGGTGTGGCGACCTTGACGGCAGTCGAGATCGGGGTTTACGCGCTCGCCGCGGCCCTCTATCTCGGCTACCTGCTCGGGCTGGGAAAGGCGGCCGATAAGGTGGGGCGGCTGGTGCTGGCCCTGGCCGTGATCCTGCACTTCTGCGACATCGCGGCCCGCTGCATCCACCGCGTGAACCCGATCTCTTCGACCCCCGAGGCGATGTCGCTGGTGGCGTTCTTGATCGCGCTCGGATACCTCCTGGCCACGCTGCGCTATCGGTTGGCGGCCGCGGGGGCCTTCGCAGTGCCGGCAGCGCTGGCGTTGCTGGTGCTGGCCCGGGTGGTGCCAGCCGAGATCGACGCCCCGGCGATGGGCTCGCTCGGCCGCGCGCACATCCTGCTCGCCAGCATCGGGGTGGCGGTCTTCGCGCTGGCCGCCGTCTTGGCCTTTCTGTATCTGTTCGAGGATCGACAGCTCAGACGCCGCCAGTTCGGGCGTGTGATGGGGCAGGGGACTCCGCTCGACACGCTCGATCGCTTGGCGCTGCGCTGCGTGTCGATCGGATTTCCGATCTTCACCATCGCCATCGTCACCGGGGCGATGTGGGTGGCGCGACTCGGCCTGCTGCGGCAATCGACGGCGCTGCGGCCCGAGTACCTGTTCGCAGTGGCGACCTGGGTCGCCTTCGGCATCCTTTTGGTGGCCCGCGTCGGCGCCGGGTGGCGCGGCCGGCGCGCGGCTTGGCTGACGTTGGGGGGCTTTGGTGGGGCGCTGTTGGTGTTGGCGACTTACTTCTTGCGACACGCGGCGTGACGGATGGGAGCCTCGGCCATCGACGTGCTCATTCTTGGCGTCTCGCACCGGACGGCGCCGGTGGCGATGCGCGAGCGGCTGGCGGTGATCCCCGAGGCGATCGACGCGACGCTGGCCGATCTGACGGCGTTGCCGTCGGTGCGCGAGGCGGTGCTCATCTCGACCTGCAACCGGGTCGAGATCTACGTGGCCGTCGAGGACGCCGATCGGGCCGCGCAGGCGCTGGCCGAGGCGCTGGCCCAGCGGGCCGGCGTCACCTCGCTGGAGCTGGGGGCCCATCTTTACGAGCGGCGCGACATCGAGGCGGTGCAGCACCTCTTTCGCGTCGCCTCCAGCCTGGACTCTCTGGTGCTGGGCGAGCCCCAGATCCTGGGGCAGACCAAACAGGCGCACGATGCGGCGGTTCGCGGCGGCACGGCCGGCGCCGTCCTCAACGCCTGCTTCCAGCGGGCCTTTCGCGTCGCGCGCCGTGTGCGCCGCGAGACGGCCATCGCACGCAACCCGGTTTCGGTCAGCTCGGTCGCGATCGAGCTGGTGCGCCAGGTCTTCGGGGACTTCGCGGGGCGCCAGGTGCTGGTGGTGGGCGCCGGAAAGATGTCGGAGTTGGCGGCGCGGACCTTGCGCACGCACGGCGCGACGTTGACGGTGACCAACCGGACCCGGGCGCGCGCCGACGAGCTCGCGCGGCGCTTCGGTGCCACGGCCAGTGATTGGGAGGATCTGTCCGGGGCGCTCACGCGGGCCGACATCGTGATCGCCTCGACCGGCGCCCAGCGCCCGGTCCTGACCCACGCCATGTTGGCCCAGGTGCAGCGGGCCCGCCGCGGGCGGCCGCTGTTCCTGCTCGACATCGCCGTCCCGCGCGACGTCGAGCCGGAGGCCGGGAAGCTGAGCGGCGTTTACCTGGCCGATATCGACAACCTGCAGAAGGTGGCCGATGAGCATCGGGAGGGGCGCAAGAGCGAGGCGGCCGAGGGCGAGGCCATCGTCGAGCAAGAGGTGGGGCGGTTCGTGAAGGCTTGGCGGGGCCGCCAGCTGGCGCCGACCGTCACGGCGCTCCGCTCGCACGTCCTGGGCGTGGCGCAGGCGGAGGCCACCCGGATCGTCGCGGCGATGCCGAGCCTCGGCGAACGAGAACGCCGGGCTCTGTCCGATCTGGCCGATGGCATCGCCAAGAAGTTGCTGCATCTTCCGCAGATGGCGCTGCGCAACGACGACTCCGATGGCCTGTCGATGGTGGCGGCGGTGCAGCGGCTGTTCTCGCTGCAGGTGGTGGCGGCGGTCGCCACCGAGGCCGACCCCGACGAGGACGGTGGCGAGACCGGGAACGCGGTCGAGCACGTGGCCGACGACAAGAAGGCGGCCGGAAGATGAGCGCTGCGCAAAGCTCCAGCGCTGCGCAAAGCTCGCCCGCCGGGGCATCGATCGTCATTGGCACCCGCGGCAGCGCGCTGGCGCGCTGGCAGGCGGCGGAGATCGGGCGCTTGCTGCGGCTGGCCCAGCCGGGCCTGGAGGTCATCGAGCGGATCATCGTGACCGCCGGCGACCGGTCGCAGACCGGGCCCGTGGTCGACCTCGGCGGCAAGAGCGTGTGGGTCGACGAGATCGAGGACGCGCTGTCGTCGGGCGCGGTCGATCTGGCGGTCCACAGCATGAAGGACGTGCCGACCGATCTGGCGGCCGGTCTGAAGATCGTCGCCGTGCCCAAGCGGGCCGATCCGCGCGACGCCATCGTGAGCCGCGCCGGCGTCGGGCTCGACGCGCTGCCGGCGGGTAGCCGCGTCGGCACCTCCAGCTTGCGCCGGGTCTGCCAGCTCCGCGCGGCGCGCGGCGATCTGGCGATCGAGATCCTGCGCGGCAACGTCGACACCCGCTTGCGCAAGGTGGCCGAAGGGGTGGTGGATGCAGCGGTGCTCGCCTCGGCCGGACTCGATCGGCTGGGATTCTCCGCGCGCATCGCCGAGCGCCTCGACCCGGCGCGGATGCTGCCGGCCATCGGGCAGGGGGCGCTGGCGCTGGAGGCGCGGGCCGACGACGCCCGGGTGGTCGCCCTGTGCCGTGGGCTGTCGGATCCGGCCGCCGAGACGACCGTGGCCGCCGAGCGGGCGCTGCTGGCGGGCCTGGGCGTCGGCTGCCGCACGCCGGTGGCCGGCTACGCGACGCTGACCGATGGGCGGCTCACGGTCGCCGGTCTGGTCGGCCGACCCGACGCCTCCGAGATGATCGCGGAGACGGTGGTCGGTGCGCCGAATCGGGCGGTCGATCTGGGTGCCGACCTGGCCCGCCGCCTGCTTTCCCGCGGCGCGGACCGAATTCTGCGCGAGCTCGAGTCGCAAGGTGCTTAGCCGCAAGTAGCTGGTTTTATTGGACCCGCGGGCTGGTTGCTTGACCGCGGTCGGCCGCGGAGCTATCAGCATCGGCTCACGATGCTCGTTCTACCGAGACACAACTCCAGGCTTTGGGCGCCGACAAGACCCTACCTGGACGTGTCCTTCGAACCGAGCGTGGTCCGCCGAGTCACCCCCGGTCAGCCGGAATTTCCCGCTGTCCTGACGGCGATGCCGCGCCCCGTGCGCGAGCTGTGGGTGCGCGGACGGCTGCCCGATCCGGATCAACCGACGCTATCTATTGTTGGGGCCCGGGCCGCCACCATGGCGGGTTGCCGGTTGGCCGGTGAGCTGGCTGCCGTCGCGGTGGGCCGAGGCCACGCCGTCATCTCGGGCGGCGCGCTCGGGATCGACGCGGCGGCCCACCGGGGCGCGCTCGAGGCCGGCGGCGTCACCTATGCCGTGCTCGGCTGTGGCGCCGACATCGTCTATCCCGATCGCCATGCGATGCTGTTCGCCGAGATCAGCGTGCGGGGTGGCCTGCTCTCGGAGTACCTGCCGGGAACGCCACCGCGGGCCGGCAATTTCCCGGTGCGCAATCGGATCGTGGCGGCGCTCGCCAGCACGGTGTTGGTCGCCGAGGCCAAGCTGGCTTCGGGCGCGCTGGTCACCGCGCGGTTGGCGGGCAAGCTCGGCCGAGATCTGTTGGCGGTTCCCGGCAGCCCGGGGACCGACGGCCTCATCGCGGCCGGTCGGGCTCGCCCGATTCGAAATGCCGCGGACTTCTTGCGGGCACTGGCGGGCGAGGCCCCGCTCACCCGCGCGGCGCCGGCTGCCTTTGGGGCATTGCTGGCCGAGCTGTCTGGCTCGGAGGCCAGCGCGGCCGAGCTTTCGCGGCGTCTGGCCTTGTCGTTGTCCGCGACGCTGGCCCTGATAGCCGTGGCCGAGCTGGGCGGCTGGGTCGTTCGGAGACCGGGCGGGCTTTACGGCATCTCACGCGAGGCGGTTCATGCCAACTAAGAAGAAAACGGCCCGTGACGGCGACACCACGGACCAGGGCGGCCAAGTGGTCGCGCTGGCGAAGCCTGCCAAAAAATTGGTCAAGGCCAAGCCCAAAGAACCGGCTGAGCCGGCGGTCGGTGCCGGCGATGCCAAGATGAAGGCGCCGGCCAAGCCGAAGGCCAACCCCAAGACGAAGCCGGCTTCGACCAAGCCAGTGGCGGCCCAGGTGCCGGGTGGCAGAGCGACCAGGGCCAAGGCGCTGACCGTGGCGCCCGACGAGGTCGAGGCGCCGCGCCCCCGTGGGCGGCGCAACGAGGCCAATTCGCTGGTCATCGTCGAGTCGCCCGCCAAGGCCAAGACCATCAAGAAGTATCTGGGGGCCGGCTACATCGTGAAGGCCTCGGTCGGCCACGTGAAAGATCTGCCCAAGAAGACCATGGGCATCGACATCGAGCATGGCTTCGCGCCCGAGTACGTCGTCATCGACGGCAAGAAAAAGGTCCTGGCCGAGATCAAGGACGCGGCGGCGATGGTGGGTCGCGTGCTGCTGGCGCCCGATCCCGATCGCGAAGGAGAAGCCATCGCGTGGCACATCGCCGAGGAGGTCCGGGGCGCCAACCCCAACATTCAGCGCGTGCTCTTCAACGAGATCACCAAGAAGGCCATCCAAGAGGCGATCGGCAAGCCGATGGCGCTCGACGTGAAGAAGTTCGAGTCGCAGCAGGCGCGCCGGATCCTCGACCGCCTGGTCGGTTACCAGATCAGCCCGGTGCTCTGGACCAAGGTCAAGCGCGGCCTGTCGGCGGGGCGCGTGCAGTCGGTGGCGGTGCGTCTGGTGGCCGAGCGCGAGCAGGAGATTGCCGCCTTTAGGCCGGAAGAGTACTGGACCGTCGAGGCGCTGGTCGAAGGGCCGACGCCGCCGCCGTTCACGAGCAAGGTTGCCAAGCTCGACGGCAAGAAGATCGAGCTGGTCCACGAAGGCCAGGCGCGCGAGGCGGTCGACATCGTCAAAGCCGCCGAGCTGCGCGTGGCGGCGGTCGAGCGCAAGGAGCGGCGCAAGAACCCGCCGCCGCCCTTCATCACCTCCAAGCTGCAACAAGAGGCCTCGAGCAAGCTGCGGTATTCGCCCAAACGGACCATGGGCCTGGCCCAGCGCCTCTACGAAGGCGTCGAGATGGGTGAAGAAGGGCCGGTCGGTCTCATCACCTATATGCGTACCGACTCGACCCGCATCTCCGACGACGCGGTGGGCGAGGCGCGCGCCTTCATCGGCGACCGCTACGGCGCAAGGTTCCTGCCCGCCGAGCCAATCGTCTACAAGACTAAGAAAGGCGCCCAGGATGCCCACGAGGCGATCCGGCCGACCTCCCTCAAGTACGATCCGGAGATGGTCCGCGCGCTGTGGGCGGCCGGTGGCGGCGGCGGTCGCGATCCGCGCGAGACCGACGATCTGCTCAAGCTCTACACGCTGATCTGGAACCGCTTCGTGGCCTGCCAGATGGTGGCGGCGGTGTTCGATCAGACCGCCATCGACATCGCGGCCGGTCGGGTCGAGCTGCGCGCCAGCGGCCAGGTCATGAAGTTCGCCGGCTTCTTGGAGGTCTACGCCGAGACCGTCGAAGACGCCGCCAACGAAGACGAGACCGGCGCCGCGCTTCCCGACGTCAAAGAGGGCGATCCGATCCGCCTGCTCGAGATGAAGCCCGAGCAGCACTTCACCCAGCCGCCACCACGGTTCTCCGAGGCCACGCTGGTCAAGGAGCTGGAAGAAAAAGGGATCGGACGGCCGTCGACCTACGCGGCGATCCTGTCGACCGTGCAGGACCGCGGCTACGTCGAGAAGCGCGAGGGGCGCCTGCACCCGACCGAGCTGGGCGTGATGGTCAATGGCCTGCTGGTCAAGAGCTTCCCGGCCATCGTGAGCACCGACTTCACGGCGCAGATGGAGGAGCAGCTCGATCGCGTCGAAGACGGACAGGCCGATTGGGTCAAGCTGCTCGAGGGCTTCTACGCGCCGTTCAAGATCGACCTCGAGAAGGCCAAGGTCGAGATGCGCGATCTCAAACGCGAGGAGGAGGCCACCGACCAGGTTTGCGAGAAGTGCGGCAAGCCGATGGTCATCAAGTGGGGGCGCAACGGCCACTTCCTGGCCTGCTCCGGCTACCCCGAGTGCCGCAACACCAAGGAGTACACCCGCAACGCCGACGGGACGCTCAAGGTGGTGGCCACCACGCGCCCCTCCGATCAGATCTGCACCACCTGCGGCGCCCCGATGGTCGTCAAGCGCGGCCGCTTTGGTGAGTTCCTGGCCTGCTCGCGCTATCCGGACTGCAAGACCACCAGCCCGCTGTCGCTGGGCGTGACCTGCCCGAAGCCCGACTGCGGTGGCTACCTGACCGAGAAGCGCTCGAAGCGCGGCAAGGTCTTCTTCGGCTGCTCGAACTACTCGAAGACCAAGTGCGACTTCGTCTCCTGGGATCGCCCGATTCCCGAGCCCTGTCCCAAGTGCGGAGCCAAGTTCGTGGTCAAGAAGATCTCGAAGTCGGGCTCCCGCCTCCGCTGTCTCAACGAAGAGTGTGGCTACAGCGCCGACGGCGACCAACCCGAAGGCGCCGAAGCTCCCGAGCCGCGCGCGCCCGCCGCCTAGTCGGCCGGGCCTCGACCGTCGGCTATCTCTCGGCCCGTGTCAGCGTGGCCACCGCCTCGACGTGTCGGGTCTGTGGAAACATGTCGAACGGCTGGATCTGGCGGCACAGGTAGCCCGTCTGCCGCAAGGCCGCGATGTCCCGCGCCTGCGTCTCGGGGTTGCAGGAGACGTAGACGATGGTGCGCGGCGCGAAGGCGATGAGCTGGCGCAGGAAGTCGTCGCCGCAGCCTTTGCGTGGCGGATCGACGATCACCGCCGCGTTGGCGCCGGCGAACGGGATGGTCGCGAAGATCGCGCTGGCCTGGGCGGCCAGGAACTCGCAGTTGCTGCGCCGGTTGCGGGTGGCGTTGGCGCGGGCCCAGCGCACCGAGCTGGGGGACAGCTCGACCCCCAGCACGCGCTCGAAGCCGGGCGCGGCCGTCAAGCCGAGCAGGCCGCTGCCGCAATAGGCGTCGACCAGGAAGCGGGCGCCGCCGGTGCGCGCCTCGGTCGCGACGTAGGCCGCCAGGCGTGGGAGCAGGAACGGATTGTTCTGGAAAAAGTCGCTGGCCGAAAACTCCAGCGAGAGCTCGCCGACCTCCTCGGTCACCACCGCCCGCGGATCGACGGTCACGCCCGACGACGCCTCGCGCACCAGCAGCGTCGAGCCACGGGGATAGCTGTCCCAGCGCGCGCGCACCTCGGTCCGCAGCTCGGTCAGGCGCGCGTTGACGGCCGGGGTCGCGATGGGGCAAGTCGGAACGTCCAGCGTACGTGGCGGCAGGCCCACCTTGAGGAAGCCGATGGCCGGCTCGCGACCGGTGCGCGGCCGTGGAAAATGGGGCGTGATCTTCGAACGGTATCCGTAGACGCGCGGCGACGGGAGGCAGCTTTCGACGGCGGTCTCCGGGAACAGCGCTCGGACCGCGTCGGTTTTGAGCGCGAGCTGTTCGTCGTAGGCCAGATCCTGCAGCTGGCAGCCGCCGCATCGACCGAATAGAGGACAGGCCGGCGTCGCGGGCACCGCCCCAGGCTACCCGATTCGCGCGGCGACCGCCGCTGCGCTACGATCGGCCGGTATGGAAAAGGCCCTCGAGGAATTCCGGCGGTTCCTCACCAGCGAGAAGCGCGCGTCGGAGCACACCGTCCGGGCCTACCTGCACGACCTGGAAGAGATTCGCGCCTTCGCGGTTGCGACGCTGGGGCATCCGCCGTCGCTCGAGGAGCTTGACGTCATCCTGTGCCGCTCCTACCTTGCGTCGCTCCATGGACGGAACGACGCCGTGACGATCGGCCGCAAGCTCTCCTCGCTGCGCGCGTTTTTCCGGTTGGCGGTGCGTCGGCGCCTTTGCAAGTCGAGCCCGGTGGCGGCGTTGCGCGCGCCCAAGCGGTCCCGGCGCTTGCCGGCGTTTCTCGGCAAGGACGACGTAGGTCGTCTGCTCGAGGGCGGCGAGCCGGACGCGGACGCCGGGGAGTGCGCGCCGGCGCTCGAACGGGCGCTCTTCGAGATCATCTACGCCGCTGGGCTGCGCGTGTCGGAGGCCTGCCACCTGGACGTCGGCGACGTCGAGCCCGATGGGACCGGCGGCTTCGTGCGCGTGCGCCAGGGCAAGGGCCGCAAGGATCGGATCGTGCCGATCGGCAGCAAGGCGCGGCAGGCGCTGGAGGTCTACGCGCAATACCGGTCTCGGCGCCTCACTGGCATAGCCCCCTCGCTGGAGGCGCTGTTCTTGAGCGCCCGCGGGCGGCGGCTCGGACCGCGGGCCGTGCGCCGCCTGTTGGCGCGGCGCGAGCTGGCGACCGGGACGCCGCGCGTTTCGCCGCACGCGCTCCGCCACAGCTTCGCGACCCACCTCCTCGGTGAAGGGGCCGACCTGCGCGCCATCCAGGAGATGCTGGGTCACGCCAGCCTGCGCACCACCCAACGTTACGCCCACGTCGACATCGATCACCTGATGGCCGTCTACGACAAGAGCCATCCGCGCGCGAGGACCGGTTCATGAGCAACGTACGCATTCGATCGACGACCGTCTTGGTGGTGCGCCGGGGCGACCAGGTCGTCATCGGCGGCGACGGCCAGGTCACCATGGGCAACACGGTCGTCAAGTCGACCGCCCGCAAGATCCGCCGCCTGCACGATGGCAAGCTGGTGGCGGGCTTCGCCGGGTCGGCCGCCGACGGCATCACGCTGTTCGAGAAGTTCGAGGCGCGGCTCAAGGAATACAACGGCAACCTGACCCGCGCGGCGGTCGAGCTGGCCAAGGACTGGCGAACCGACCGCGCGTTGCGCCGCCTGGAAGCGTTGCTGCTGGTCGCCGACCACGAAAAGACGCTGCTGCTTTCGGGCACCGGCGACGTCATCGAGCCCGACGGCGGCGCGGCGGCGGTCGGCTCGGGCGGCTCGTACGCGTTGGCGGCGGCCCGCGCGCTGCTGGACGCGACCACGCTCTCCGCGCGCGAGATCGCCGAGCGGTCGCTGGCGATCGCGGGCGACATCTGCATCTACACCAACGCCGCCCGCACTTTCGAGGAGCTGTGATCATGTCGCCCGGCCCACTGTCCGCACCGTCCGCCGCCAAGCGGGGGCAAGATCTGACCCCGCGGGCCATCGTCGAGGAGCTCGATCGCTACATCGTGGGCCAGAAGGCGGCCAAGCGCGCCGTCGCGGTGGCACTCCGCAACCGCTGGCGGCGGCAACAGGTGCCGCCCCCCATGCGCGACGAGATCGCGCCCAAGAACATCATGCTCATCGGCCCGACCGGCGTCGGCAAGACCGAGATCGCGCGCCGCCTGGCCAAGCTGGCCGGCGCGCCGTTCGTCAAGGTCGAGGCCTCCAAGTTCACGGAGGTCGGCTACGTCGGGCGCGACGTCGATTCGATGGTGCGCGATCTGGCCGAGACCGCGGTGTCGATGCTGCGCGACGAGGAGCGCGAGCGGGTGCGTCCCCGTGCCCGCGACAACGCCGAAGAGCGCCTCCTCGACGTCCTGCTCCCGCCGACCCCGCGCGCGCGTCCGCCCGCGGCCCCGGGCGCCGCTCCCGCGCAGCTCGCCGCGACCGAGCCGCCCGTCGAGAACGCCACCCGCGAGAGCCTGCGCCGGCTGCTCCGCGAGGGGAAGCTGGACGATCGGATGGTCGAGATCGACACCGCCGACTCGCCCCAGTCGTTCGTCGACGTCTTCTCGGGGACCGGGATGGAGGAGATGGTCCTCAACCTGCGCGACATGCTCCCGCAGGGGGCGCGCAAGACCAAGCGCCGTCGGTTGCCGCTGCCCGAGGCGCTGGAGGCCCTCACCGAGGAGGAGGCCAACAAGCTCATCGACGTCGAGCGGTTGCAGAAGGACGCCATCCGGCGCGCCGAGCAGTCCGGGATCATCTTCATCGACGAGATCGACAAGGTGGCCGGACGCGAAGGCGGGGGGCACGGCGGTCCCGACGTCTCCCGGGAGGGTGTGCAGCGCGATCTGCTGCCCATCGTCGAAGGCTCGACGGTTTCGACCAAGTACGGACCGCTCAAGACCGACCACGTGCTGTTCATCGCGGCCGGCGCCTTTCACGTCTCGAAGCCGAAGGATCTGATCCCCGAGTTGCAGGGGCGGTTCCCGATTCGGGTCGAGCTCGAGTCGCTGTCCGATCAGGACTTCGTGCGCATTCTGACCGAGCCCGAGAACGCGCTCACCAAGCAATACGTCGCGCTGCTGGCGACGGAGAAGGTGACGCTGGAGATTCACGCCGACGCGGTGGCCGAGATCGCCCACATCGCGACGACGGTCAATGCCCGGATGGAGAACATCGGCGCCCGGCGCCTCCACACCATCATGGAGCGGGTGCTCGACGATCTGGCGTTCGAGGCGCCCGCGCTGGGCGAGGTGACCATTCCGATCACCGCCGCCTACGTGCGCGAGCGCCTCGAAGGGATCCTCAAAGACGAGGATCTGTCTCAGTACATTCTCTGAGCGTCAGCGCTTCTTGCGGGTGGCGGTGCTGCTCGATGCCGGCGCCGTGCGCGGCGCCGGAGCGGGGTGCGACGGGGGCGCCGCCGCGTTGCGCGCGCCGGGCTGCCCGATCGGCGCGGGGGTGCCATGAAACCCACCGCCGGCCTGCGGCTGCCCGCCTCGCGCCGGTTCCATGGGGCGACCTGGCTCGGCCCGCATCGGCTGCATGGGGCGACCTGGCTCGGC
>DASRLC010000082.1:0-2358 GCA_035648655.1 Polyangia bacterium
GTTCAGACTTCTGGCAAAGGAATTCGAGCGAACGATTGCGTCGAGTGAAAGTGACATCAAGCTTTGTATGACTCGCCTTATGCTCCGGCGCCTCGCTCCGTGTTGATTTCACGCGATCCTCCTGTAGGACACCCTCTTAGGCAGGATCACGCTCGACGAGACAGTTGGTTGGCCGGAGCGCCGGCACCACCGTCCGTGACGTCGTCGCTCATCGATCACCGCGGCGTCTCGGTGAATTACCGCGACTTCACCGCAGTGTACGGCGCGTGCTATGGCGATGTCGCGCGCTGGGTCCGTGCGCTCGGTGGTCCGCCGTCCGATTTGGCGGACCTGGTCCAAGAGGTCTTCGTGGTGGTTCACCGCCGGCTGACCGAATTCGACGGCCAGAATCTGGTTGCTTGGCTCTACCGCATCACCGCGCGTCAAGTAAAAGACTTTCGCCGGTCGATGTGGATCAAGCACATCTTTCGACGAAGCGTCCAACTCTCGTCGGATGTCGCGAGCATCAACCCGACGCAGCTCATGGCGCTCGAAACGCGCGAAAAGCAGCGTCGACTGGAAAAGCTGCTCTCGAGACTGAGCAAGCCCGTCAGCGCGACTTTTGTCCTGTTCGAAATTGAAGGCTATACGGCCGAAGAGATCTCCACGATGCAGGACGTTTCGATAAATACCGTTCGGGCCAGGATTCAACGGGGTCGAAAGCAGCTCCTCAAAATGTTGGTGGCGGGCCGATCGGAACGAGGGGGCGGACCGTGGAGCCGTTGAGTCGAACCAAGAACGCGTCCGGCACCGCGGAGGCGGAGCTGATCGGGTTGCTTTTGGCGGCAGTCCCCACGACGCTCCCCGAGGCCAAAAAGAAGGACTCGCTGGCGGCGATCTTGGCTCCCAAGCATGCCCGTCCGACCGGCCGTCTCTGGCTCGAACGCCCGGCCGTCGTGTTTGGCGTCCTTTTGTTTCTAGCCGGCGGGAGCGCCGCGGCTACCCTGGGCGCGCGCTGGATGGCGCGAAAGCCGTCTGCCGCGTCGGACACGGTGCCGGCCGCCCCACCGGCCAGGATCGCGGCGCCGCCGGCCCATTCCACTTCGGCCATGAGCGCCCCAGCCGCCGAGGCTTCCAATGTCGAGCCTCCGGCGGTCGCCCCCAGGATCTCGACGGAAGCGCCCCTGCGACCGCGGGCGGCGCGCGGCGAAAATCCCTCGGCGCTCATGGGCGCCGTCAAGGCCCTGCGCCAGGATCACAATCCGGTGGAGGCCAGCCGACTGCTCCGAGAGTACCTCCGGCTTTATCCGCGTGGGTCTCTCTCCGAAGAAGCCAGAGCGCTCTCGTTCGAAGCGGCGATCGCGCGGAATGGCTCCGACGCGACCGCGCTGGCCAACGAGTATCTGCGCCTCTATCCGCATGGCCGTTTTCGGAAGGCGGCGGAGCAGGCGGCACATCGGTCCGCGCCCTGAGCCACCGCCGGATTGAGCGTATGTCACGCTGCGCAGTCGCTTTGGCGTTGCTGGGCGGGGCAGCCGGGTGTCAGAGCATGCCGGTGACCCTCCCCACCGACGCCAGCTCGGAGCGGCCGAGCTTCGACGTTCCGCCGCTCGACGGTGCCACCGCCGGTATGCGTTGAGCTTCGATGGCGTTCGCCAATATGCCACCGCCGGTGACGGTGGCTTCGCGCCGGTCGGCAGCAATGAAACCATAGAGATGTGGGTCAATTACGCCGGCGCAACGAACACCCAAGACTTTTTGGTTTTGCGAACCGATCTATTGAGCGGCGTCCAGATTGGCATCCATTCGGGCGCGCTCGCGGTATGGCGGGTCTACGTCGATCGCGTCCTGGTTCAAGCGCCGACCGCCCCCACGGCAAACAGCTGGCACCACGTCGCATATACCTACGACACGGTCGTTCAGACGCTGTACGTCGATGGCGTAGCGGTCGACGCCGAGATGAATCCAACCGACGGGCACACCCCGACCTCCGCGTGGCTGGGTACCTTCGACGGCTCGACCAATCTTTTCAAAGGGCAGCTCGACGAGGTCCGGGTCTGGACGGTCGCCCGGTCGGCGAGCCAGGTCGCCTCGGACATGCAGCACCCATCCGGTCAGGCTCAGACCGGGCTCGTAGCCTATTGGACCTTCGACGATGCCGGCGACGACGGCTATTCGCTCGATCTCTCGGGTTCGGGCAACGACGTCACGCTGGGCGACGGTGTCGTCGGATGGATGCCGAGCCGGGTCCCCTCCGGCGTTCCCTTCTGACCCTGCGTCTCGCGGCCCCCAGCGTCGCTCCGAGCATCAAGACGACGTCGGCGAGGTTCAAACCAACGCCCGCCGGCACGTCGCACGAACACCCCGATAGGCCCCCCC
>DASRLC010000083.1:0-9754 GCA_035648655.1 Polyangia bacterium
GTGGAGACGGAGCCGTCACTGGCATCGCTGGCTCGTCCGGTGGGCGCGGCGGCGGTGCGGCCGGAATGGGCACGGGCGGCAACACCGGGATGGCCGGCGCAGGGGGAGCGGGTGGCACAGGCGGGCTGCAGTGGCCCCAAAAGTTCTGCGGGAACATCACGCAACGCGGTCAGATCCCCCCGGACTTCACCACGTACTGGGATCAGATCGTTCCGGAAAACGAGGGGAAGTGGGGATCGGTCGAACCGAGCCAGGGGCAATACAACTGGAGCGCACTCGATAACATCCACAGCTTTGCTAAGCAGCACAATATCCCCTTCAAGGAGCACAACTTCGTATGGGGAAGCCAGCAACCGAGCTGGATTGGCGGCTTGTCGCAAGCGAATCAGAAGGCGGCGGTCGAGGACTGGATCAAGCAATTCTGTACCCGTTACCCAGATACACAGATGATCGATGTGCTCAACGAGCCGCCGCCTCACACGACGCCGCCGTACATGGCCGCGCTTGGCGGTGCCGGGACCAGCGGCTACGACTGGGTCGTCACGATCTTCAAGTGGGCGCGCCAGTACTGCCCGAGCTCGATCCTAATTGTTAACGATTACAACATCATCGAGCAATCGAGCGACAACAGCAACATGATCAAGCTGGTGACCAGCGCGCGAAACGCGGGCGCACCGATCGACGGAATCGGCGCCCAGGCGCATGGCCTCGCCAGCGCCTCCGCCAGTACCACGCAGATGTACATCGACAAGCTGACTTCGGCGACCGGCTTGCCGGTGCTCATCAGCGAGTTCGATCTCAACATTGCCGACGATACCCAGCAGAAGAACCAGATGCAGAGCCTGTTCACGATGTTCTGGAACGACACCAACGTAAAAGGGGTCACATACTGGGGATATATTCAGGGTGAAACCTGGGAGACCAACACTTGGCTCCTGAGCACCGGTGGCACGGAACGGCCCGCGATGAGCTGGCTGATGCAGTTCTTGGGGCGGTAGAGGCCTAGCTGTGGTTACCCCTCGCGTGGCCGGGTCGATCGGTGTGCCGGCCGGGGCAGAATCTTCGATCAGTTCGAGCCGATTCCGATGCCCAACGGATCACCAGGCTCTAGGGCGTTCGCGAGATCGCACATGAGGGTCTCGGCTGTTTTGCGATCGAGGAACATATGGACTGGCCCTATCTCCAGCAAGAGCCTATCGCCAAAAAGGACCACTGTTGGTCGATCGCTCAAGTGGCGGGGCCTGAGCCTCCGTTCATGTTTGTTGATAGCTGCTTTCTTCATGGCGTTCCTGGGTGAGGAGTTCTCGGCGAGGGAAGGGTGAACTAATGTAACTGCGTCATCGGCTCGCGGATTGTGAAGGAATCGACCGGTCGAGACATCCGTGGGCGCGCGCCTCCGCTGCCCGCCGATTTCGCGCTCGCCTCTCGCGCGCCATGCGAATGGCCAGACGACACGGCTGTATGGCCGAGGACGGCCCCTCAGAGACCGTAGACGGCTGGATCGAGAAAATCTGTCAGAGGAGAGATCGAGCGGGCTGCGCCGCTATGTATGTGACAATCCAGGCGTTCCCGTCGGTCAGCGGCACCCGGCCCCCTGAAAATGCAGGGGTGATGTCTGGGGCCGCGCGCTCTGCGGTGGCGGGTGGAGCGTGCCGAAACGAAGCGCTATCGGCAGCCATCCTTGAAGCGCGCTGGTCTACTAGTCGGGATTACCGCCCGAGACCGACATTTGACTGACCGTCGGCAGAAGGACGCTGCGCGGGAAGTGTTTCTGGAAGTCCGATGCGGCACGTCGGGCCTCATTGGTCCGGCCGAGGCCCACTAGCACCTTGACGCGCAGGGCTTCCCGCTCCTCAGCGAGCCGACCATTCCTAAAGCGCCGCGCGTGCTCGGTGATCGGGACAAGGGCGACCGCGAATTCGTTGCGCGCGACCGCTGCGCGCGCTTGCCGCAAGAGCCGCAGCTCCTCACGGGCCGACCCTGCTGACGGTAACCTCGGCGCGCCGACGGCAGGTTCGGGCGCAGGTACCAGGTCGCCGTCCTCCGCTGAAGGCGGCGACGGGGCAGGTGCGCTCGGGGTCAACCTGCTCACCGGGGCGACCGCCGTCGCAGGCGTAACGGGATCGCGATCCATCCGAGCATGGATCTCGTAGGCGGCCGCGCCAACTGCCGCGCTGAGCACGAGAGCGGCCGCCGCAGCGGCGGGCCAGCGCGTACGCGGCGCTGAGGTCGAAAAAGCGCTCGTTGCCGCAACAGGTGCTCCGAGGCTTGCCCGCGCTCGGGCGATCACGCGGGCGCGCTGCGAGGCCGCGACGGGTGGGATGACGCGCTCTTGGTCTAGGACCGCACGAATTTTCGGTGAAAATGGGGAGCGCGTGTTCATCTTATGATCGCATTCGTTAATCGACGCAGTGACGTCTCCAGCTCGCGGCGGGCTTTCCGCAAGCGCGAATATACCGTAAAACGTGGAATTCCAAAAACAGAACCGATATCTGCGACGGGCACGCCGTCGAGATCATGCATGACCAGCACCGCGCGGCGCGGCAGCGGAATGTTCTCGAGCGCGGCCAACACCAGCGCGCGCGCCTGTTTGGTCTGAAGAGCGTCCTCGGGGCCGAGGGCGGGGTCGCCAACCTCGACGATCTCGAACGGCACCTCACGGTAACGCCTGCGGCGATGCGCCGCCGAGATCCGAAAAGCGATACCGAACAGGTACGGCCGCAATGGCCGTTCGGGATCGTAGTCGGTCCAACATTTATGTAGGGCCAGGAAGATCTCCTGCGCCAGATCGTCCGTCTCCGATGGGCTGGCGCCGAGCCGCCTCAATGTCCGGTAGATGTAGTCGAGCTCGCCCTGGAAGGCCAAGAGGCAGCCCTCGTCGGGAGCCAGCTGGTTTGGAGGTGACGTAAGTAGGCGTAGATGACTCACGAACAACCTCCATATTAGTGGGCGCGGGCCAAAGGTCTTCTCAGAAAAGCGCACGTCAACGTGCAGGCCCGCGAGAACGCCAACGCGGGGTGTCGTCCAGACGGCGGAATATTGACCGTCGCGGTCCAGGACAGGAGCCTGACCTCCACGCCGACTCGGGCGGCGACGCAGTAGCACAAACTGAGATCGTACGCTGCGGTAAGCCGGTCACCCTGCTGGGCGAACAAGCCGGAGGGGAGTAGGGCGCCCCGGTCAACGACCCCGAGCCCGCACAAAGGCCGCATCGTCCCGGTGGCACAGACCGCGAATACGCGGGCATGACTACCCAGGCCTCGGCGGCCGGAAGCGCTCGAGCGAGAAAACCGCTTCGGCCCTCTTGTTTAGAAGCCACCCAGGGCCGGGATCCTCGCGATGAGAAAGCCAGGTCGCAATTTCACGCGTGGAGGCGCCCGTCTTCGCATTCTCGTGACAAGGAGGCGCACGAAAAGACAATCACTTCCGCCTTCTTACCTTCGAGAGGACGGGCAACCATGCGACCAGCACGACAGCTAGTGGGAATATCTATCTCTTTGGTGACGGGCCTCGCTTCGAGCTGGGCGTTCGCCCAGGAACCCGCCGACACCGGCGACGCCCAACGCGGCCTCCAGGCCGACACCCATCACAACACCGACGAACCCAAGGAGGCCGAGCAGCCGGCCCCTGTCATCGAGCCGGCCGCCGCGACGGAGGCGCCATCGCCGGTGGCTATTTCGCCGGCGTCGGTAGCCATTCCGCCGGCCGCCAAACCCAAGTTCGGCGACCTCTCTGTGAGCGGATATTTGAGGGGCGGTTTCGGCGCCAGCAATCAGCGGGGCCGGATGACCTGTTTCGAGCTCGCCAACCCCGCGGGGCTGGTCTCCAAGTACCGCCTCGGCAACGAGTGCGAGGTGTGGTCGGAGACGCATTTCACGATGGTGGCCTACGCGGGCGACGACGGCGTGGTCGCCAACGTCCACGTCATGCCGACGATCTACATCCCGACCACCTACATTGGTTATTCGCCCGCCGGCGCGGTCAATTCGCCGCTGCAGTTTACGACCTCCACCGGAGCGGTTCTGTACCTTCCCAACCTCTACGCGGACATCAAGGGAATTCCTTGGTTGTTCGGAGGGACGGCCTGGGCGGGGACCCGCTACTACAAGCGCGAATCCGTCTATATTAGCGATTTCTTCTATTGGAATCCATCTGGTGTCGGCGCGGGAATCGAGGACGTCAACCTCGGCTCGGACCTGCGGCTCAGTTATGGGGCTTTCGCCGTCGACGGCGAGCCGGCGATGCCCACCGACGCGACCTCCCCGCAGTTGCCCTCTCAGACCGATTTCGGCATTCGAAACGATCTGCAGCTTCGCGGCATCCGGCCCTACCAGAGCGGCGAGCTCCAGCTCGGGTTTCAATACATCGCGAACTACAGCAATGACCCCGCCACTTCTGGCGGGTGGGGTGTCACGGTTCAATTCGTGCAGGGGCTACTCGGCGGCGACAACAAGCTGGCGTTCCAGTATGGCAAGGGCGGCGGAACGGGCTTTGGATCCCTGGCGCGCTTCTACTATCCGGACTTTTCCCTTCGCCACGACTCGAACGAGTCTCGGTTGCGGGTCGTGGAGATTCTGACGATTCAACCCCTCGCCTGGCTCGGCGGACAGGTGGCTGGGGTTTACCAGTATGACAACAACTTCCTGGGTAACCCGGGGCTGAAGACGGATTGGTATTCGGCCGGCGGCCGCGCCGGCCTGGCATTCGCCAAGCACGCCAAGTTGCTTGGGGAGGCCGGATTCGATCGGGTGACGAAGAACAATGGCTCGGCCCCGCAATACCTGGCCAAGTTCACCGGCGCCGTCGCGATCACTGCAGATCGTGGTTTTTTGTCGCGCCCCGAGCTGCGACTCTTCTATACCTGGGCGGTGTGGAACGAATCTGCCCAGATCGCCACCATCGATTCGGGCAGGCTCTACACCGACACCTACCCGAACCTGAGAAGCGGCGCCACGTTCGGGCTGCAGGCCGAGACCTGGTTCTAGGGCCTCGGCCACCAGTACGTGAGGATTAGACGTGCGCCCGGAATCGGGGAATGACCTGCGGTGTGCGAAGCAGCCGAAAAAGGAGTCACTCGAGCGGCTCCCGGATTTGACGAAGCTGGCTCAATCACGCCGAAAGCGACGTCAGTCTGAGGTCACGCGAGCGCATGGGCCGCAATCAGATTGGGCCGCCGGGGAGCTAAAGTATCGCGTCGTCTGTCGCTCCGACCGAGGGTAGCAATGAACGATCGCCCGAGCGCTCCCGGTTGGGCCGACGGGGTGTGTAAGGCGCCAGCAGCGATCCGCCTCACCATCCGGAGGACGCTCGCCGTCCGCTCGCGAACGTTCTCGTATCTAGTTCTGCGCCGGCGGATCTCGGGCTGGTGGACGGAGCCCGCCGGTCGGAGGACCAGCGGGCTCTCTCAGTCAAGACGACTGTGGTGGTGTCGAGCGAGACGGGCTCATTTCCCGTACCCCGCTGCCTGGACGTTCTGCATTACAGCGAGGTCGGTCGCATCCGCGGGACGGCCGATGGTGATGGCGCCTTCGTAGAAGGTTCCGAACGAGTTGTTGCTGTTGTCGCTGCCGATCCCGATGAGGATCCCGCCCGCGTTGGCCCACGCCGACTTCGGGCCGGTCCCGTCATAGGCGGTCGTCAGACTCGAGGCCGTTGGTAGGTTGCCGTTGGCGACGCGAATGGCATAGGCATTGGGGGCGCTCGTCTTCACGATGCCAAAGGCGAACTGATACTTCATCGACGGGTCGCTGGGGTTGTTTACGTTTGAAGCGCCCGAGCCGCCCGCCCAGACGCCGCCCTCGAAGTCGCCCATGAACCAGGGGCCGCTGCCAGCGCCGGTTCCCCAAAAGCCGGTTCCGAAGAAGACGGTGTTCATCACGCCGTACACCGTGGGATCGGTGGAGACGTTGCCGAAGTCCCAGCAGCAGGCGGTCCCGCTGTGGGTTCCGTCCGCAAGCTCATAGATCCCCTGGGGACTGGTCCCCATTGGCATGTTCTTGCCCTTGACGCCCACCGCGGTCCGATACCCCTCTCGTGCATTCATGTAAAGGGCGTAGACCTTGTGTCCGCCGACCGTGATGGAGTCCTTCGTCGCGCTCGACTCGAAATCCGGCATGGCTGCGTAGGTTCCCCCGCCCGACAGGCCCGCGGGCGCCGACTTGAGATTGTTGCCGTTCCCGGACTGGTCATAAAGGATTGAAACGGTGCAAGTCGTTCCGCTGCAGAACGCGTCCTGGGTCGCGGTGTCGGCAAAGCCATCCACGCTCTCGATGTCTTTGGTCGTTCCGCCCGAGCCGGTGTTCATGCTCGAGCTTCCGCTTCTGACCTGATAGAGGGGGCCGGCGTACGCCTTCGCGAGTACTCGAATCATGCTGTACGCCGCCGCGCAGGGCTGGCCGGCGGCCGAATAGATGTCGCAGGGGCCTTGGGCGACCGTCGTCGCGCCGCCGGTTCCCGTCGTGCCGGCGGTACCGGTCGTGCCAGCCGAAGCGCTGGTGCCGGCGGCACCGCCACGACCCGCGGAGCCCGTCGTGCCAGCAGCGCCAGTGCCCGTTGTGCCGGCGGAGCCCCTGGTGCCGGCAGTGCCCGTCGTACCGGCGGAGCCGGTGGTTCCACCGACGCCGGTGCCGGTCGTGCCGCCGGTGCCCGTGGTACCACCCCCCTGAAGCACGATGGTACCCGTCTCAGTCGGGTTGGCGGGCTGCGGGGTCACGGTCAGCTTGTTGGCCGCGACGCAGTAGGAGTACGGCGCCGTCGCATCGGCCGTAAGGGTGCTACCCGAAGTGGTGTAGTTGCCGCTGGTTTGCGGATTTGCGGTTAGAAACCCGATGCTCCCCATCTGCGCGACCGTTGCCGTGCAGGAACACCCGCCACCGGTGGCATCTGTGCACGTAGCGGAGGCGAAACCCAATCCTGAGAGAGGTCCAGCGATCCGCTGACAGGTGGTGGTAGTCCCGGAAAGCATCAAGCATCCGGCCGGCAATTGAAGCTGCGCGGTTCCCGCCGTGGTCGTTCCGTCAGTGTACGTCCCGTTGGAATTGGCGGTCCACGTTCCGGTCACGGTGAGGGAGCCCGAGATCGCCACGTTCTTGCAGGTGCTGGGATCGAGACCGGCCAACGAGATGTCCAGGTTGTCGTCGCTAAGCGTCAGACACGATGAGCTGACCGTCCAGGTCCCGACCACGGTTCCGCCACAGGCCGTCCCGTTCGTGCAGGACGAGCTTCCGCCCGTACCACCTCCACCCGTGGTGCCCCCTTTTCCAGTACTCGAGCTACCGGCCGCACCGCCTCCCGTTCCGGTGTTGGAGGTTCCGCCTGCACCCGAAGGGCCGCTCGGGCTGGAGCCACACGCACCTGAAATCATGCCGAATGCCGTCGCCAATGCCAGAAAACCAGATCGAACCTTCATCGAAGGATCTCCTTCCAACGGGGGACTCGTATCAGGGGGTCTCAGGTGCTTGTCGCCGTTGCGCCGCTCTTGTCACGAAAACTGCGATTGCTGGCGACAAGGCACCGCCGAGCCGCGCCGCGGTCACGTCGCAGGATGGACCGGCGAGCTATAATTTACTGTAGCCGGCGGCCGCGATGTTCACGGCCATATCCACTCGGGCGGCGTGCCCGGCGGTGGCGTCGACCGACACGTTCGCGGTCGCCGCCTTCTGCGCCCGCGCGGGCCGGGTCAGCGGGAGCAGCCCGGCCGTCCACGTCCAGTGTCGGTAGAGCCGATGACGGACCAACGCCGCCAAGATGCCCCGCGGCGTGGGCGCGCGCTATTGCCCGTAGACAGAGACGATGTTGGCCTGCACGGCGTCGTCGGACGCGGCCGACGAGTAGGCGTTGGTCATGACCCCTTCGAAGAAGTTCCCGGTGGCGCCGTCGCTGTTGTCGCCGCCGGTGCCCAGGCCGACGGCGCCCTCCTTCCGCATCGGGTTGTAGCGCGTGGAGGGGCGCGTTCCGTCGAACGGCGTGATCAAGCTGCCGGACTGCGCGTTGCCGCTCTTGATGGTCCAGTGGTTCTTGCCGGCCGCGTCCCCCTTCACCATGCCCGTGATGTAGCCGAAGGTCAGCGGCATGTTGTTGGCGTAGGGGCTGGAGTTTCCGGCCCACAGGCCGTTCTCGAGATCCCCCATGACCCACGGACCGTTGCCGGCCCCTTTGTTCCAAACCGTGCAGTCGCCGAAGTAGACGGCTTCCATCGTCCCTTCGCTGTCGTCCCGGCTGGTGGTCTCCATGTTCCCGTAGTCGAAGCAACAGGCGCTGTTGAAGACGCTGCCGGCGACGATCATGTACTCCGTCTCCGGGTTGTCGCCGGTCGCGGTGCCGCAGGGCGTGTTGTTCCGATAGCCGATCCCGGGCGCGATGTGGACGCCGTAGACCGCCTGGCCGCTGAAGGTGGCCGAGACCGCCTTCGCGTTGGCTTCGTTGTCGGGCGTCGCCTTCTCGCCGCCCGCGGGCGCCTTGGTCAGATCGTTACCGTAACCGGACTGGTCGTAGATGATCGAGATGGTGCAAGCATCGACGCCGCAGAAGGTGTCCTGGTCGGCCGAGCTGGCGAAGCCGCCGGGGGCGATGGGCGCGATGTCCATGGTCGTGCCATCGGCCTTCTTGACCTGATAGAGGGGTCCGCTGTACGAGGCGTAGAGAGCCCGAACCGTGCTGTGGGCCGCCACGCACGGGCCGCCGTCGGCCGCGTAGATGTCGCACGGTCCTCCGGTCGGGCCGCTGGTGGGCGTCGGCGTCGTGACCCGGGTGCAGGCGACCGGGGTGCCGGTGCCACCCGAGCCGGTGCTGCCGCCCGAACCCGTGGCGCCAGCCGAACCGGTGACGCCGCCCGAAGAGACCGCCCCATCGGAGCTGGCTCCGGTAATCTGACAGCCCCAGCCACAAATACCGACGATCGCGACCAGCGACAGCCCAGTCCGGGACGTTCCTATCTTCATGTGTCTATCTCGGGATTGTCCCGCGGCTAAAATCTTGTCACGGAAAAGTGGTCGAGTGTCAGGGTAGGTGGGCACCGATGGCGCCGTAGAACGCATCTCCCAGGATCGCGTATCCCGTGGTGTTCGGGTGCAGGTAGTTGGACATCTCAGAGGTCTGGTAGTTCGGGTCCTTTACGAAAGCCGCGTAGTTGTCGACGAAGATGACGTGTTTGCCGGCGGCGGCGCGGGTGCTCACGAGCCCGGGCATGGCCGCGTTGTACGCCATCGCCTTCGAATTATTGCCACTGGCGATCGGGATGATGGAGGCGACCACGACCAGCGCCGACGGCGAATCCGTCGTGATCTCGTCTATCAAGGTGCCGAGGCGGGTCGGCGCATTGGCGACATCGACGTTGCCGTTGACGTCGTTTGTTCCGATCATCAAGAGCACGATGTTTGGGTGGTAGTTCGCGATGGCCTGGTCCGTGATCGAGCCGGCAATTCCACTCGAGCCACTGCCGCTGGCGATGGTGTAGCCATCGTGCCCCTCGTGCTGCTTGGGAAAGGAGCGGCTTTGGACCGTGTTGGGGGCGTTCGTCGAGGTCTGGGAGCCCACGAAAGTGATGTTCTTGCCGCCCAGCACCGCCTGGCTGAAAAGCTCGACGCGATAACCTCCCAGGCCTCCGGTCGGCAGGTAGCCCTCAGTGATCGAATCACCGAGGGGCAGAATCGCGCACGCGCTCCCTGGCGTAAGTGGGCACGGCATATACCCATTGGCGCCGGCTGCGCCTGACGTTCCTCCCGCGGCCGCGCCACCGGCGCCCCCGGGGACGCCG
>DASRLC010000084.1:0-12548 GCA_035648655.1 Polyangia bacterium
GATAAAGACAGATGGCAATGGGCTGTGACGACGTGGGCGCGCGGATGATGGAGCTTCTTTATGGGGAGCTTCCGGAAGGCGAGCGCGCGGCCATCCAGGCGCACCTCGACCGCGACGCAGGCGGCTGCGAACGTTGCCGAAGCGAGCTGGCCGATCTGCAACGCGTACGCGTACACGCCCGTCAGGGTCTGGACGACGCGCCCCCGGCCCACGCCCACGCGGCCATCCTACGGGCGGCCGAGGCGGCGACCGCCCGCGCGCGGGTGGTTCCGACCGCCACGCCGTCGCGGCGCGCATCTCGGTGGGATCGCCTCCGCTCGCGCTGGACGTTCCCGACGCTGGCGACCATCGGCGCGGTGGCGGTCTTCCTACTGGCCAACAAGATCTTCCTCGAGCCGGAAAGGACCTACCAGCGCGGCCTCCAGGGTCTGGCGCCGGCCGAGACCCAAGCGCCGGTGGCCGAGCCGCCGGCAGCCCAAGCACCACCGACGCCGGCACGGGCGGCCGACCGGCCCGCGCCATCGGTCGCGCGAGAGACGGCGGCGACTGAACCTGCCGCACCACCCGCCCCGTCTGCGCTGGGAGGGCGCGGCAAGAGCGGCTCGCTCAGAGGCGCCGGCATCGGCACCGACGATCTGCAGATGGGCGCGCCACCCGCGCCACACCGACGGGCGATCCCGGCCCGGTCGCAGGACCAGGCGGCCAAGCGGGAGGCGTCAGATGGAGAGGATGGGCTGGTGCATCCGGCGATGCGCGCCGAGCCAGCCGCCAACGATGACGAGCTTGGTCGATCGTTCGCGCCCCCGCCCCCACCACGGATCGCCCAGCCAGCGTCGGCCGCCTACGGCGCGCCGGCCAAGAAATCGGTCGCCGACGAGGCGCTGGAGGGTCTCGACGACCGAGGCTCGGGCAGTGGCGCGCCGGCTGCGACAACAGCGTCGAATGCCCAGGCCAAGGCCGCGCCGCGCGAACAATCCGAAAAGGATTCCCCATCCCCACGGGCTTCGGCGCCCCCGCCGGCCAATGCCCCCCGGGCCAGACAGGCGGAATCGGTCAACGAAGAAGATGAACGGGCCCTCGACGACCGCGACGCGGCGCCGAGGCGCGAGAAAGACCGTCGGGACGCGGCACCGGTGGCACGCGCGGATCATTTATTCGAGGCGGGCCGCTGGGTGGAAGCCGCCAACGCCTACCGCGAGCTCCTGCGGCGAGATCCGCACAATCCGGATGCCGCTCGGTGGCGGAAGCGCTTGGCCGCCGCGCAGGCCGCCATGGACCGTTAGCGTCGCCGAATTTCGAGGCGCCGGCGGAGTCCGTTGCCGCTTCTCGAGGTCATGACCCGCAGGAGGCAGACACGAGCGCGCTGACGCAGGCCTGCTCCACGGAGCTTGCTCCCGCCGAGTTCGAACAGGTGAGTACGCAACCACCGGTGCCCGGGCAGCCGGCCGCGTCTTCGCAATCGATCATTGCCTCGCACTTGGCGGATTCGTCGGTTTGGTTGTCTTTGCACGCGCTGCATGGTGGAGCACCCGTGGCCGCGTATCCGTTCAGCTTGATGGCGTCGATGCAGTTCTTGGCGCCCCCCGCGCCACCGCTTCCTGTTCCGGTGGTCCCGGCGGCGCCGCCAGTCGTTCCCGCGGTCCCGCCGCTGGTTCCGGCGCGACCATTCGTACCCGCGTTCCCGTTCGTACCGGCGTTCCCGTTCGTACCCGCGGCGCCGAAGGTGCCGGCGGCCCCGTTGGTCCCAGCCGCGCCAAACGTGCCCGCCGCCCCGTTGGTCCCAGCGCGACCATTCGTTCCGGCGCTCCCGTTGGTCCCAGCGTTGCCGCTGCTACCCGCGCTGCCGCTGGTGCCCGCGCGTCCCGTCGTCCCGCTGGCGCCGCTGCTCCCGGTCGTCCCGGCCCTGCCGGTCGTGCCGGCGATGCCCGTGGTACCCGTCGTTCCGCCGCCTCCGCTCGGGGAGATCGTTCCCCCAGCGCCGGTCACGGAGATGCCGCCGTTGCGGTAGAGCTCGTCCGGGCCCTGACAGGACGCCGACCAGAACGCCGCCGACAGACCCAAGAGACCGACAAAGAGGAATTTCCTCATGACATCCTTCAAGCGAAGCGGGTGAGCACGCCTAGGGTCCTATCGTATCACGGCTAGGCGTCCCTCAGATCGCACTGGAAGGGGGACACCACCTCGGGACTGGCCAGCCACAGGAACACCGAGCGCGCCGCGGTGTACTCCTCGGCCGCCGCGCGGGCGAGGTGTTGAGGGAGCGCGTCGATGTCGATCCCCTGCCATTCGAACCCCGGAACGCCGTTGGCTCGGGCCAAGAGGCCGCCGGTGGCCAGGCGATCCTGGGCGCGCCAAGCCCGGGTGACGATCATTTTCATGGCAACCGCGAACAGCGGCGGCTCGACGGTCGCGTCGGGCAACGCCACCCGATCGAGCCCGACCGACCAGCACAGCCAGGTCAGCGCCCCCCAGTCGATCTGGGCGAGCCCCAGCAGCGCCGGGACGCCCAGCGCGGTGGTCTCGATCTGCTCGTCGATCTCCACCGTGCCGGCGCCGCCGCCACCCTGTTCATCGCCCAGATCGACGACCGGTAAGCTCGCGCGCCGCAGGGGCACCGGGCCGTCCGGCAGCAGCGGCGAAAGGTCGGGCGGCAACCAGGCGGGGTTCGCGTCCGCGCCGATCGTCGATCGCAGCGCGATCCGCAGCCGCGTGAGCCGCGTGGCGAAGACGGCCATCGCAGCTTTCACGTCGTTCAGGTCCCGCATCAACCCGGCCGGCAGACCGGCCAGCGTCGGATCGGGATCGAGGGCCTGGCGGCCTGGCCAAAAATCGTAGGCTCGAAACGCGGTGTGCACGTAGGCGCGCAGCGAATCGGCGCTCTCGGGTGACGCCTGCTCGACGATCGCGGCGTCCACGAGGGCCCCGGCTTCATCGCCGACCTGAATTCGGATCAGCGCCCGGGTGAGGTGGGTCATCGGCCGATCGGGCGCGAGCAGCAGCGAGGCCGCCACGAAATCGGGCGCCGCCGGATGCGCGTCCGGGAGAGCGGCGGCGAGCGCGCGGAAGGCCGACGCGGCGTCGGCGCCGCCGAGCAGCGCCTCGAGAATGGACGCAACCGTGACGTCGGTCGACTGCACCAGCACCTCGCCCCGCTGCGCCGCCAGCTCCGGGACGAGCGGCATCACATCGGCGGCGAGGAATTGCGTGAGCGCGGTGGGATCGCTTTCGGCGGCGGCGGCGCGCGCCGCGGCGCACAGCCCTTCGCGCACGCGGCCCTCGGCCCGGAGCGCGCGCGCCGTGGACCACCAATCGGGGTCGGAGCCGCGCGCGACCGCGGCAAACGCCACCGACGTCGCGTCGTCGCCGTCGACAAACGCGCGGCCGCGCGCGAATGTTCGCGGCGCCCCGCCGGCATCATCCAAAAAACTCCAGTCACCTACGGCCTGGCCCAGATCGAATTGCCCGCGCTCTTCGCGGATTCGCCGGTCCGCGTAGGGGCCGATCTCGTCGAGCGCCCATCGGCGCGAGAACGCCCCGTGCCGCCGCTCGTCCGGCGCGAGCTCACAGCTCTCGAGCAGCCGACCGGCATCGTCGAAACGCCGGGTCGCCGACCTCACGCCATCCCGATAGGCGATCTCCTCGGCCAGCCCGCCCCCCTCGGTCCAAAACTGCGCCAGCTCGGGTCGCCGTCGCACCCAGCGGGCGCCCCCTTCATCGAACTCGGCGTCGGCGGGCACGTCCGTCGGCCGCGTTGGCCAGGACCGACCGTCGGAGAGGATCGGGTGCCCCTGGCCATCGTAAAAAGTCTCCTGCACGAGCTGTCCGTCTTGATAAAGCCCGTCCAGGCGAACGGCCGCCGGCGGCACGCAGCAGGCACGCAGCGGCTCGGCGCCCGGCGCGGACGAGGCATAGGCGGAGACCACGCCGGCGAGCCGGCCCGCCGAGAAGCTCCCCGCGCGCGCCAGGCCGCCGTCGGGGTGGTAGATCGCGAACGGCCCGTCTTGCAGGTCGGCGGCAAAACGAAAGCGCGAAAACAGGCTGCCATCGGCGCGATAGAACAGACACTCGCCCTCGCGAGCACCCAGCTCGCTCTTGCGGGAGACCTCCCACCTACCGATCGCGGCGTCCCAAACGCCGCTCTCGGGGACCCCCGCCGGTCTTTCCGGTGCGGTGTTTGCCACGGCCGAGCCGAAGCATACCGCGCCGGGCGGGCGAAGGTTGGTCGCTCGGTACAATCCTGTGACGGGTCGACGGATCGACCTGCTACCCCCGCTGGCCTAATCGGCCAGCAGGCGCGCGGCCACCGCGAACAGGTCCGGGAGCACCGCATCCGCGGCCTCGAAGTGGCCGCCGGCCGTCAGCCCGGAGGGCACCACCCAGCAGGTCAGACCCGCGGCCTTGGCGGCCCGCAGGCCGCGCTCGGAGTCCTCGATCACCAGGCAGCGCTCGGGCGGCAGACCGAGGCGCCCCACCGCGCACAGGTACGGCTGGGGATCGGGCTTGCTGCGTTGGTAGTCGGCGCGGGTGAGGACCAGCTCGAAATGCGGCAGCAGGCCGGTGCGGACGTGGGTGCGCGCGAACGGGTCGGGCTCCGAGCTGGTCACGATGGCCAGCCGATAGCGGGCCGCCAGCGCGGGCAGCAGCTCGGCGACACCGGGGATCGCGATCGGAGCTTCGTCGAGCAGCTCGGCGTAGCGGCGATCGCGCACCGCCCGCAGATCCGCGACTGACTCGGCCGACAGCCCGCGCGCCTCGGCCAGGTGCCAGGCCCCCGTCCCTTCGCGCAGGAAGAGCTCGACGTAGGCGGCCTCGTCGAGCGCGACGCCGACGCCGGCCAGCACCTCGCGGTTGGCGCGAAAGTAGAGCCCCTCGGTGTCGACGAGCACGCCGTCGTTGTCGAAAAGGATGGCGTCCCACATCTACGGGTACGGAAAGTCTGGGGTCGGCTCGGTCGGTACCAGGTCGTGGAACCTTCGCAGGTCGAGCACCAGATGCTGGCCGTCGACCTCGTGGAGGACGTCGGCCAAGCGGCACCCCCACCGGATATCGTGGGTGAAGTAGTGGTGCGCGGCGTGGATGGTCTGCATCGAAGCGTCGTCGAGACCGACCACCTGCACCTGCAGCTCGATCTCCTTCTCCACCATCGAGGTCGGCGTCTCACCGTAAAGCGGGCTGTCGCGATCGATGAGGTGCAGGACGTTCCAGGAGCGCGAGAGCGACAGCGATCGCTCCCTCGTGAGGCGCAGATCCAGCATTCGGTAGAATTTTCCGCCGTCGGCCAGCAATTCGCTGCGCATCAACACCACACGAATTCGGGCGTCGACGATCTGGTTGCCGCGCTGGTTGCCGAGCCGGAACATCAGCGTGGGCAGGCCGTCCATCGGCGCGATGACGGCCTGCTTGGTGAACATCATCCGCGCCGTCGAGCGCGAGAACTTCGCGAACACCAGGCCGGTCGCCAGCGCGGTCAACGTCAGGCCGGTGATCGATTCGATGACCACCACCCAGTTGGCCCCGATCGACTCGGGGAACATGGCGCCGTACCCGATGGTCCCCATGGTCTGCACGCTGAAGAAAAAGGCGTCCAGGAACGAGCCCGGCTCGGCGTGGCCGACGCCGCCCACCACCAGGTAAGCGACCGCGAAGAGCGCGTTGGCAAACAGAAAGCTGCCGCTGATCGCCGCGATGGTCACCCACCAGGGGAGCCGCAGAAGCGCGTGGTAGAAATCGCGCAGCGGCGTCTTGCGCGCTCCGACGATTTTGATCTCGTAGTCGGCGCCCGGCTGGCGAATGGTCTGCGACTTGCCTCTCACAGGGCGCTATTTTTAGCCGATTCGGCGCCGCAGGTGGTGGCCATGCGCATGTTAGGCTGACCCGATGCCGTCCGAAGAGACGCTCTGGGAAGGCTCTCCCGCTCTCAAGCTGCTGGCGCTCGACGCGGTGGTCACGGTCATCTATGCGGTGGTGCTGACGCTGGTGGTTTATCTCGGGTATGGGCCGGTGTTGCATTTTCTGCGCGGCCTCTCGCGTCAGGCCGCCCAGGCGGTGACCACCTACGAGACCGGCTTTCGGCTGGCCGCGATCGCCTTCGTGCTGGTGATGGTCGGCCGGCGCGTCGGGGCGCTCATCTGGCGCGGCTTCGCGCTGCGCGGCCAGAGCTACCGCCTTTCGAATCAGCGCCTGGTCCTCGAGAGCGGCGTGTTTTCGAAGAGCGTGACCGAGATCGACATCCGCACCATCGAAGAGGTGTCGTTTCACCAGAGCTTCGCGGAGCGCCTGCTGGGCCTCGGCCGGATCTCGCTGGTCTCGTCCTCAGCGGCGTTGGCGGCGGTGCCGGGCTTGCGGCGGCCGGGACAAGTGGTACAGCTGCTCGGGGTGCCGGACCCCCGCGCGGTGCGGGAGAAAATCCGCGATGCGGCCTACGCCGCCACCGGCAACCAGGTCTTCATGCGCTCGACCTGAGCGGCGGCGTCGCGTTCTCGACTTGGCGTTCTAGTGAAGCCGGGCGGCCTTGCGCGCCTGCGAGATCGAGGCTTCGATCGGCACCACCAAGATCCCGCGCGAGTCGGCGCTGGTCCAGCCGGCCGGCGGACGGTCCGCCGAGTCGGTCGCGGAGACAGGCGTCGGTTCCTCGGAAGGTATGGGCTGCGAAGCGCGCTCGTTGCTGGCGACCGCCCGAGCGACCGTCTGGTTGCCACGGGCGGCGTGGCGATGCGACCGAACCCGACGCATTCGTCCCGCCGACGCCAGCTCGCCTTCCGAATCACCCGACCGGCTCTCGCGCGACGCCTCTGGCGATCGCCCCTCGGTACAGCCGGCCTGATCCGCGAGCGCCTGCCGTTCGGCGGCCACCGCGTCGGCCCGGGCGGCCAGCCGCTGGGCCCGATCGGCTTCGGCCTTGGCTGCCGTGGCATCCGCCCGCGCGCGGGCCGCCTCGGCGCGCGCCAACAACATCTCCGCGCGGGCCCGAGATCCTTCCCGCAGGTTGTCGAGCAGCTCGCGATCTTCGCGGCGTACGGGGATCAGCTTGTGCGGATTGTCGGAGAAAGGATCGCGGAAAAAGTTCGAGGTCGCGCCATGGCGGATCGCCTCGCGACGCTGGCGCGACTCCCGTTTGGCCGCTGCCAGTAGGCGCTCGACCGCCGCGCCATCGCTCGACGGTTCGCCCCGCCACTGCTTGAGCGCCTCGAACATCAGATCCGAATCCGACGGACCGGAATCCCCATCTGCGGCCCAGCCGACCGAGGACGAAACCACCACCATAGCCAGCACCCCGAAGACCAACCTGCGACGCATCGAGACTCCTGTCGGCAACTACATTGACCCACACTATAGGATCCGATGCGTCGACCGGCAACGTCAATTGCGCCTCGATGGTTGAATTAACCAATGATTATCAGGAATTCCGCGCGTCGCAGCGTTTCTGTACCCCGAGGGTCTGGGAACCTGGCGGGCCTTCGGCGCCGTGACGGGCATCTCGCGCCGCGACCGCAGGAATCGCGGCGAGACCGGACCCTGCCCGTAGGGCTTGCCCGCAGCCTGGGTCTGTGGGACACGAACGCATGGACACCGCCTCATCGACCGAGCGTCCCGCCGCCCCGTCACCACCGCCGCCGGCGGCCCTACCGCCGCAGAAGGAAATTCCGTCGCTGCGACGACGCGGTAGCGCCGAGACCTTGGTCCGCGAGCTCTTCGATCTGGCCGGCATCCAGATCGGCGGCCCCGGCCCCGGCGACATCCAGGTCCACGACCCGCGCTTTTACGAGCGCCTCCTGAACGACGCGTCGATCGGCGTCGGCGAATCGTACATGGACGGCTGGTGGGACACCGACGCGCTCGACACGCTGCTGGAGAAGATCATGCGCGCCGGCCTGCGGCAAAAGGTGACCGGCAGCCTTCGGCTCAGGCTGCTGACCGCCAAGGCGATCGTCCTCAACCTGCAATCGAAGGCGCGCTCGAGCCGCTCGGTCGAAGCGCATTACGACATCGGCAACGATCTCTACACCAAGATGCTCGATCCGCGCATGGTCTACACCTGCGCCTACTGGAAGAACTCGAGCACGCTGGCCGAGGCACAAGAAGCCAAGCTCGATCTGGTCTGCCGCAAGCTCGGCCTGGAGAAGGGGATGCGGGTGCTCGATCTCGGCTGCGGTTGGGGCGGATTCGCCGCCTACGCCGCCGAGAAATACGGCTGCTCGGTGGTCGGGGTGACGCTATCCAAGGACCAGCATGCGCTGGGCCGCGAAATGTGGAAGCACCTCGACGTCGATCTGCGACTGTGCGACTACCGCGACGTGACCGGCACCTTCGATCGGGTGGCCTCGATTGGCATGATGGAGCACGTCGGCCCCAAGAACCACCGCGAGGTCATGGAGGTGGTCGACCGCCGGCTGGTCAAGGACGGCATCGCGGTCATTCACACCATCGCCAACAACCGGAGCCGCCGCCACGGCACGCCCTTCGTCGAAAAGTATATCTTCCCGAACGCGGTCGCGCCGTCGCTGGCCCAGCTCGGCAAGGCCATCGAGGGGCTCTTCGTGCTCGAGGATCTGCAGAACATCGGGCCCGACTACGATCGGACACTGATGGCCTGGTGGGAAAACTTCGATCGCGCCTACCCCGAGCTGAAACACAAATACGACCAGCGCTTCTACCGGATGTGGAAGTTCTATCTGCTGGCGGCCGCCGGCGCTTCGCGGGCGCGCGACGGGCAACTTTACCATCTGGTTTTGACCAAGGTCGGTCGCAGGCAGCCGGATTGCCGCGTCGGTTGAGCCCCCTGAGCTTTCTGGGGGGCGGCGAAGCACTTCTTTCCCGTCCGGTGCCGGACCGGTCGTAGCATGCGGGTGCGCCTTTCAATCCAGGAGCTGTTCATGCGCCGAGTCCGGATCCCCACCCGGCTCCCGTTCAGGGTCCCAATCGTCTCAGGCCTTTGGGCGTTGCCGCTGCTGCTGGCGCTCGGCCACGGCAGCGCGGCGGCCGAAGCCAAGGTTTCCGTCGAGAAGATCAAGGCCCACTACCAGGCCGCGGCCGCCGCCTACGACGACGGCGACTTCGAGAAGACCAAGAGCGAGCTGCAGGAAGCCATCTCGCTCGGCAAGGGTGCCGGCGGATCGGCCGGTAAGGTCGTCGCCCAGAGCTATCTGCTGTTCGGCGTGCTCGAGGTGGCGGGGTTCAAGGACATCGACACCGGCGTGCGCTACTTCGGCAAGGCCCTCGACCTGAGTCCCGCCATCCAGGTGTCTCCCAGCATGGCGACCAAGGACGTGCTGGCCGCCTTCGAGCGGGCGGAGAACCAGCCCCCACCCCCCGCCGAAGCCGCGACGGTGCACGAAAGCAGCGGCCAGGAGGCGGCGACCGCCGACACCGAGTCGGAGAAGGAGACGCCTTCGGCGGCCCCGGTCGAGAAGCAGCGTGCGGACACCGCGGCGCGCGAGCGCGACAGCAGGCGCGACCGCGCAGAACGGGACAAGCTGGTCGACAATCTGGCCCAGGCCAAGATTGACGAGAGCCAGGCCCAGTCGGACAAGGCCAAGGCCCAGCGAGAGTCGCAGGAAAAGGATCGACAGCTCGCCGAGATGAAGGGCCGTTTGGCCCAGCTCGAGAAGGACAAGCAGGACCAAGACAAACAGCTTGCCGACGCCCGCGGTCGCCTCCAGCAACTGGATCGGGAGCAGCCCGACAAGGACCGGCAGCTCGGCGAGACCAAGGGGCGCGTCGCGCAGCTCGAAAAGGAGAAGCAGGAGCAAGAGCGCCAGGTCGGCGCCACCAAGGACGCCGCGCGCAAAGAGAGCGAGACCAATGACAAGCTGCGAAAAGAAAAGCTGGAGAGCGATCGACAGCTCGCCGACGCCAAGGCGCGCCTGCAGCAGCTCGCCAAAGAGAAACAGGAGACCGACCAGCAGCTGGCCGCGGCGCGAGAGACCATCAAGCGGGACCGAGAAGCCAACGACAGGCTGGACAAGGCCAAGCTGGAGAGCGACCGACAGCTCGCCGACGCCAAGGCGCGCCTGCAGCAGCTCACCAAGGAAAAACAGGGGACCGACCGGCAACTGGCGGCCACGCGCGACGACGAAAAGAAGGAGCGCGACAGCCGCGAAAAGCTCGAGAAGGTTTGGCAGGACAACCAGACCCGCGACAAGGAACGACGGAATCGCGACGAGCAGGCCCGCCTCGAGCGCGAGAAGCTAGAAGACGGTCCCGCGCTGCCCAGCCATTTCGCGGAGCCGATCTACTGCACGGTGCCCGATGAAATCCCGGCCGGCGTCGATCTCTTCGTTCACTGCCTGCCCCACCCGAACGTCGGCGCCAAGGTGGTCGCGCTCTACTACCGGGCGGGCGGCACGGTCGTCTACAACGCCACCACCATGGAGCGGTCAAAGAAGGGATGGTACACGGCGCTGATTCCCGGCACCCGGGTCACCGGCAAGCTCCTGCACTATTACGTCGAGGCGCGCGATGGACGGCAGGCAGTGGCCGCCAGCAACGGCAGGGCCGCCTCACCCAACATCGCGATGATCCGCCCCGCGCGCGCAAACTGAGCGTCCGGGACGCGACCGCGGCTACTGGTACACGAGGACGCCGGCGTCGTTGATCCGCACGTTGCGGTGGCGGTGGGCGCCGGTGAAGCGCTCGATCTCGCGCACCCATTCGGAGTCGGGGTAGTGGTTGACCATCCCCTCGGCCTCGCCGCGCGCCTCCATCGGTTGATCGAGGCCGGCCAGCGCGTGGATCAGGATCGACGTCCGCTCGGGCGCGTCCGGGCTGTCGGGAAAGCGCCGGTTGCCCTCGCGCGCCAGCTTCACCGCCAGCGAGAGGTCTGAGCCGGAGACCGCGCGCAGACGCGCCATGAGGCGGGCCTCGTCGAGCTGTGAGACCTGCTCGGGCGTGGCCGCGACCGCGGGGCGCATCGGCGGGCCTCCAGCGGGCGATGCCCGAAGATCGGCGCCGCCCGCGCCAGAAGCGGTTGGCGGCTCGCGGCCGGGTTTTTCGGACGCCTCCGGGCGCGGGGTGGATTTCGCGCGCCACATCGCCACGCAGGCCACCAGCAGCACCAACCCGGAGGCGGCCGCTAGACGCCGCGCCGTCGTCTTTTGCAACCGGCCCTCCTCAGGGGCAGCTGTTCACGTCCGAAGTGTGGGCGTTGTAGACGTTCTGCATCGCCGTCTGCATGTCGGGCCATGGGTAGTCCGCATCATACGACCAGGCCCACGCGCCGTTGTAGCCGTTCGTGTACAGGTACGTGTAGAGATCGTTCTGATTGATGCCCTGGGTGGTCTGGGCCGCGAACTCGCCCATTACCAGCTTCTTGTCGAGGCCCCAGTACGACGCGGGGTGCATGAAGCACGAGTCGGAGGTGCCGTTCGAGGTGTAGTAATGCACCTCGTAGAAGTCGAGGATACCGCCCTGCTTGCCACCCACGCTGCGAAGCTGGCTGTCCGAGTAGTAGTTGGTCTTGCCGCTCAACGTCGAGCAGTAGTCGAAGGTAACCGCGCCGTTGGTGACCAGCACGTTGGGATCGGCGGCGTGGATGGCGGCCGCGAACCAGTTGACGCACTTCTGGATGGCCGCCTCGGTGGTGCGGTAGGTCGCCCAGCCGTTCGGGCCCATCCCCTCCGGCTCGTTGAAGATCTCGTACGAGTAGAGGCCCGGCGTCCCTTTGAGCGCGGTGACCAACGGGGTCAGATAGTTGTCGATGTAGGCCTGCCGGTTGGTGTCGTTCTCCAGCAAGGCCTGGTTGTTGGTGTGTGCCGTGCCAGCGTCGGCTTGGAGCATATCGAACGACCAGAGACTGATGTTGACCGCGATGCCCGCTGAGTGCGCCGCGTTGAGGATGGCCTTGACCCCGTCGATGTGAGACTGCTGTAGCGCCTTGGCCTTGCCGCTCGAGTCGTAGCCCGGCGTGACGGTCCCGTTGGTGTGGAACCACCAGCGCACCACCCGGCCGCCTGCGGCATAGGTGTTCTTGAAGATGGTGTTGAAGGTGCTGATGTTCGGGTTGGGGACGTCGTTGGCGAAGTTGACCCACGCCACGTTCAGACCGCTCGCGAAGTTGCAGATCGCCGTCGCGCCCGAGGTGCCCGCGGCGCCGTTGGTCCCCGCCGCGCCCGAAGTGCCGGCCGCCCCGCTGGTTCCGGCCTTGCCGGTCGTGCCGGCCATGCCCGAGGTGCCAGCTTTACCGGTGGTGCCCGCGGTCCCGTTGGTTCCCGCCACGCCGGTCGTCCCGGTGGTACCGGCCCGGCCGGTCGTCCCGGCCGCGCCGTTGGTGCCGGCCACGCCAGTGGTCCCCGTCGTGCCAGCACGACCCATGGTGCCCGCGGTGCCATTGGTTCCTGCCACACCCGTGTTGCCGGTCGTGCCGGCGACGCCGGTGGTCCCGGTCGTCCCGGCGACCCCCGTGCTTCCGGTCGTGCCGCCTCTACCGGCGGCGCCCGAAGTGCCGGCCTGACCCACGGTTCCCGCGACACCGGTGACCCCCGTGCCACCGCCACCGAGGCTGCCCCCTTGTCCGGTTCCGGTGGTGCCCGCAATGCCGGTCGCGCCGGTCC
>DASRLC010000085.1:0-14162 GCA_035648655.1 Polyangia bacterium
TGCTGGTGAGTGACGAAGAGATCTTCCTGCTCGTCGCCGCGCTTTCCCAATGCCATGGCCGCATCGTGCACGACCCGAGATCCGCCGTCGATCTTGATCAGGTGTTCAGGTCACCGCGGGACATTGTCCACAGGCTGCTAGCCGACGGAGAGCTCGTAGAACGTACGTCGCCGCTCGGCCCACGCGCGCACGCTTCAATGGGGCCGTCGGCGGTAGCCGACGGAGAGCCGGTGGTCGAGATGGAGGTCTCGCCGACCAAGCAGACGCTTCAATGGGGCCGTCGGCGGTAGCCGACGGAGAGCGGATGTTCTGGGCGACGTCCCAGGCCGTGGCGCCTCGGCTTCAATGGGGCCGTCGGCGGTAGCCGACGGAGAGGATATCGTCAGTCACTGGATCAGCGTGGGCGCCGAAGTGCTTCAATGGGGCCGTCGGCGGTAGCCGACGGAGAGGGGGACGCGCTACAGAAGGCCGGCGTGCTCGCGAACGAGCTTCAATGGGGCCGTCGGCGGTAGCCGACGGAGAGGATCGCCCCAGCGGTCCACCCAACTCTTGCCGAGTCCGCTTCAATGGGGCCGTCGGCGGTAGCCGACGGAGAGCCAGCACCTTCGATCGAATGGGCATGGACACCAGCAGCTTCAATGGGGCCGTCGGCGGTAGCCGACGGAGAGGACGCTGGCACGCGGTTCGCAGTGAAAGAGGACATGACGCTTCAATGGGGCCGTCGGCGGTAGCCGACGGAGAGCGCCCGGCGAAGCGATAGCCGCGGCGCGCGCCCCCAGGGCTTCAATGGGGCCGTCGGCGGTAGCCGACGGAGAGACGGCCGGCGGATGCCGTCGTCGGTGTCGATGTAGTCGCTTCAATGGGGCCGTCGGCGGTAGCCGACGGAGAGCATCGTTTGATGTCGGCCAACGCGGCTTCGTTACTGGCGTAGCTTCAATGGGGCCGTCGGCGGTAGCCGACGGAGAGTCGGCGTCTAGGCAAAGCTCGCAGCCGCGCGCGTGGCAGCTTCAATGGGGCCGTCGGCGGTAGCCGACGGAGAGAGGTACGGCGTTGTCGAACTTCGCGCCCTTCGGGATGGCTTCAATGGGGCCGTCGGCGGTAGCCGACGGAGAGGCGGGGGCTGGCCCAGTCGAACACATGCTGGACGCCGTTGCTTCAATGGGGCCGTCGGCGGTAGCCGACGGAGAGGACCATTACGGCGTTGCCTACCCCAGGCATTCTTCACGCTTCAATGGGGCCGTCGGCGGTAGCCGACGGAGAGCAGAATGTTCTGGACCGTCACGCTCGGTTCTTCAATGCTTCAATGGGGCCGTCGGCGGTAGCCGACGGAGAGGCATCATGGAGATCTCAGACAAGCTCTGGGAGGCTCTGCTTCAATGGGGCCGTCGGCGGTAGCCGACGGAGAGCTACGAGATCTACGATCAGGTCGGCCAGATGGACGACATGCTTCAATGGGGCCGTCGGCGGTAGCCGACGGAGAGAGAAGCTCCACGAGACGCTGCTATCACCTCCGAACATTGCTTCAATGGGGCCGTCGGCGGTAGCCGACGGAGAGAGGCTGTCTCGAGTCGCTGGACGACGCGCTCGAGCACCCGCTTCAATGGGGCCGTCGGCGGTAGCCGACGGAGAGCGGCGTACCCCGTGACCGGCAAGTGGGCCATCGGCTAGCTTCAATGGGGCCGTCGGCGGTAGCCGACGGAGAGCGCCCGTTCCGCCGCCGCAAGAAAAAACGACATGCCCCGCTTCAATGGGGCCGTCGGCGGTAGCCGACGGAGACTACGCCGGTGAACTGGTCGGCGTAAACGCGGTCGAACTGCTTCAATGGGGCCGTCGGCGGTAGCCGACGGAGAGCGGCAAGCTCGCGAAGGAGCGCCCACCGCGCGACCGACGGCTTCAATGGGGCCGTCGGCGGTAGCCGACGGAGAGCGTGCATCGGGTTCTTGCACTGCTCCGGGATGCGCTCGCTTCAATGGGGCCGTCGGCGGTAGCCGACGGAGAGGCTGGTCGACGTCACGTCGTTCCAGGGCCACGGCATGCTTCAATGGGGCCGTCGGCGGTAGCCGACGGAGAGGCGCATCGACGAATACATGGCGTCAGTGGGGTTGCCGCTTCAATGGGGCCGTCGGCGGTAGCCGACGGAGAGGCACATGACCGGCGAGGCCGTGGACGTCGAAAAGGCCGCTTCAATGGGGCCGTCGGCGGTAGCCGACGGAGAGACTGGAATCGCTGGCGGGAAACTATCTCAAGGCGACGCTTCAATGGGGCCGTCGGCGGTAGCCGACGGAGAGGTCGTTTTCGTCCACGTAGACGAACGGCATGCCGAACATGCTTCAATGGGGCCGTCGGCGGTAGCCGACGGAGAGGAGCGCGGCGAAGTTTCCGCCGTACGCCATGTCCTCGGCTTCAATGGGGCCGTCGGCGGTAGCCGACGGAGAGCGCCGACAGCCTCAATCGCCCCAAGGCCTGGGTCTCGCTTCAATGGGGCCGTCGGCGGTAGCCGACGGAGAGGAATAGCGTCGAGGAGATGACCGGCGGCGGGGATGAGGCTTCAATGGGGCCGTCGGCGGTAGCCGACGGAGAGCCGCACATCAAGGTGGTGTCTTCATCAAGAAGTTTTTGCTTCAATGGGGCCGTCGGCGGTAGCCGACGGAGAGCCGCAGCGGGCGCGGCGTCGGTCATTTCGGCGTCGGTGCTTCAATGGGGCCGTCGGCGGTAGCCGACGGAGAGCGGTAGACGTTCGCGGACGACGGACGCGACGTACAGGCGGCTTCAATGGGGCCGTCGGCGGTAGCCGACGGAGAGAGGCGGATGCTTCCGGGGCGGCCGGCAACGCCTACTGGCTTCAATGGGGCCGTCGGCGGTAGCCGACGGAGAGGCGAAGGTAAGCAGCCGCACGCGGTACTTCGACGCCTAGCTTCAATGGGGCCGTCGGCGGTAGCCGACGGAGAGACGTAACCCCGGCGCCCGTGGTTCCCGCTGCTGACCCGCTTCAATGGGGCCGTCGGCGGTAGCCGACGGAGAGGAGGAGAGCGACGAAGAGGAGGAAGAGGTAGAGGAGCTTCAATGGGGCCGTCGGCGGTAGCCGACGGAGAGGGCTCGCGGAGAAATCCGAATCATTGAGCGGATTTGAGACATGCGTTGCGAGCGCCGTGGGTTTTGGAGCCGTTCCCCGGGCAAATCTCGTCGAACGGTTGAGGTCAACTCCAGTGTTTGCGAGCATATTCGCGACCTTTCAAGTTCAGCCGCATCTGCGAGCGACACGGAGCCGGATCTCATCACCTCGCCGCTCGCGCCAGGGAACATCATGATGGCTATCCAGTTTTCAGAGACCACGATGACTCTGACGAGCCTACACCACGATGGCGTGGCGCTGGGGCGAAAGGTAGGGTCGACCGAGCGACTGGAAGACCGCCGCGCCGCGACCATCGGCGGGGCCAACGTCGACGAGCAACACCTGATCCTCGTCGTGGTTGATGACGGGGGTCAAGGCGGCGATCATCTCGATGCGCTCGCGCGCGGACAGCTCGCACCTGAACACCGAGAACTGGATGTGTTGGCCGAAACCGCGCATGATTTTGTAAACGCGACGCAACCGGTGGTCGTTCGAGATGTCGTAGCAGACGACGTAGATGCTCCTCATGCCGCTACCTCGTCTGAAAGCCGGGGTACTCAGGGATCTCGCCTGCGAGGAAACGCGCCAGGAGCCGTGCCTGTACCTCCAGCACTCGGCGGTAGCAGATCCGATAGCCGAAGATGGGATGGGTGACGAGCTCGTCCATCCTTCGTTCGTAGAGCCGGAGGAATCGCGTTCGTCCTGAATCCGTCAAGGAGACGGCGCCGGCGCGATTGATGAAGTCATCCGGCTGAACGACGCCCGTATTCAGTGCGGTCAGCACGATCGAGTCGGCGATGATCGGCCGGAATTCCTCCATCAGGTCCAGCGCCAACGCTGGCCGCCCGTAGCGCGGTCGATGGTAGAAGCCCAAGAACGGATCGAACCCCACAGCCTGCGTCACAACGGTCAGATCCTTGGCCAGCAGCGAGTAAGCCAGGGACAGGAGCGCGTTGACGGGATCCCGGGCCGGCCGCCTATTCCGCCCCGCGAAATCGAACGTCAGTCCACCGCCTTCGTCGTCACGCCGCTTGAGCATCCGGGAGAAACTCTGGAAATAGACGCGCGCGGCGGTTCCTTCGATCCCCAAGAGAGACGCGGCCGCCGTACACGTCGCGGCGTCGTCGGCGAGCGCGCGCATCATGTCGATGGTTTGGGCCGGAACGTCTTCGCCGTTTCGACGCAAGAGGGTCCGCGCGTTGAAGATCTTGGCGATCACGAACTTCCTCGCCAGCGCGAGCGAGAGCGCCGGATCGTCGGCGGCACGGAACTGCAGCCGCCGCAGCTCGACGTTCTTGTGCGAGAGGCCCACCGTCATGCCGCGGAACCAGCCACCCGACGTGAAGTAGCTGATCGGGATCGCCCGCCCGAGCGCCGCATGGATCGCTTGCGTCGACATCTGCACCTGGCCGAAGAGCGCCACGTGCGAGGTCTGACCGAGGCGGACCATCTGTTGTTCGCCGTCGCGCGGCTGCACCGTCAGCTCGTCGCCGCTCTTGCCAACCCGCGTTCCGCCAGCTTGCACGTAGAGGGGGAGGGCGTCGTCGCGCGCCGGCAGCAGACGCCGAGGCTCACCCGGTTCGCCGTCCGCGTCGTCCGCTTCGGTCGTCGCACCGTCCAGGCGCCCGCTGCGTAGGAGGTTGATCTCGTCCGGAAGGCAGATGCCCACGAGCGAGCAGCGCGGGCACTTCGGGCTGTCCTGGAGCGGTGGGGGGATCGTCGCCGACGCCATCGTCTCCCGCATCATGGCCAGAAGCTCGAGCGTCCGCGTCCGCAACGCGAGCGTGAACGGGATCGTGACCCGCTTCCGCGAGCCGACGAAGTAGAGCACCCCCTCGCCGCAGGTGTACCCGTTTTCTTCGAGGACGAGGCCCTGCGCGCAAAGCTGGACCCGCTCGGGCTCCCACGCCCCTTCCGGGACATTCGGCGCCTCGCCACGCTTGTAGTCGACGGGCGTGACGACCGCGCCGGTCGCCTCCACGAGATCGATGCGCGCCTCAAGCCCCACTTTTGGTGCGGACAGATAGATCGACCGCGCGTGAAGCTTGTCGCCGGTCGCGTCCTCGGAAAGTCGATCCGCGGACGGCAGGTCACCCGACTCCTTGTCGACCTTCCGATGATGGAACCGCCCCTCGACAGTGTCGGCGCTGTCGGCGAAGTCGCCCTCGGCCCATTCCAGATAAGCCAGCCGTGGGCAGTACGTGAACTCATTCAGCATCCGGGCCGGAACGAGATCGGGGACATCGGGAGGCGTTTTGAGGTCGAGCATCACCCGACCAGGGTAGGGCCATGGTGTGTCAGCCGGGGACAAGTCCCGTGGCTTTGTCTTCCCCCGCCGGCCCGGCGGAGCCGTTCGAGGCGATCGAGATCGAGGTGGCGGTGTTGTTGGGGGGGAGGAGGAGGAGCCGTGACGGGGCGTGTGCCCACCCCCCGGGCGAAGCCGGGCGCAAGCAGCAGGCGTCCGGTGTGCGGAAGCGTTAGACTGGACCTATGAAGACCGTGCAGCTGACAGCGATCATTGAGCGCGACGGGGACGGGTATGTGGCGCTGTGCCCGGAGGTGGACGTGGCCAGCCAGGGGGCTTCGATTGACGAGGCTCGGCGAAATCTCATCGAGGCCGTCGAGCTGTTCTTCGAGGCGGCCGATCCCGCGGAGGTGAAAGCGCGGATGCACGACGAGGTGTTCGTGACCCGGGTCCAGGTGGCGGTTGGGTAGACTTCGAATTTTCTCGGGCAGGCAGGTCTGTGCGCTTCTGGGGCAGCAGGGTTTCGTTCAGGTCCGACAGCGAGGAAGCCACGTCGTCATGCAAAAACGCACGGCGGAGACCACGGTCACGGTTCCTGTTCCGCTTCACACGGAGATCAGGGTAGGGACGCTTCTCTCGATCATTCGCCAGTCTGGGTTGGGCCGGTCGCTGTTTGAGGAGTAGCGGATGACGCGGAGAGCTATACCTGATCTGCTCGCCATCCCCGAGGGGCGCCGCTTCCACGAGATCATCGGCGGCGAGCTGGTCGAGAAGGCCGCGCCGAGCGGCGAGCACGGGACGACGCAGGCCGCCGTGGCCGGAAGTCTCTTCGGACCCTTCTCGCGACCGCCGGGCGGAGGCGTCCCCGGAGGGTGGTGGTTCGGGACCGAGGTCGAGATCGAGCTCGATACCCACGAGATCTACCGCCCCGACGTGGCCGGCTGGCGCCGCGAGCGCGCGCCCCAGCGCCCAACTGGCACCCCGGTGCGGCTACGTCCCGACTGGATCTGCGAGATCCTCTCGCCTTCAACGGCGAGGAACGATCAGATCACAAAGCTCGAAACCTACCGCCGCTGCGGCGTCCCGCACTACTGGATCATCGACCCTCAGCAGCTCACGCTGCTCGTCTACCGGCTGACCGCGGACGGCTATCTGCTCGCGCTGACCGCGGAGGCGAACAGCAGGCGCATACGGGGGGAGCCGTTCGAAGCGATCGAGATCGAGGTGGGGGTGTTGTTGGGGGGGATCCGGAGGATGATAGGTGACGATGGGACTGGGACAGAACATCAACCGTCGTCGGTCCCGGATCGCGCTCAGCGCCGCTGAGCTTGCGGCGTTGAGCGGTATTCCACTCGCTCGGGTGGTGGAGATCGAGGGCGGGACGAGCCCGTCGACAGTCGAGCTGCACGCATTGGCAGGGGCGATGGAGATCGATCCAGCGTCACTTTATCGTGGTGAGATCGAAACGCCTTTCACGCGAAGCTCGGTAAGGTTCCGGGCGCCTGAAGGCGTCCAAAGCCTCGACCAAGCCGACACGAAGCTTCTGGCGAGAGCTGCGGAGGCGGGGCGGGTGGCGTTTCAACTCCAATCCCTTTTGGGCTTGGCTGATTCGCCGGTGCGCGCGAGCCGCGCAATCAAGAGCGTCAAACCGCATCCCGAGCCCTGGAAGCAGGGGTACGAGCTCGGTGCCCGAGCGCGTGAGATCTTCGACGGCTCGGGTAAGGGGTTGCGTTCCGTTCAAGAGCTGTTCGAGCAGAACTACATTCACGTCGCACAGGTCGAGTTCAAATCGAGCGAAATCGAGGCGGCGAGCTTGTTCGAGGCTCAGGCCACGCCGGTCATCCTTCTAAACGCGCGCGCGGAACGGGTACGGCGCGCATTGCCACGGCGAGCCATCTTGGCTCACGAGCTTTGTCATCTGCTGCACGACGGTGGTGAGCGGGATGTTCTGACCATCGTCAGCCGCGAGCACGCGGGCACGGCTCAGGAGCGCCGTGCCAACGGCTTCGCACCCAGTTTTCTCGCGCCCGGAGATCACGTGGTGCCAACATCAGGAGACCCGATCGAGCAGGTGTTGGCGATCGCCCGAGCCTGGGGCCTCAGCTTCGAGGGCGCCGTATGGCACGCCAAGAATCTCGGGCGTATCTCGGCCAGCGAGGCCGATAACCTCATCGGAGAGGCTTCGAATGCCATCATCGAGGCTCACTTCGAGCCCGAGCTTCCCAGAACGGATCCGCACGATCTCGGTCTCGACGTGGACATCTCGCCGCTGTCTGTCGGTTTTCTCTCGGAGCTCGCCCTGCAAGCCTACGCAGCCGATCTGATCTCCGGCGGCCGCGCGATGGAGATCCTCTCCTTCGGATGAACTGGCTGGTGGACGACGGGCCGCTCGGCCTCCTCGCTCTCGAATTCGATCCAGCTTGGCGTTGGCCCGCAAGCACGCTGCACGTCGTCGAGGAGGTCGCGGCTGGCGCCGCCTCCGATCGTTCGACTCGACGAACCCAGCTCTTGCAGCTGAAAGGCGCGGACAGGCCTTCGGTCGTCGTCCATGCTGTCGCCGCTGATTCCGCCGCGGGCGAGATGTTGTACCGGCACCTCCGTCCGAAGGGCGTCGCCAGCACGAAGAACATCGGGGAAGACGTGGCGATCGCGTTCGCCGCCACCATGGATTCCGAGGCGGTCTTCGTTACGATGGACAAGGCAGCTGCCTATGCGGCGCTGGCGGAGCTCGGTCCGGGCCGGGTCGCTTCTCCGTTCGACCTTTGGGCGCATCTGCTGGACGCCGGCCATGTTTCGAAAGCCCAATATGACCGGCTTCTCGACCGGACGTGGAAAGGGCGCGGTCTGCCAGGCGTGCCGTGGAGGTTTTCGGCAGGGCGGTTCATTCGCGGGGCGTAATTCGATGCCTATTGGGCCGTCAGGACGCCCATACCGCGAAACCTTCCAGATCCGATTGAGATAGGGCCGACGATCGGTGTAGCGAACCGGACCCTGACATGGAACATCGGTCCGGTTACCTTGTCCGGGGCGAGGAATCGGTTCGCGTGATCGACTCCCGTGCAAAATCCGACCTTGCGCCATTCGAGTTCTCGAATTGTCGATATGACCTCAGGCTCGAACCCCGCCTGCAGGAAGGCCTTCGTCAACAAGCGCTCCGCTTTTCGCGACGACCCGTCGTCATGCCCGGGCAAGACCACGGGCGTGACCGTGGTCCACGCATCTGCGCTTGCCGTGTATCTGCGGAGGACCCAATCGTCGGCTGGCAGCGGCTCCAGGAGGGCTCTCGCTCGTCCCTGCCACATGAGCTCGCACCCGCCGAGGCGAGCCTGAATCCACCGCATTTCTTCGGCTCGGTTGGCGGGGCCGACAACCGCTACGCGAGCGATGCCCTCGGCGCGACCGAGTTTCGCGTTGATGGTCGCCAAAGGCAGGAACGACAGTCTGTCCCCGCGCCCGAATGAAGCGGTTTCCCTCTCCCCGTGTCCGTGAATTAGCCGCGCCGTCGCGCCGAATGGCCAGCCCTCGCAGACACCTGCAACAGCGTGTCGGGTCCAGGCTGCTACGTCACGTGATCGACGCGTCGAATCGAGGGAGAGCCGCCGGCCACTCGATGGGTCCAGCAGCCGGAACGCGGCGATGCTCGGCGGCACTGCGTCGGACGCGCGTCCGTACGCCTCGATCGTGAAGGTGGACAGTGACGAGACGGGGTGAAAGGTCCCACCGTCCAGCCGGCCGAGGAATTGTACGTGCTTTCGTTCGAGGTCATCGAGCGTTCCATCGACCGGGCAGCGAAGGACCCGATTGCCGAGCCGCCCCGGGATCCACCGCTCACCGGAGATCTCGGTCAATGTGTCCGTGGCGTCGCCGATTGCCATGTCGATTCCCCACCCGAGGTGAGTGATCGATCTCGCCGCCGCCCGGAGCGCGGGCAGATGGTCTGGTAGATCATCCACCTGCCGAAAGACGAAGTGAACCGCCTCGCCCTCCAGTCGCACGGGGCGGACATCCTTCTCAGTTCGGTACTCGGCCATGCTTGCCTCGCGGCTCGCCGACCACGCCTTCGCGACCTTGTCGCCGACGTTGTCGGGAACGAAGAGTCGATATCCCGGCCCCGTCGGTTCGGCACGGGGCGCAAAGATCTCGGGCGGGGCCTGCCGCTCAAGCCATCGGAGGGCCTGACCCGCGCGCGCGCGGCGCTGGTCGTCCACCTGTGGGCCGAGCGACGACGCCACGACAGCCTGAAACAAGCGCAAAGGCGAAGGCGGCCATTCAGCCGACCCATCCTCTCCCCGGCCGTGGCTATACGGCTGCAAGAATCGGACGGTAATTCGAAGGGCGGCGCCCATGGCTCAGATCTTGGCCTTCTTTCCCTTCCCCTTCTTGTCTGGGTCGCCGGCGATGTCCTTCTTTGCTCCTTCCTTGTCGAAGTCCACCGTGCGGTTCGCGCTTATCCCAAACGCTTTCGCAGCCTCGGCGGCATATTCCAAAGCGGCGCCGTGTAAGAAAGTGAACGGCTTGCGTTCACCCGTAGGGTAGACCTCCTCGATCCGGCGGGGCTGGGATTTCGAACCATCCAGCACGAGGTTGCATCCTTGTCTCAGGTATCCCGAGACGTTCGCGGTGAAGGCTGTCAAGCCGAGGCCCAGCACGTACCGGCGAAGGAGCTTGGTGCGATCGCTGTCAGAACCGGCAGAGAGGAGACGAAGCGCCGCCAGACTGAAGGTGGCCTCCCTCCGAATTCCTCCCGTTGCTATCACTCCGCCGTGCGAGCCGCTCGCGGGGACGTGAACGAAGCCTCGGACGGCGTACGCATCTCTCGTGGCCTTGTCTAAAGGCTCCTCGAGCACATTGTTCTTCACGTATTCCACGGCCGGCACGTACTGGGCCGAACGTGTGAGTCGGCGTACGTCGTATGCCCGAATCGTCGAGGCCAGGAGGCGCGGCGCCTTGGCTTGGGTGTCTCGCGAATCCCAGACGCCAAAGACCAGCGATGTGGGTGCGATGCTGGCGAGCGGCGTCGCATCTCCCTTGAGCAGCTCCGCGAACGCGTCGTGTAACTCTTTTTGGAGGCCGGAGCACCTAACGATGGCGTCGCCGGCTCGGTGGCCCGCTTCGAGCAGGTTAACAGTTTTGTCTCCGGCTCGGACACAGATCTGTGGAACGAGCTTCGAGTAAGGCTCTCGCCCAAAGATGGGTTCGATGCGGTTTGCCTGGGAGCCGACGCTGTCGACTAAGCAGACATTGCCACCCGTCGAGAGAGAGTCGATGTTGTATCCACCTGGGAAGTCTTCTCCCTTGGCGTAGGTGGGCGGGAAGAACACTCCGTCGGCTCCTTCGACGGGAATCAGTTCATCCCGCAAGACGAGCGCGGCGGGCCCTGAGTCGGCGACGTAGTGATCGAGAACGGTCATGTCAGGCATCGGGCTTATCTCCCTTGTCAATGAGCACGGCGGGCCGAAAGGCTTTGTGCTTCTTTTGGCCCGTCCGAAACCACACTTCGAAACGATATCGGGGCGAATCGATAAAGTTGATGCAGCCCGCCACGGCCGGCGCGGCCAGTGCGACCGGAAGTGGCGTAGACCAAGCGCGATATTCAAAGACGCGCCTTCGATCGGCGACCAGCCCCGGACGGCATCGTTGCAGGCCGACCAGCGCCAGCGCTTCGACCGCCGGGAATGCCGTCGTCGTAAGGTCGAGGTCGTTTGGGGAGAAGCCAACATCTCGCGAGTGCGAGTTTGGTGCCCGGCGCGCGTCGAAATAGAACGGCTCGACCTTCTTCGTCGGTTCGTCCGGATCGTAGACGATGCATCCGACGTCCAGCAGCCCCTCGTCGTGGAAGCGGGCATTCCGGAGCGCCGCTACCATTGCCCGCATGATGCGGCCGCTCTGCATCGTACCCGCCCACACCTTCAATTCGCGGCCTCCAGAATCAGTGTCCTTCCACCAATCCATCCGGAGATTGAAGGGGCCGCCGATTCGCATGGGCGACGCGGAGTCGTCGTCTAACTCCAATTGCTCAATGGGAGACGCTGTCCACCGATCGAGAAGCTCGGTAAGCGTACACTGTGCGTCCACGATGAAATGCGTGGCGTCGAACCGTGCCTCAGCACCACCCGTGACTCGGTGAGCAAGCTCGAAGAGACCGCAGCACGCAAAGAACTGCCCAGGGTTCTTCGCGTCCACTCGAACCGTGAAGCTCATGTAGTCACGTCCAGTGTCTCCGAAGGGTTGGCGCTGGCCGCGTAGTCCGCAGCGCGCACCAGGGACTCGAGGTAGGCGAGGCCCCATCGGCCGAACCGCTCCTGAAGCTTCGCGAAGCGCGTTGCGACACGCGCGCCCACCTCACGCAGATCGACGTCGTGCGCCTCGGGATCAAACAGCTCGTCATCCGGGAAATGGGGGCGCGCTCGGCCGTGATGGGCCGCGATCAAGTGCAGGATGAGATCGCGTTCTTCGTCGCCCGTCGCCCGCAGCAACTCGCTGCGCTCCGCGTCCAGGATCGAGCCCAGTTCGTGCCGATACCCCGTGATCTCGAGGGATCTGAACGAGCTGCCAGACTTCGCGAGCAGCCGCGTCCGATCCATGTTCCCGATGCTCCGCTGCCAGACCCGACGACTCTTGCCGATATCGTGCAACTTTGCCGCCGTCACGACTGCGCGCTTGAGCTCTGGCGCCAGGGTGAGGCGCTCGACGATCTTCTTGGCTTCGCGCTCGACATCGACCCCGTGAACGTCGAGCAGCACGGGACGCGTGGCACTGCGCGAACCGTCCGTATCGGCGCCGCGCGGCCGCTCATACCAATCCCAGCGCGCGGGCCCCTTCTCCGCCTCCTCATCGTCGGATACCGCCTCGTCCTCGAGATCCACCAGGGAAACCGAGCGAACGAGCCTCATGCCCGCTGGTCTTGGACCGCCATCGCGCACCCGCTGACGCATCCGACGGCCATCGGCGTCGAACCATTCGTCCGCGACATCGCCAGTGGCTCCAGCCTTGTCACCGCTCTCGGCGGTGAGCATCCCGTCCACGGGGCCGCAGTACTCCGGTGACAGGAGAAGCGTGCAGTTGTTCAGGTCGCGCTCGAGGCGCTTACGGTCACCCCCGAGGACATCCGGCAGCGCAGACGGCCTGACCCGGCCACTGTCAGAAACGATCCAGATCGGTAGCGCCGAGTCGCTTCGCTCCTCGGCTATCGCCACAAGCGCGTCTATGATTCGCGAGGTTCGATCGGCGAGGAGCTCGTGCGGCTTGAGGGGGTAATCGTCCAGCAGCTCCTGTGCGTACTTACGGTCTTTCAGAAGGTCTCTCGAAGCCCACGAGACCTCGCTCCGCCATGCGACCTGGGCGGTTGGCGGCTCCCACTCGGCCACGCCATGTAGATACGGTGCGACGTCCGGCCGGCCGGGCACCGGAGCCGGGATCGTGGTCATGGCCCAGCTATCGAAGAGGATGTCGGTAGCCGCCAGAATCCGAGGCTCCGGCGCGAAAGCATCCCGTCGCGCCACCGCATCCAATGCGCCGAGCGCGGCGGGAGAAGCGTCGGCCCCCATGGCTTGCAACAGCCTCAGGGTGCGGAGGCGCCGTTCCTCGACGGGATCCTCGGGGTCGAGCTCCTCCACCGGCGGATGGAACAGGTGAAGCTCAGTATCGCTGCGCTCGCCGAATCGATTGACCCGTCCGAAGCGCTGGGCCATCGAATCGAATGTCGTCAGGTCACACACGAGGTGATCGCCCGAAAGGTTAACGCCCACCTCGCCGGCGCTGGTGCACGCGAGATACACGGTTCCAGCTGTTCGCTGTGACCGCGAGTCCGGCAGAAAGCGCGCGAACACCGGATCGTGCTCCACCAGGCGATCGCGTTCGTAACCTCGCATGGTTCCTGTGAGCTGCTGGACCTCGACACCAGCCCGACGCAGGAGCGAAACGACGCTTGTCAGGGCATCAATCGTCCGCAGGTACAGGAGGACGGCCAGTCCTGAATCGCGGAAAGCGAGCGCCTGCGCAGCTACATTCGGCGGTAGAGTTCGCTCACCGGTGACGTGCAAAGTCAGCTTCTTTGTAGCGCGCAGTCTCTGGGCAACGATCGGATGATCTCGATCCGCACCGCTCAGGCGAAATGAGTCCTCAGCGCTGCTCCGCGATGTCGCCGTCAGCTCCATCACCCGCAGCGGCCATGGGTCGCCCGCTCGTTTCTGTTCGAGCTGGATTCCTTCGAGCAACTGCTGAAACGCTGGTTCGAGGTGAGCCTCATCGTGTACTAAGAAAGCGTCCTGCCCCAAAAAGCCTGCGTGGAGTGGCCGACTACGAAATCCAATTCGGTAACCCCCGAAAAGGAGACGGCTGCCGATCATGTCGACCGTCCCGCAGATCACCGCGTTCTGCGACGGATCGGCAGACCAGGCGCGATTGTCGGCCATTTGTCCGCGCAGAGTTGACACCGCGAGCGTTTCCTCGATTCCGGCCCGCGCGGAGTTCTCACGAAGGCGCAGGACTTCATCCGTGGTCTGATCGACGACAGTCCGCCGGTTGACCACGTAGACCAGTCGGCGAGGTAGAGGCGCCCCCGCCACGCGAGCGAGCAGCCAGATGGCGATCACCGACGTCTTCCCGAGCCCGGTCGGCAGATCGCAACTTGGCGGTATGTTTCCCGTGAGCAGCTCTTCGTAGAGCGCCCTCTGCCAAGGAAACGGTGATTTCCCTGTTAGCTGCTCGAAAGCAGTTGGGAAGTCACGAGTCACCGGCCGGCCTCATGGTTGTCGATTCTTGATGCGGTGAACTCGTCTAGTCCCACGCCCGTCACCCTAACCC
>DASRLC010000086.1:0-5861 GCA_035648655.1 Polyangia bacterium
GCCCCCAGCACCACCGCTCGAACCCCCTGCTTGCCCAGCAGTGCCGGCGGCGCCGCCACTTCCCGTCCCTCCGCCCGCTCCGCCCGCGCCACTGGCACCGCACTTCGCGATCTCGGGATCCACCGCGCCCGTCTGATCCAACCCGAGGAAGGGTACGACGTACGTGGCGTCGAACAGCGCGTCGGACGGGCCGTGATCGCCGCCGATCGACTCGAAACCGTCAAGGACCAGATACCCGCAGGCGCTGTTCCACTGCTCCTCCGTCGCTTGATGAGTTCCCAAGGTCAATCCCGTGTTCGTCTTCGTCGGATTGGTGCTGAGATTCTGGAGATTGATGTACTGCTCCTCGGACTCCGCCATGTTCGAATAGCTAATGATCGCATCTGCGGAGCCATGAAAGAGCTGCAGCCGGGGCCGATGTCCCGCGTACCCGGGATCCATGGCGCGTACCAGGTCTCCCCACTGCTGCGGGGTGTAGTTGACCGAGCCGCCTGCGCAGGTACCGTTATACCCAGTGGCGTTGCTCGAGTTGTCGTTCGGCCCATGACACCCAGCCGGCATGCCAGCGAACGACGAGCCCGCTTTGAAGATGTCGGGGTAGAGTGCCAACAGGAGCTCTGTCATCATCGCACCCGACGAACAGCCGGTTACATAGACACGATCCGCGTTGGCCTGGTACTTCGAGAGCGCGTACACGACCATTTGCTTGATGGCGTTGCTATCGCCGCCGTTGTTGCGCGTCCACACCTGAGTGGAATCGGTCGTCCAGCATCTCAAGCTACTGGGATTGCTCTGTGGAACCACTATGATGAACCCATACTGGTCGGCCGCGCTCTTCAGGCCGCCCGCCTGGCCCAATACAACGCTGGCGTTGCTATCGCACGAGTGGATGAGGGTCAGCACCAGCGGATTAGGGGCCACCTTGTCCGGGACGTAGACGTACATGAGCACGTCCGAGGGCAGGTTAGCCACCCCTCCGGTCCAGTTGCTGACCTGCTGGAGGGACGCCGCGCTGGCGGCCCGCGCGATGGTGAAGACAATCACGGCTGCGAACACAGCGCTGCGTGTAGCTCGATCGGTAGTCACGTGGTGGACCTCACCATCTGATCTGTCGCGACCAGACAAGAGTTGTCAGACTTTCTCCGGGTGCCACCGGGGTCATTCGTCGCCAAGAATCGCGATCGGCTGTCGGCCCTCACGCAAGGGGTGCTGCCGGAGGCGTAGATGTCAGAGGGAGCGAGCGAGGCGGCCGTGCCACGGCCAGCCCGAGGTCCTCGGTCCCGCAAAGATGATCAAGTGGATGCCGCGCCCCGTCAGAATACCGGCTCGGTCCAGTCGATGCTATCAACCTCGTCACGTGCGGACCGAACGCCGCGCTTGATCGTGCTTGTCTCGAGGGCCAGGTGCCGATCGTTCACTGGAACGAGACGTTGTCGATGTGCAACTCGGCGGAGCAGCCCCGAGGCGACGCGGACGTCACCTGCCACTGATCCCCACAAGTTGGGTCTCGGTCGGGATCTTAGAACGGGAGGGGTTGTTGAACGGCGTGAGTGGCACACCGTAGCGCCTCCGCCTATGCCGCTACTGCCACCGATCCCCGCCACGCTACCGTGGGTTGTGGTGCTGGTCGAGAGGCCTCCGTCGGCGACCGGTTCCGGCAGATCCTCGTCGGGCGCGCGCATACCTCGGTTCACACATCCCAAAGGACCGGAAGCGAGGCACCAAATGACAACACGTATCGGCCAGCGATAAGAGCGAAGCCAACGGTGTTGTGTTCGCGTCGGGCTGCTAGCGACGATGGCCGCCGTGCTTCGCTTGCGGCCGGAGGCGGATGCGGTTGCAAACGTCAACGGGACGATCTCGGGTGCGAAGGTCTGGTGTGAGACCGCCAGAGGCCCCGAACGCGCTCGCGTCACCGGAGACATCCAGGGATGCGCAGTTCCGACCGACAACGCGAAGACCAGGAGCGTGCCACACAAGACCAGCCAGTTGCGCGGGCGCGGGCCCGACGACGGTCGTTTTCGCTGCGGCGCCCCGACTGACGTCACCGCTTCATCCTTGCCTCGGCCAACGATTGGCGTTTGGCCTCTTATCCGAGATCGTTGGTTTGCTGCCGGCGATCGTAGACGCTCCTTCGTTTGTCGAAAGTGCAGGTTAATGTAGTCAGCCAGGGACAATGCACCGTGACCCTCGGCCACGCCTCGCAGGTCTGATTCAACTGGGAAGCAACGTCGCCGGCGGTGGGGCGCCGCAAATCTGGCGACTTGGCGAGCAGTTGCCGAACGAACATAGTCCATGATCAGAAATGGGCCGTCCGCGTCTTCTCCGACCTGTTCGCGATGGACCTACATCTATCACCGCCTACATCAGACTTCGGCCCCCGGACTATTCCATCGCGTCAGCGCGAAGTGGTTTGGCGAAAACGCGCCGTCCGGGCGCGGCGTCCCGAGTTGTTCTCCAGACAACTAAACCCGTTGCCCAGACAGCAACAAAAGGGTGCCTCGATTCACCGGGGGCCGATCTATTTGGCTGAAAATAGTTGGCCCGATTACTGCTTTTACCGTGGCTGTACCGCGGTTGACATCTACGCGCGAGGGGACGTTCTTCGGGAACATCATGACCACCGGCCCGAACAACGCGTACCTGGGCTCTTCTTGCGACTGGTCGAACCTGTGCAGCGCGCACAAGCCGGACGGCGTGAACATCGACGGCTATACCAATTGCAAAGACGACGGCGGAAACACGTTCACCAACACGCTGACAGTGTTTCGCGATCCGACCGTTCGGCCGGTGTTCGATCCCAGCTACGTCTACTCGATTCGCGGCGAGACCGGGTCGGCTGGCCTGGCGATGACGGTCCAGTACGGCAATTATTCGAACGGAACGCCACTCATCCAATGGCAAGTCACGGGCAGTAACAAATTCGACATCCAGGACAGCGGCGCGGGGAACGGCAGCTATAAGATCTCATTCTGGGACAACCAAGGTAAGTGCCTGGACAACCCGGGGGGGCCAGGCCAACGGCACGAAGGTCCGGGTGTGGGATTGTGTTTCGAATGACCCGTGGCAGCAGTGGATGATCACGGCCGACATGTCGACGGGGTCCGCCTATCTGAAGAACGTGGGGAGCGGCAAGTGCCTCGACGACTCGGGTTCGACCAGCGCCGGCGTGTCGCCGCAGATTTGGGACTGCCAGGCCGGGAACGTCAACCAGAAGTGGCGCATGACAGTCGGGTATTGGGCCCCTGGCCCGACTGGGAGCGCCACATCCACGCCGGGGACGCCTACGTGCTGCTGGCAGGCAACGGATCGTCGAACATGGCCCTAGACACGAACGGCAACTTTTCGAACGGCGCGCTGCCGTCGCTGCAGACTGGCATCGACCCCAACAAGGACGACAAGTTTCTGATTGTGCCGGGCTCGGCCCCGGGTACCTGGACGTTCAAGACCCAGTGGAACTCTGGCATGTGCCTCGACAACCCCGGCAGTCAGTCTGCCGACGGAACCGGCATTCAGCTGTGGTCCTGCAACGGCGGCACGAACCAGAACTGGATCATCTCGAACCGCTCGAAACGGCGGTCTCGAGATCAAGAATCAGCAGTCGGCCAAGTGCCTCACCAACCAGGGAGCGAATGGGGGTGGGGAACGGTACGTCGATTGTCATCACAGACTGCAATGGCTACGACGATAACCAGATCTGGCTCTTCACGGCTAACTAGTCCGGGGCAGGTTGGCATCAGAAAGACCATCGTAGTCGCTGGCTCTGAATCGTGGGTTGGAGTGGAATGACACATGGGACAACTTAGACAAGTCCGTTCCGTAGCTCCTACGGACGACGCCGAGACGACCTGCCTGGGAGCCTACGAGAGAGAGCTCGACTATCTCCTCGTGACGCTGCGGCGGCTCAGCGCCAGCCCAAGCGATGTCGAAGATCTCGCGCAAGAGGTCTTTCTGGTCTTGCACCGCAACTGGTCCACCCTGGACCGGACTCGACCGCTCCGACCGTACATATTCGGTGTCGCGTTCCGGATCGTCTGCGCGCACCGCCGGCGTCGGGGCCGCGAGGTTCCGTCCGCATACATGGAGGCTGAGGACCAGGCGACCGGCCCGGAAGGATTACTTCAATCGAAGGAGTCGGTAGAGCTGGTAATGGCCGCGCTCGATACGGTCCCTCTTCAGCGCCGGGCTGTCGTGATCATGCACGATCTCGATGGCGTCCCGATCGTCGAGGTCGCCGCCAGACTCTCGCTCACTCGATTCGGCGCCTACGCGAGGCTGCGAAAGGCGCGAGGAGAGATGGCATCGGCATTGCGGCGCTTATTGGGGGAGCGAGGTCGGTGATGAGGCTTCATGCGCGGGCGTTGGACTTGGAAGCAGTCATGGAGAGCGGGCGAGAGGTGCCACCCGCGCCGGACCTGGTCCGCGCCCGGCTCCTCGCTCGGGCGCGTGCCGTCGTCGCCACCGCCGACGCAAAGCCGCCGCTTGCGGTGATGGCGGTGATGAGGCCCGCGACACGCGAATGGCGAATCGCCGTCGCGGCGGCTGTCACTCTGGCACTCGCCGCGGCGGGCGCCACCGCTGCGTTGCGTGCGCGCGCTCCGCGCTCCCCAGAAGTCGATCCGACGGCGCGGCGGAGTTCGGAAGCGCCACGGGTTCCGGCGTCGGCGTCCCAACCTCCGACGGAGAAGCCAGCGCCGCCATCCGCTTCCCGCTCGAGACCCACGCGGTTGCATCGATCGGTCTTTCCGCAGGAGTCGTACGCAGCGGAGCTGGGACTTCTTCAGCGCGCGCAGTCGGACTACGCCAGCCATGACTTCCCGGATGCGCTCGTGCTCGTCGGGGAGCACGCTCGTCGGTTCCCGAACGGACGCATGGCCGAGGAGCGCGACGCATTGCGGGTGCGATCACTCGCAAATATGGGCCGTGGCGACGAAGCCCGCCACGCTCTCGCCGATTTCGCCAAGCATTTCCCTCACAGCGCGCTCCTGCCTCGGCTGCGGCAAAGCGCCCATGCCTCGGAAGACTACTTCCCGTAGCCAGCAGCTAGAATGTTGGCCTGGATTAGGTTGATGACGGCCGTCGACGCGGCGCCGGCGGTCATTGCGCCTTCGAAGAAGTATCCCTGGCCGTGGTCACTGTTGTCGCCCCCGGTACCTAACACGATGGCTCCTTGCTTCTTCATCATGGTGTAGCCGCTGGGACGTGCCCCGTCGTACATGGTCGTGAGGTTACCGCTCTGCGCATTGCCGGCCATGAGAGCGTACGTCCCTCCCGCTCTTCCAATCAGAACCGCGGTGACATAGGAATGAGGCACCGACGTATTCCCGGTGTAGGCGCTGGTTGATCCGGAGAATATGCCATTCTCCATGTCGGCCATGACCCACGGCCCACTCCCCCCGCCGTGGCCCCAGCCGGCTCCGCCGCCGAAGTAGATCGCCTCCATCGTGGCGGCGCCGTCATCCTCGTTGTTCGTTTCCACGTTGCCATAGTCGAAGCAGCAACCACTGTTGCCGTAGGCCTGCGTGGCGCCGCTGGTGATCATGTACTCGGTCTCGGCGTTGTCACCCATGGCGATGCCGGTGGTCTGGTCTAGGCGGTAGCCAGTCCCCGCCCCACCTGCAGGTGGCGTGCAGGGACCGCTGTTGTCGGAAACGACCTTTATGCCGTAAACCTCGTGTCCGCCGATTGTCAGCGGCAACGCGTCGGCGACGGCTTCCAGGTCGTACGCGCTGCACGGACCCCCCGCTTTCGTGGAGCGACGGGCTGATGCATACCGGGAGGCATGACAGCGACCGAGCAGAAGTGGGCTGAGCGGGTCGAGAGCTGGCGCGAGAGCGGATTGACGTCGGAGCAGTACAGCG
>DASRLC010000087.1:0-4995 GCA_035648655.1 Polyangia bacterium
GCCCAATCGACACCTCCGGTCGCTCCGCGTCGGGCTCGCAGAGACCAAAGGGACCCGCCGGCGGTGGCGGCGCGGCGCCGGCCTCCACCTCGTGAAACCGCAGGCGCGGCGACTCGGCGCACACCCGCGGCAACGCCACCCGGCCACCGCGGGCCGCGACCCGCGCCAGCGCCGACGCCGGGTCCATCTCGCCTTTGACTGCCACGTAGCCCGCGATGGTCCGACCGGCCACTTCCGCCAGCTCGGGCAGGGCCAGCAAGCGCGCGGTCGCGGCATCCGAGCGTGTCGTCCGTTCGGCGGCGGGCAGACCGGCGCGCCGCTCGCCCATCACTCGGCGGAGGGCGCGCTTTCGTTCGGCGAGATCTGGACCAGACGGGGGAGCCATCTTCGAGTGATGGGTCCCGGTGCTTTATCTATCGACGCGGTTGTTTATCGACGCGTTTGACGGCAGACCGGAACAATCAATCGGCGGCCATACTCGCGCCTGCTAGGTCAGCGAGTCAAGCAGGGACTGACTCTTTTCACGAATCTTTCTCCGCAGTTCACTGCCACCCTCGCGCTCGCGGAAGAGCTCCTCGGCGATCTGGAGCGCGGTCAACACCGCGGCCGCCTGCGTATCGGGGGTGCGCGCGCGCTTCTGCACGTCGCGAATCTTCTCCTCCACGAACGAGGCCACCGATTTGACCCAGCGATCGTCCTCGTCGGTCTTGAGCGCGTATCGAACGCCCGCGATCTGAACCGTCACCGAACGCTTCATGGTCCGCGCGGCAGCATACCACCGGCCGGCGCCCCGACCGCCACACCATCCTTGTAAAGGACATCGGTGCGCGACCGGCCGGCCGGATCCCAGAAGCGCCAAAGCCCATCGCGCACGCCGGCCACGAAGAGCCCCTCGGCCTCCGGCCCGCCAGCCGGATACCACTGCCGCACCGGCCCGTCGCGCACGCCGGCGCGAAAATCGATCTCGCGCGCCGGACGCCCGTCCTCGAACCAGAAGCGCCAGGCCCCCGTGCGCAGGCCGTCGGTATCGTACTGGCCGGCGGCGCGCGGGCGACCGCTGTCGAAATACGAGGCGAACGGCTGCGTGACCGAATCGCCGGCCCCGAGCGCGGCGCGCGGATCGTGCGAGGCCAGCTTGATGATCCCGGAGGTGGTCGGCCCGCGCGCTTCCAGCTCGGCCGCGCTCATCCGCGCGACGGCCGGGTCGACCGTCTGCTGGATCAGCCTGCCGTCTTCCCAGCGCTCGGCGCGCCAGTTGCGCCCGTCGTTGAAACGGTAACGCCAGACGCCACTTTGTGCGCCGTCGACGTAGCCACCGCTGGCGAGCTCCATTCCTCCATCGTAGTAGCGGGTCTCGGGCCCCTGCCGGACACCGTCGGCTCGGCCGCACCACTCGATCTCGCCGCCCCCCGAATAGATGTGGCGTTCGAGCTGCGTTCCGAGTGGACAGGTCGTCCGCGACGTCGCGCAGGCCAGCAGCGTCGCGCATGCCACCGCGAGCGCAGCGGCATCCAGCGCCAACAAAACGGCGGGGGTGCGGGATGTGTGGGATGTGCGATCGATGTCTCCCGCTTTCACGAGAGCGATGATATGCTGTCGCGGCTTTCCGGGCCTATAGCTCAGCTGGTAGAGCTGCGGACTTTTAATCCGTAGGCCGTAGGTTCGAACCCTACTGGGCCCACACGCAGTTCGATGGTTTTCTCGGAAAAAACCCGGGGTCAGCCGGTGGGGCTGGCCCCGGTTGTCCGCGTGGGGAGGACACGAATGGCCCCAACTGCGGCCCAACTTGGGCCCAACGGTGGGGGGCCGCCTCGCCTTGCCTGGGCGGCCGCAAGCGGGTGCCGTGATCGTGCGGTTGCGATGTGAGCTATCCACGAAGAGGCTGGCCGACACCAACCCCTCGGAATACCGAACGAAGCCATGTGCCCATGTCAACGGACGATGAACGCGACGCGAGAACCAATCGCCCCCCCATCGCCTGCCGAGGATCGCGTTCCCCTCGTGGGTAAGCGATCCCCATTCTCTTACATACGGATGTGCCAGCAGACGGCCCCGAAAGGCGCCATAGACCGAATGGTCGAAAGCGTCTCCGACCACTGACGCGCTTAGAAGATCGTCGATCCGTGCGTGATCGCTTTCCAAGAAGTCGGCGACTTCAGCACCATTGGTCGAAGCGATCGCGACCTCATCGCGCACGCGTGAGCGGATCCACGGCCGCGTGTGCGGGAACGGTCTCCTGTCTATTCCTGTTCGCGACCATACGAACGGCGAGGTACACGAGCGGAAGGATTCCGCCGACGATGAAGACGACGTCTCCCGGCAACCGCAGCCACTCGAGCGTGCGTATCGTCCGCTGTGCGAAGAACTCGGGGCGCCGCGCGTGCCAGTAGCCGTTCACGAGGGCGTCGTAGAACTGCAGCCCGCCGATGGGGAACAGATTCACGCACACCATCCAGGCGAGTCCTCCGTTGAGGGACCAGAACGACCACTTCATCGCCCGTTCGGTCCGCGCGTCGCGCGGGACGAAGTAGGCGGCCACGAAGACGAAGAAGCCGATGGCAAGCATCCCGTAGACGCCCATCATGGCCGCGTGACCGTGGTTGGCCGTGAACTGCGTGCCGATCTCCCAGTAGCTCACGACGGGGAGGTTGATCAGGAACCCGAAGATGCCGGCGCCGATGAAGTTCCAGAAGCCCACCGCCGCCAGGAACATCACGGCCCACTTGTGCGGGAACCGCTCGTTGCTCGTGTCCAGCACGGTTTCACCGGGCTTGGCTCCGCCGAGGCGCATGAATCGCCACGCTTCGAAGGTCAGGAGGACGAGGGGGACCACCTCCATCGCCGAGAAGAAGGCGCCCAGCGCCATGTGCACGGCGGGCGCGCCGCTGAAGTAGAGGTGGTGCATCGAACCGACGACGCCGCCGATCGAGTAGAGAATGATCTCGAGGTAGATGAGCCGCGTGGCGGTCCGCTCCGGCACCATGCCGACGAGCACGAACATGTAGGCGACCGTGACGGTGGTGAAGATTTCGAGGAAGTCCTCGACCCACAGATGGACGACCCAAAATCGCCAAAAGTCGATCACCGCGAAGTGCGACTTGGGCCCGAACAACATTCCCACGCCGTAAAAGATCGGAATGGAGAGCGAGGCGTAGAAGAACAGCCACGGCATGCTGCCGAAGTGTTCGGATCGGAGCTTCGACCCGAGTCCGCGGGCGATGATTACCAGCCAGAGCACCAACCCGACCGTCAGCGCAATCTGCCAGAGCCGCCCCAGATCGAGGTACTCCCAAGGTACGCACGAACTCCGCGGTCATCTGCGTCGGTCGCCGCGTATCCTTCCAAGTCGAGACTGCATGGATCAGACGATGTGCACGACGGTCATCACAGGCTTTCACCAGGACGCCGAGGGCGACTGGATCGCTGAGCTCGCGTGCGGACACTCGCAGCATGTCCGTCATCGGCCGCCGTGGCAGAGCAGGCCGTGGGTTACGAGTGAGGCAGGGCGGGCCGATAAATTGGGCGCATCGATCGACTGTCCGCTCTGCGAGATGCCCGAAGCGCCAGTGGGCGTCGGGGAGTACAAGCGTACCGCGACGTTCACCCAATCCTCCGTCCCCATCGGGTTGTTGCGTGACCACCGCACGAAGCCCGGCGTCTGGGCGAGAATCGTGATCGAAGTGGGGGAGCTCGAGTACACGCTGGACTCGCCAGTCCGCACGTTCTTGCTGACACCCGAATGTCCGGGAATCGCACCGCCGGGAGCCGCGCATCACGTGAAGGCTGACCGCGCCGTCTCCTTCCATATCGAGTTTCTCCGCCTCGGCGAGCCCCCCATCAAATAAGCGGCAACGTGAAGTGAAACGTCGTCCCCTTGCCAACTTCGCTTTCAACCCAGATATGGCCGCCGTGGGCCACGACGAGTTGCTCGCAGATGTAAAGGCCGAGACCGAGCCCTCGCCGCGTGTTGCTATCGACCTGCCAGAACCGTTCGAACACGTGAGGCAACTGGTGGAGATGGATGCCGGGACCGCTATCGCTCAGCCGGAACTCGATCTCGGTCTCGTGTCGCACTACCCGCAAGATTGCGGTCCCACCGGGAGCCATGAATTTCATGGCATTGCTGAGCAAGTTCGACAGCACCTGCACGATACGATCGTGGTCAAAGGATGCGACGATAGGCTCGAAAGGCGGCTCGACGGTCAGGATCATCCGACGCTCCGAGAACAAACCGTGGTACGCTTGGAATACCTCGGCCAACAGGACGCCTACATCGTGGTTGCTCTTCACGATCCGGAGTACGCCCGATTCGGACCTGGCGCAGTCGAGCAGATCCATAAGTAGGCGCTCCATCCGCGCCGCGGCCAGCGTGATCTGCTCAGCCGCTTCCCGGCTTGAGACTTCCGTCCCATCTTCGGCGATCCACTGCGCGTTGAGGGCGATGATGAACAGGGGATTCCGAAGGTCGTGAGTGACCATTTTGAATATGTCATTACGACGCTCTTGCTCGCTCTTGGCGTGGGTCAACGCGTGCCTCAACTTGCCAAGCGTGACCGTGGATTCATCCGCGTCGCTTCTCTCCGAGGAGAGCCGATGGTCGGTATCGTGCCGATAGTGTCTCAGGCGAGACTGGTTCCGTTGACGCTCTCGCCTCTCCGTTTTTGCAGCTGCGTCCGCACGTCGACGCTCGCCATCGACAATGGAATCGGTGATCACTCGCTCCGCCTTCTTGTCGTCGTCAGCTGCGAGGCGCTCCGTGGCGACCAGGCGATTCCCCGCGAAGGCTGCCGACCGCTTGAGGGCCAGATTGGCATCCGCAGTCTTCCGGTATTTCAAGAGCCGCTCGTCGGCCGAGATTCGATCACGCTCTATGAGATCATCCAGAAGACGCTGCGATCTGAGCGCCGCTCGGTCGACACCTTCATCCGTGGTTGCTCGCTCGGCGCCAAGGCCTGCGTTTGTATGCGCGCGCACGGTTTCCGCGCACTTTTGAAC
>DASRLC010000088.1:0-6846 GCA_035648655.1 Polyangia bacterium
GGTCAAACGCCAGGCCCGCAGCAGCTCGGCCACGCCCCAGGCCTGGGCGATGCAACCGCGGGGGAGAAAAGCGCCTTCGGCGTCGAAGATTTCGCTGACGGAGCCGACGCAGGCCTGCCCGAGATGGACGACCAGTCCGGAGAGCAGCTTGCGCGCGCCGGGGCGGGAATCCGGATAGACCTTGAGCCAAGCGTCGACAAAGGGACCCATGAGCCAGCTCCAGACCGTCCCTTGGTGGTAGGCCGCGTCGCGGGTGCGCAGATCGCCGTGGTAGCTGGGCTTGTAGTCGGGCTCGCCGGGTGCCAGCGAGCGCAGGCCGACCGGCGTGAGCAAAGACCTGGCCACGCCATCGACCACGGCACGCCAGCGCGACGAATCGAGCACCGGATTCGGCAGCGAGACGGCCAGGATCTGATTGGGACGGAAGGCGTCGTCCTGCGGCCGGTCGGGGCCACCGATGACGTCGTAGAGCAGGCTCTTGGACTCGTTCCAGAACAGACGGTTGAAAGACTCCTTGGCCATGGCCGCCATCTGCCGATAGCGCGCCGCGGACTCCGCGGGACGTTCCCCGTCCGCCCACTGTCCCATCAGCGTGAGCGCGTTGAACCAGAGCGCGTTGATCTCGACCGCCTTCCCGCGCCGAGGCGTCACCACCCACCCGTCGCAGAGCGCGTCCATCCAGGTCAGCGCGAAGCCGTCCTTGCCCTCGCGCAGCAGGCCGTCGGCGGGATCGACGCCGATCCCGAAGTCGGTCCCTTTGACGTGCGCCTCGACGATCTGCTCCAGCGTCGGCAACAGCAGCCGGAGGGTCTCGCGATCGCCCGTGTAGGCCAGGTAGCGATCGAGCGCGTGGAAGAACCAGAGCGTGGCGTCGGCGGTGTGGTACAGGCCCTCCTGCGAGCCCTCGGGAAATAGGTTGGGGATGAGCCCGTTGCGGGTATAGCGGGCAAAGCTGTGCAGGATGAAGTGCGCGGTCTGGTGCCGGCCCGTGCAGAGCGTCAGTCCTTCCAGGCTGATCATCGTGTCCCGGCCCCAGTCGGTGAACCAGTGGTAGCCGGCTATCACCGAACGCAGCTCTTCGCCCTGCGCGCGCGCGCGGGCCGCATCTTCGGTGCGTCCCGCCGGCGCGATCACGAATTGATCGGCCGCCAGCACCAGCTCGGCGGTCGTGATGTCCGCGTCGGCGCCGGGCGCCATGTGCAAAAGGCGCGTGCGCCGATCGTTCTCGTAGCGCCAGGCCCGCTCCGGATCGATGGCCCCCATCGTCTCCCAGCTCTCGGCGGAGGCGACCAGCGTGACCGGCGTGTCGCGGGTCAGCGTGACCTTGAACTGACCGGGGCTCCAGAGCGTACCGTGCGCCTCGTAGCCGCGATCGGCCTCCCAGCGGTAGTTCACCTTCTCTTGCCGCTCGGGAAAAAACTCGAAGGTCGGGCTCTGGCCGTCGACCTGAATCTTCAGCGACGGCAGCAGCGAGCCGGTCGACACCTCGAACCGGTTGCCGGTCAACGACAGCGTGTACGGATCGAAGGGACGCGAGACCGGTGCGTCGTGCGGGCGGAAGTGCATTTCTGGGCGCAGCGACATCGCGACGCTCGGCTGGTCCGTGTCGCCCGGTTTCGATTCGAGAAGCCGGTAGCGCAGGTAGACCGTGTTCTGCAGATAGGCCAGCACGATCCGCTTCTCGATCAGCAGGTTGCCGAGGCGGTAGATCCAGACCGGCAGTCCGAGCTCGAGCCGAAACTCGTCGAGATGCTCGGTGCCGTGCAGCGCGGTTCCCGATTCGGTCTCCTCGGCGCTCAGGCGCCGGCTGTTACCATCCGGAAATCGGAGGTGCTCGACCAGATGATCGAACATCATGGTTCGCCCGAACGGGTTGGGCAGCGCCGCGACCAGCAAACCGTGGTAGCGGCGGCGAACGACACCCGCCAACGTGCCGGACGCATACCCGCCGAGACCGTTGGTGACCAGCCACTCGCGATCGACCACCGCCTCGGTCGCATGGGGCTCGTCATGCTTCCAACCGACGCGGGAAACCTGAATCATTGCTGGCCGGATGAGTTCAAGCCACGTGCCAAGCCACGGGGCCGACCGCGAATACACCAGCTTTGACGATCCGCGCCGCAGCCGTTACCCGAGCGTAACGCCGCGCTCGACCCGTCACGATTGCGGATCGCCGACGCGCGGGCCGGCGTCGGCCGGTCGGCGGGCAACCGGTCAGCTACCTCAGTAATCTCCTGAAAATCGACAGGCCTCGCGCGGCTGGCTTTCCAGCCCGCATTTCGATCGAGCCGTCGGAAACGCCAACGGCTTCTGGCACGCCGCTTGGATAGAGGACGGGCATGACCAAGACAGACGCTGGCAACTCGGGGAAGGTGATGGAAGTCGGCGCGCGTTCCTCCACCGGACGTGCCGCCGGATATGCCGCCGGATATGCCGCCAAGGTCACGCTGCACGTTCGCCGGTTGCTCGCGACGCAGCTTCGCTGGTTCCGCTTGGAGATGGTCGATCGAGATCACCCTGCGCTGCCGCGGGTTGGTGCCCTGCTGATCTTCGGACCGGTGTTGTTGGTCGGGTACGCCTTCGTTCTGGCATCGCTGGTGCGGTATCTGGCGATCCGAATCGGCTGGGGCGTCGGGCTGCTGCTGGTGGGCCTCATTCATCTGGCGCTGGGCGCCTGGGGCTGGCGGCGCAGCCGTGGGATCGCGTTCACGCAGAGCTACGAAGTCATGGCCCCCGATTGCGAGCCGCAGCGGTCCCCGGATCCGTCCGTCTTCGACAACGCCGTGACGCTCCCCGCGCTCCGCACGCCGGTTCGACCGGGGCGCCGCGCCGGTGGGGTCTACAACCCGGCGTGATCGACGCGGCCGAACGGGCATTCTCTGGTGGAAGAAGAATTATTGAGTGAACGACTTGCCAAGCTGCCGGTTCGTGCCCACGACAAGAGGGAGTCAACGATGAGCGCCGCTCCCGAATCCACCTTCCACCTCGACCTTCCGACCCCGCCGGTCAACCTGCCGGCACAGCCGACCACGGAAGGCGCCGGTGATCGCGCGCTCTTGCGAAATCAGCTTCGCGTCGTCCAGGACATGCTCGAAGATCTGGAAGAGCAGACCGCGATGGGCCGGCGGCACACGATGGAAAAGGTGATCGTCGTCCTGCGCTACCAGATTGGGCGGGGCCTGTTTCGAGCCGGCCCCCGCAACGAGGACATTCTCTCGCACCTGGTCGACCAACTCGCGCACGAGGCCAGCCGGCCGCTGCCCGAGCTGCGGGAGTTCCGCGACCGAGCTGAGCCATTGGTGGCTCTGCTCATGGCCACCACCTGAGGCGGTCAGCCCCGTCCGGAGCCCGGGCCGTCGTCCGGGTCGTCGACATCGGCGATGATGACGGGCTCCTTAGCGGATCCCTTGAGGTGCCACGACATGGCCGGGGCACGTAGCACGACCGACGCCCCGGTGGGATCGGACTCGTAGAACGCACGTCCGAGCACGGCGATCCGGTCGCCGGCCTTGAGGATCGCTTCGCTGAAGCGGAACTGCTTGTCGCGGCCGAACATCCCGGTCATGGGAACCTTGGCCTCTTCCAGCAGCGAATACAGCGCGCCCGGCAGTCCCGCCCAGGCCGCGTCGTCGGGATCGAGCCCGATGAAGAACGGCCCGTCCACCACCGCTTCCCCGGTCTCGTCCTTGATCCAGAACGGATCGCAGGCCGCGCGTTTGAGGACCGAACGCCAGGTGTCCTCTTTGGAGCCCGATTCGAGCGACTGTACCAGCAGCCGAAAGCCGATGCAGGGATGCTGCCCGACCGGCGAGACCATGCTTGCGCCGCGGGCGGCGACGGCGCCCGTCACGTGGGCGCGCTCGCCTTCCTGCAACTCGCGGATCGAGCTGCTCCCCACCTTGTCTAGTGCGCGCCGCGCCCGCCGCCGCGGATCGGCCCACTTGCCGACCACGTATCCGGCCACGATCATCCCGAACACCACCGCATCGAAGATGGGGTTGTGCATGGGTAAAGGTTAGCGCTTCGAGCGCCCCTCGGTTCGACCGTCTGCCGAGTCAGGTTCGTGACCTAGCGCCCGACCACCGGATTAACCGCGATCGCGCGACTTGGAAACGATCTCTTAACCGTCGGCCCGTGATAATGGCGGGTATGGCCTTGGGCGTCGATGAAGCCACCCGCATCGTCAGGTTCTGCCTGGCGGGCGACGGTTGGGGCGACGCCACCTACGAGGGCGAGACGCGGGTGATCAAGCTGGTGCTCAACGGCGCCGTGCAGGCCGCGTCCTTCCGGTTCGAGGCCGCCACCTTCGAAGCCGCCTTACATCTGGCCGTCGAGGCCGGAGTGCTCAAGGCCCAGGTGGTCGACAAGCAGATCGCCTTCGTTCGCCAGACCTCGCCCAAGGAGCCGGCCGGCGGCCGATTGCGCGGTGGGGGCATTCGGCCAGCGTCGGACGACCCGCCCGAGGCGCAGACTGGACCGGTTCCGTTCTCCGAGGCGACCGGGATCTTGAGCGCGCTCATCCACGAGACGCAACGCGAGCGCGGGATCTCGTCGCTGTACGCCGCGTCGGCCGGCCGCCTGTTCGGCGAGCAGTTGGTGGGACAGTGGCGGGTCACCGAGCGGAGGCGCCTGGCGCTGCTGGCCCTCCAGGAGCGCTTCGGCGACCGGCTGCCACCGGTTGCCGCCGCCCAGCTCGGACGCGCCGAGGCGCTGCTGCGTGACATCGCCACCGCTCGGGTGAAGATCGAAAAGCTGCAGATCGCGCCGGTCGACGTCATCGCCTCCTACTCGCGGATGAACGGCGAGCTGCTGCGGGTGATCGACGGCTTCTTGATCATGGTGGTGGATCCCGCGCAACGTCCCACGGCCCTGGCCTGGATCGCGCTCCTGTACGCCAAGGAGAAGACCGGGGTCGAGCGCGCGCAGCTGGTCAGCGCGTTCGAACGCGATCGCTACTTCGACGGGCAATATCAGTCGTTGCTGGGCCTCATCGCGGCCCGTGAGAGCTACCTGCACCTGTTCGCCGCGGCGGCGCCGCCGACCGCCGGCGATCTGTTGCACGAGAAGCTGGAATCCAAAACCGCCGGAGCCGTGCAGAAGATGGAGCGGATCGCGCTCGATCACCGGCGCGGTGGCTTCGGCGTCGATCCCACCGATTGGTTCGAAGCCATCAGCGATCAGATCGACTTCTTCGGGGACGTCGAGACCGCCGTCCGCAGCAGCCTCACGCCGGCCTGGGCGTGAGGCCGCGGCCCGCTCAGAACACGAACGGTACGTCGATCTGCACGATCTTGTAGTTGGAGGCGCTGAACGGCTGATCGAGCACCTGCGCGTAAGAGATCCCCGGGCGCAACCAGGTACCACCTACCTTGAAGTGGATTCGTGGGCCGATCGCGAAGCTGAGGGTGTCCAGGTTGGCCGACGGGAAATCGGAGCGGACGCCCATCGTGATCCGCGTCGGCGTCGACAGCCAGCGCTGGTAGCGAAGCTCGCCGCCGACCGACAGCATGGGCAGCACGAAGTACCCGGCGTGAAAGCCCATCGTCGAGTTGGTGCGGGTGGCATCGGGCGAGATGGCGGTGGCGTCGTTGCCCCGCACGCGAAAGAGCTGAAACAGCGTGGCCTCTACCTGCAGCGTGAGCTTGTGATCGATGTAGGCGAAGCCCAGGCCCGGGATCACCGCCAGGTAGTTGACCGCGAACATCGAGTTGTCCATGCCCGACCGCGCGGCGATCCCCGCGGTGTCGGCGCCCGAAGCGGCCGCGTCGGGGCTGCTGCCGCCGCCCATCCCGATGGGGATCGTGGCCCCCAGGAAGCCGGCCAGCCGGAAGCTGCCCGCCAGCTTGTGCGAGTAGGTGGCGCCCACCACCGGGTTCACGAAGGAGCTCCCCTCGGGCGCCGTACCGGGCGGTCCGTTCTGCACCAAGCCCATCCGCACCATGGGGGCCAGGTTCGGCGTCAGCTTGTAGCTCCCCATGAGCATGGTCGCCACGGTGCTCCCCGAGCCCGCCCCGTTGTCATAGAAGGCCACCGAGGTATCGGTCCGAATCGCCGTGCCGACGGTGACCGGGCGGAGCTGCCAGGGGATCGAGTACGGCGGCGGCGGGACGGACGGCGCGGGGGCCGCGGCGGGCAGCGCGCTGGCCGCCACCGACGCCGTATCGGGCGCCGCGGCTTCCTCGGCCCGCGCCCCGCTGGGCACCGCGAGGGCGCTCGCCAGCGCCGCGATCGCGCCCCAGCGCGTCCAGCCGAACGCGCCGCTGGTTCGATTTCCCTTCGGTGAGATCCGGCCCTCTTCGACGTTCGTCATCTTCTCTCCTGCTCCCGGTTTCGCGGCAGCGCCGCCCATCGTGAATTCGAGTCGGTCACACCTGCGCCTCGGCCAGGCTGGGAATGGCGGCCCCGGTCGGCGCCGAGCGTCGGGCGTAGAACCACCAGGTGAGCGCCACGCAGGTCACGTAGAAGACCAGAAATCCGCGCAGCGCCAGCTCCGCGCTGCCGGTCGCGTGAATGGCGGCGCCGAACGAGCGCGGGATCAAATAGCCGCCGCAGGCACCGACGGCCGACGTGAACCCCAACACCGCGGCGCTCTCCCGGCGCGCGACCTCGAGAGCCTGCCGCTCGGCCTCTGGCCCTCGCCCTTGGGCGGCTCGCAGGTGCTGGCGGCGAAAGATCACCGGAATCATCCGGAAGGTGGACCCGTTGCCGACGCCGGTGGTGACGAAGAGCAGCAGGAACATCGCGATGAAGCCGCCGAACGAGTGCCCGTGCAGGAAATGAATGACCCCCACCGTCGCGGCGCCCATGGCGACGAAGTTCCAGAGCGTCAGGCGCGCGCCGCCGATC
>DASRLC010000089.1:0-4180 GCA_035648655.1 Polyangia bacterium
CGTCGAGCACGGCCCCGAAATATCCCGTCCCGAATCGATCGCGTGAGGTCCGGGACCCTCTCAGGGTCCCGAATCAGCCAACACCCGCGAGATACTGACGTCGAGACGGCTCACCAACATGCCGGCCAGCGATCGAAACTCCGAGGGACGCATCCGCAAGCGCCCGCAGATCTCGCGTTCGGTGGCGTCCAGCACCTGTCCGCGCACCCGGGAGATCCAGCGGCTCACCGTGGATTGATTGACGCCGTAGATGTTGCCGATCTGTTCGTGCGACAGACCACTCACGATCGCGAGCCGCAAAAGAAGCCGATCGCGATCGGGCAACGCGGAGAGCGCCTCACCGACGGCGGCCTCGAACTCGGTCTTGTAGCGCGTCCGCAGATAGTCGATTTCGGGGTGATCATCGACGGGCAGGATCTGATCGGCCACCGGATCCCCCCCCGACGCGCGCGCCTCGTCGCGCCGCAGATCGAGCGCAATGCGCTGGGCCGCGACCGCGACCCATCCGGCCAGGGGGCCACGACCCGCGTACGACTGGATACGCGGTGGCTTGGCCGGCGTGCCTACGAAGATCCTCTGCCAGAGGATCTGCCGCACCTCGTCGCGAAGATCGTTGCTGCGGTCGACCCGTGCCACCGCAGCCGCGACGGCGGCCGCACAAACCTTGTCGCAAAGGGTCAGCGCCCCCGGCGCGCCGTCGGCACAGGCCACCGCCAGTGCGAAGTCTTCGGCATAAAAGTCGGCCAGCCCGACCGCCACATCGTCGCCAACCACCCGGGCCAGGGCCGAAATCAGCCGGACCGGGTCGATCGCCAGCCCCCCCCAAGCGGCCGCCGCTCGGGCGAGGATGGCACCCAGTTGGGCCTCCAGGTCGACCGGAACACGCCCCCCCGGCCGCTCTCGAAGAAACAGACGCGTCAGGTCTGGCTGACCCCCATCGGCCATTTGGCTACCCTAGCAGCCTGTCGCGCCAAAGGGCACCTCTGCGATAATCACGTCGGCTATGGACTGTCTCGACGAGCAAACCATCGTAGCGTTCGTCGGGGGCGCGCTCCGGGGTCCGGCCCTGGCGGCTGCCGAGCGTCACTTGGTGGGCTGCGCCGCCTGCGCCAGGCTGGTGGCCGTGGCCGCCCCGGTGTCGCAACTGGGCCGCCCCGATGACGCGCCGGCCTCCCGGACCCCTGCCCCGAACGGCCTGGTGGGTCGCTATCGCCTGCTCCGGCTGGTCGGGCGCGGCGGCATGGGCGAGGTCTACGCGGCGCACGATCCCGAGCTCGACCGGCGGGTCGCCATCAAGATTCTGCGGGCCGACGCCCGACCCGACGACATCGAAGCGGCCCGGCTCCTGCGGGAAGCGCAGGCGGTGGCCAAGCTGTCGCACCCGAACGTGGTCGCGATTCACGACGTCGGCACCGCGGCCGGCCGGATGTTCCTGGCGATGGAGTTGGTCGAGGGCGAGACGCTGGCCATCTGGCTCGATAGCCGGCGGCGCTCGGTGGACGAGATATTGCGAATGTTCACGCTGGCGGGGCGAGGTCTCTCGGCCGCGCACCGGGTTGGGATCGTGCACCGCGATTTCAAGCCGCAGAACGTGATGGTGTCGCGCGACGAGACCCCGCGGGTGATGGACTTCGGGTTGGCCGCGCGCGGCGGCCCCGCCTCGCTCAATGAGCCCCGACTGACGCGGGTCGGAGCGATCCTCGGCACGCCGCTCTACATGTCGCCCGAGCAGTTGCTCGGCCAGCCGGTCGATCCGCGCGCCGATCAGTTCAGCTTCTGCGTCGCGCTCTGGGAGGCGCTCTACGGTGCGCGCCCCTTCGAGGGCACGACGCTGCTCGAGATCCGGATGGCGGTGCTGGCCGAAGCGCCGCGGCCGGGCCCGCTGCGGGCGCGCGTACCGCGCCGGATTCGCGCCGCGATCGAGCGCGGGCTCTCGGTCGACCGCGCCGGACGCTTCCCGGACATGGACGCGCTGCTGCGCGCGCTGGTCGACCATCCCAAGCGGCGTCAAGGCCGGACCATCGCCCTGGTGGTGGCCGGCGCGTTGGCGCTGGCGGGAACGGCGGCGCTGGTTCGAACCTGGCACCTACACAGCCTAAGCGTGGCGGCCTGCGATCCCGCCCCCAAGCTGGCCGGCATCTGGGAGACCGGCCCCGAGGGGCAACCCGCTCGCGAGATGCGCGCCGCCTTCGCCGCCAGCGAGGTCCCCGACGCCGCGGCGCGCGGCGTGCGCGTCGGCCAACTCCTCGACACCTACGCCCAAGGGTGGGCGCAACTGGCCCGCGAGGCGTGCGAAGGGGCGCGCGATTCCGCCGACCAAATCTCGCCGTTGCGCGCCGCGTGCCTCGATCGACGGCGTGCCGAGCTGGGCGCGCTCACCGACGTGCTCGCGCACGCCGACACGAAGATCGTGCGGCGATCGATCGGCGCCGCGCTGTCCTTGCGTCGCGCCGAGACTTGCAACGATCTCAGCACGCTCCGGGCCATGCCGCCACCGCCCACCGATCCGGGCCTGCGCGCGCGGGTCGAAGCCCTCACCGGACGGCTCCTCGCGCTGCGAGCCGCCGCCGAGGCGGGCCACGACTGGCAATCGCTCGAGCCTATTGGCGCGCTCACCGAAGAGGTGCGCGCGGCGGGCTACGAACCGCTGCTCACCGAGACGCTGCTGGTCTACGGACGAATTCGCTCCCCCTTCGATCCCGAGGGGACCATCCCGCTTTACGAAGAGGCCTTCCGGCGCGCCGAAGGCCTGCAGAGCGACGACTTCCAGGCGGAGGCCGCCATCCAGCTCAGCGCCATCACAGGGACCATCCAGCACAAGTTCGCCGACGGCGATCGCTGGGCGGGTCTGGCCGAGGTGGCGCTCGGACACAGCGGCAGCGATCGGCTGCGCGGATGGTTCTTCAACGTGCGCGGCGCGCTCGAGGCGGCGCGCGGCCAGTGGCGAGAGGCGCGTGGCGATTTTTCTTCGTCGGTGTCGATCCGCGGGCAGGCGCTCGGTCCGGACCACCCCGAGCTGGCCGCGTCGCTGGTCAATCTTGCGCGATCGATGCTGATGCTCGACGATCCAGGGCCGGCGCTGGAGGCCGCTGGGCGCGCGTTCAAGATCGTCGCTGCCATCTACCCGGCCGACGCCTACGAAGTGACCGCCGCGCTGCTCGTGCGCGGCGAGGCGTTGGCCGAGCTCAACCACGTGGCGGACGCGAAGGCCGACGTGCAATCGGTGCTGACCGGCTTCGAACGGACGCTCGGCCGCGATCATCCGTTCCTGGCCGAGCCGATGACCGCGCTCGGCCGTGTTGCCTTGCTCGAGGGGCGGCCGGGCGACGCGCGCGGCGTGCTCGAACGCGCTTGGGAGATCCGATCGACCCATCTGGCCGACGCGGGCGCGCGCGAGGAGACGGCTTTCGATCTCGCGCGCGCGATCTGGGGCTCCTCGGAGAGCGATCGCGCGCACGCGCTGGAGCTCGCGCGGGAGGCCCAGGAAGGCTACGCGGCGATCCCGGACCTCGCGCCGCGGCTCTCCGCCGTGCGAAGCTGGCTCGACGAGCGGACCGACACCCAGAGCGCGCGCGGCCGGACGCGCTGAGCCGACCCCGCGCAAAAACGGCGCGACGCGCGCAACCTACCCCGCCGCGCCTTCAGCCGTTCGCCGTCAGGCGACCGGCGGCTTCAGCTCTTCGTCGACGATGCGCTTGACGGCCGAGGGATCGAGCTTCCCTTTGTTGGCCTTCATGATCTCGCCCACGATTCGGCCGGCCTGTTTGGGATCGGAGGCGCCGAGCCGCACGACCGCCTCGCGGACCAGGGAGCGGACTTCGTCGTCCGAAGCGGCCTTGGGCAGAAACTGCGCGCAAAAGCCGATTTCAAAGTCGAGCTGTGCGATGGCCTCGGCGCCGCGCGCCCCGATCGCGGCGTACTCTTCGCGCGATTTGCGGAGCTGCTTCTGATACGAGGCGACCACGTCCAGCCACAGGTTGTCGTCGAGCGGACCTTTGAAGCCGGCCGCGGTGCGGCGCTCCATGTGCTTGGTCTTGATCATCCGGATGCAGTCCGCCGCCCGGCCATCCTTGGTACGCATGGCCAGCTTGAGCTGCTCGTTGAGCGCGGTCTCGATCGACATGGGGGGAGAAGGTAGGATGAAAGGGGTGGCCCCGCAACCGCACGCTGTGTGAACGAG
>DASRLC010000090.1:0-10503 GCA_035648655.1 Polyangia bacterium
CAGCGGGACACAGCTGCTGGTCTGGCAGCCATTCAAACCGCCGCCACCTGTGCTGTTCGCAGAGCTATCCGCCGACGAAGCGGCGCAACCCCCTAAGAGCGCCGCGAGCGCCGTCGCGAGCGCCGAGGCCCCGGCCCAACCCCGCGGAGATATAGGACGTCCGGTATTCATTGCGACGGGCAGGTAATCTGAAGAATCCAGGCCGCCCGGGCGACCAATCCGGGCGGGTCCACCCCGTCCAGCTTTCCGTCGGACGGAGGTGCGAACTCGCGATCGGCGATAATGGCCTCGATCCGGTGCTGGCCGTCGGAGGTCATCGCCAGATTGTCGACGGTGCAATCGACGCTGCGCGTGTCGGTCGGCTGTTGGGGCTGTCCGTCCGCTGAATGCACGTATATAAAGTCCTCGACCAGCGTGCGGTAGTTGCCGGTCGTGCTCGGATAGTCGGCCAGCCAGCGAACGTGCAGATCATCCCCGACGTTGGGGTCGGTGAAGGTCACCGAAAACGACGGCATCTGGCTGGTGACGATCGAATCGAAATCCGGGCTGAAGCTGGTGACGTAGGGCGCGTAGTTCGGCGACGCGGTGGGATCCTGAAACTCAGGCGCGACCGGGATGATGCAAGCCGACATCGAGGCAACTACGAAGAGCAAAGCGATCGGGTTTTGCACCCGTGGCATCGACATCAGCAGTAAGCGTGCCAGACACGAAAGCCGCCCGCCGCGCGGCCTTCCACGAAGGCTCGCCCCCGCCGGTCGGACATTGCTGTCAGGTTCTGTGAAGCTTGCCATGCGAGCGCTCTGGTTCGTCGACGCGCCCTTCGGCTAAGCCTCGCCCGGGCCGCCGCCGACCTCGGGCGCCGGCTCATCCAGAGGGCCGTCGCCTTCGCCTTTTTCGAGGTGGCGAAAGATGGTGCGCGGATCGACCCCCAAATCGCGGGCGGTCTTGGTGCGGTTGCCGGCGTTGAGCGCCAGCACCTCGTTGATGTACTCGCGCTGGAACTTCTCCTTGGCCTCCGCCAGCGGCAAGATGCCGGGGAGGTCGTCGGGCGAGAGATCCAGATCCTCCGGACCCAACAGCGCCTTGTCGGCCAGTACCACCGCCTTTTTGATCCGGTTCTCGAGCTCGCGGATGTTCCCGGGCCAGCGGTGGCGTTTGATGGCCGCAATGGCGTTGGGCGTGAGACCGCGCACCGCGCTGCCGTACTCGGGCGCGTAGCGGCCCACCATGTAGCGGGCCAACACCGCGATGTCGTCGCCGCGATCGCGCAGCGGCGGCAGGTGCAGGTTCACGACGTTGAGGCGGTAGTAGAGATCCTCGCGGAAGCGGCCGGCCTTGATCTCGGCGTCGAGGTCGCGGTTGGTGGCGGCCAGGATCCGGATGTCGACCGTCTCCGAGTTCGTGTCGCCGACCCGCACGACCACCTTCTCCTGCAAGGCCCGCAGGATCTTGACCTGCAGCGCCAGCGGCATCTCGCCGATCTCGTCCAGGAACAGGGTGCCGTGATCGGCCGATTGAAAGCGCCCGACCTTGTTGCCGACCGCGCCCGTGAAGGCCCCGCGCACATGCCCAAACAGCTCCGATTCCAGTAGGTTTTCGGGAATGGCGCCGCAGTTGATGGTGATGAACGGCTGCTTGGCGCGCGGCGACCGGCTGTGCAGCTCGCGCGCAATGAGCTCCTTGCCGGTGCCGGTCTCGCCGGTGATGAGCACCGAGATGTCGGTGGCGGCCACTTTCTGGACCTTGCGAAAGACCTCCTGCATGCGCGGCGACGAGCCGAGGATCTCCCCGAAACGGATCTGCTCGATGCGGCTCTGCAAGGACCGGTTGTCGAGCCGCAGGTCATTGACCAGCAGGGCGTTGCGCACCAGCAACGAGGCCTGAGCCGCGAAGACCGACATCACCTCCAGGTGCGACTCGGCGAACAGCTGGGCCACGTTGTCGTTGCCGACGTAGATGAGCCCCAGCATGCTGCCTTGCTCGATGAGCGGCACGCACATCACCGAGGTGAGCTTGAGGTTGACCACCGAGAGCGAGTTCTTGAACTCCTCGTCGCGGAGCGCGTCCGAGATGATGAGCGGACGGCGGGTCTTGATGACGTGCGCCAGGATCGAATCCGAGAGCTGGCGGACGGCGTCGAAGATCGTCTCGCGGCGCAGGTTGCGGGCGGCCTTCACCACCGGCTCGCCGGATTCCATGAGCACCAGGAAGCCCTTGTCGGCGTTCGAGACCTGGATCATCACGTCGAGGAGCTGGTCGAGCAGGGCCGGCAGCTCGTAGCTCGCCATCAGCTTGCCGCTGAACTCGTAGAGCTTCTTGTACGACGCCAGCTCGGTCGCGGCGCCGTCGTCATCCGCCCCGTCGGCCCCCGGCTGGTCGTAAAGCGAGAACTCCAGCTCGACGTTGCCGATCCGGATCCGATCCTCGTGCATGAGCCGCTGCTTGCTCCGCTTGCGCCCGTTGACCAAGACCTCCCCGTCCCGCTCGGTGGCGGTCAGGTTGAACTCGCGCCCGTCGAAGTGGATGTGCGCGTGGCTCTCGGCCACCGACGGCTCGGCCAGCGACACGTCGGCCTCGGCGCTGCGCCCGAGCGAAGTGATCTTCTTGTGAATGCGGTAGATCCGCGTCCCTTTGCCCGGAAGCTGAATTTTAAGAGTGGCCATGGAGGTCGTCCTTTCCAGAGTGGGGCGTCAAAAGCTGAACGACCCCGATAGTCCGAACGGCATCAACCCGAGTCGAAACGTCGGCGCCGCCGCGGGGACTGCCTCGGCCGCTCCCGACTCCAGCAGCACCTCGCGTCGATAGTGCCGGAGGGCGTCGACCACCCCCCAGATCGCCGTCGCGAAGAACAGGGCACCGGTCACGAGCTGAACCCGCAGGAGCGCCGAGGAGGTGTCCTCCTGCGAATGGTCGATCTTGTCGGGCGGGCAGGTCTCGGAGAGGCCGTTGCTGTCGATCGGCTCCTGCACCAGGCACTTGCGGTGGGGGTGCAGGCCGTAGAGCGCCAGGTTGGTCGCGAACGCGCCAATCGAAACGGCGCCTAGGCCCGCCTCGACGCCGAGGAACAGCCAGCCCTTGCGCCGCTGGCCGCTCTGGAACTGTCCCACGCCGAAGGGAACGAAGTTGAGCCCGTAGGGATGGTGCTCGTAGCGTAAAATGGTGGTGACCGGCGGTCGCAGCCGCTCCTCGCGCAGGCGACGCGCGAGGAGTTCCTGATCCCGCTGGCGCCGCCGGGCCTCGAAGGACGCGATCTCGGTCTCCTCTTCCTTGACGACGCCGTTGAATGCGTCGACCACCTGCTGGGGATCGAGAAGGGGGTCGAACCGATAGTCGGGGCGCAGCTCGAGCAGCTTGTGAAACTCGCGCCGCGCCTCGTCGGATTGGTTCTGGTAGAGGTACGCGACGCCGAGCATACGGTGGGCCTGAACGACCTCGCCCTCGCTGTCGAGCAGCACCTCCGGATAGAGCAGGGGGTGGAGGATCTCGATGGCGCGCCTATACTCCGCGCGCCCGAAGGCGGTCCGCCCGCGATCGAAGGCCTCTCGCGGCGTGGCGTGGGGCGGCGATTGCCGCGCCGGCGTCGCGGCGAAGAGCGCCCCCGCCAGGGCGGCCAGCAGGCCGAACGTCATCCCCGAGGGACCATCGGTTGGCGACTATTCAATTGGCTCCGGGCCGCAGTTTCACGACGTGGCGGCTGCGCTCGCCGGCGCGGACGCGAATCTTTTCGGTCGCGAATGCCTCGCCGGTATCGACCGCGATCTCGATCTCCTTGCTGGCGTCGTCGTCGGCGAAAAAGGGGACGTCGATCTCCTCGCCCGGGTGCGCCGCGGTAGGGGTCGCGTGTCGGTTGGGATCCCGCACCATCACGCGTGCCGATCCGCTGGCGGGATCGGTCGTCACGAGCAGACGCGCCGGCCGCCACTTGAGACGCCGCGCGATGATGGCGTCCGCCGGTAGCGGGTGATCGGGGCCGACCTCGATCCGCTCGACGAAGCAACAGCCGGTGGGGCTACGAAATTCGATCACGTGGTCCGACTTCCACGGGACCGCCAATGTCGTGTGGTCGAGATCGTAGGCGAACTCGCGACGACCATCGAGGTAGACGTCCACGTTTTGGGGCGTGGGTCCGAGCGTGAAGGTCCGGGCCGCGCCGCCGGCGCGGTTGCCGCTCTCGCGATCGAGCCACGTCCGCGGGCGGGCAGCGTGGGTCACCGTCGGCGAACGGGGCCCGTTGCTCCCAGTCGGCGCCGCGACGGCGGGGGGCGGCACGGGGGACGCCGACCGCGCCACCACGACCGGACGGAGGGACGGCGGCGCCGCCGGCGGCACCGCAGGCCTCCCATGCATTCGGTGAATCAGGGCGGAGCCGACCCCCGCGAACAACGCCGCGGCGCCCACGACCGCCACCGCCGTCTTCAGCCGTCGGCGCCCCTCGAGCCGGCGCAGCGCCACGTTGACGACGGTGTTGTGCGGATCGAAGGCCAGCACCCGGTTCCACAGCTCGAGCGCCTTGACCCGTCGGCCCGCCGCCAGGTGCGCGGCGGCCGAGTCGATGAGCGCCGACCCCAGACGCGCCGGCAGCGCCGCCTCGTAGGCGATCGGATCCGCGAAGTAGGCCCGCAGCTCCGCGCGCACATCGGTGAGGCCGGCCTCCGCCAAGTAGACGACCAGATCGTCCCCCAGCGGCGCCACGTCGGGATAGCGATCATCGGGGCTGCGCGCCAGCGCGCGGGAGATCGTCCGCGCCAGCCCTTGATCGATCCCCGCCTTCACGCTGCGCGGATCGGCGAACCTCCCTTCGGAGATCCGGCGCAACACCTCGTGCGGGTTCTTGCCGGCGAAGGGCAGCGCGCCGGTGGCCAGCAGATAGAGCAGGATGCCGACCGAAAACACGTCCGTGCGAAAATCGAGCGGCTTGCCCTCGATGACCTCGGGCGCCATGTAGGCCGGTGAGCCCAAGAGCTGCCCTGTCACCGTCATGCGCTGAAAATCCAGGATCTGAGCTATCCCGAAGTCCATGAGCTTGATGAGCCCGTCCTTGCGGATCATCACGTTCTCGGGTTTGACGTCCCGGTGGATGACGCCGGCGGCGTGCGCGTGGCCGAGGGCGCGACAGATCTCGCTGGTGATGAGGGCGGCCACCTCCGGAAAACCGAGGGCGCGCGTGTTCAAGAACTGCTTGAGGGTCTGGCCGTCGATGAACTCGGTGACGATGTACGCCGTGTGCGAGTCGAGCCCCGAGTAGTCGAAGATCTCGAGGATGTTGTCGTGGCGCAGCTTGGCCACCGCCTGCGCTTCACGTTCGAGACGCGCGCGCGACTCGGGCTCGCCGGCCAGGTGCTGGTGGAGCACCTTGATCGCGACCTGCCGCTTGAGGGTCTCGTCCTGAGCCCGATACACAATCGCCATACCACCCTGTCCCACCTCTTCGATGAGCGTGTACCGTTCCGGAATGCGGGGGGCTTGCTCCATCCGTCACCCTGACGACGATGTCATAGTGGCAAGCTAACGACCGCATATTACGCGGTCTTATAGGGCGCGTTCAAGGGGGGCCGAGCGCAACCAGTGTCAGGCCTGCCCAGCGCCTTCGACCGGGTGGGCCAGGAAATAGGGGAGCGCCGCGCTCATTAGATCCAGCTCGGGATCGAGCTGCTTGCCGATCCCTTCGGTGACCGCGATGGCGATGTTGACGATCGTGAAGCTGGGGTTCACCCGCACCCGGTGGCGCCGCAGGATTCCCAGCATGTCGAGCAGCACCTTGCCGACCTGGACCTCGCCCAGCCGGTGGCCCCAGTAGCGCCCCACGAACTCGATGATCGCGGCGCGGTAGCGCTCGAAGGCCTCCGGATCGCGCGGCATGCCCGCGCTGGCGGACATGCCATACATGATGTGGGCCATGGCGTCGCCGTCGCGCTGGGCCCAGGCGGCGAAGAAGCGAGCGAACCCCTTACGGTTTGGCTCGTCCAGCTCGCCCACCAGGCCCAGATCCAGCAACGCCAGCTTGTCGTCGGGGGTGATGAAGATGTTGCCGGGGTGCAGATCGGCGTGCACGAAGCCATCCTCGAAGATCATCTTCAGGAGGGTGGCCAGGCCCAGCCGAGCCACCCGCTTGGGATCGGACCGGGTGTTCGGCGTGGAGAGGATCTTGGTGCCTTCGATGAAGCCCATGGTCAAAATCCGCTCGGTCGACAGCGCCTCGATGACCTCGGGGAAGACCACCTGGGGATCGTTGCGAAAGTTCTCGCGGAAGCGCCGGTTGTTGCGGGCCTCGATCCGGAAGTCGAGCTGCGCGAACACGGCCCGCCCGAACTCCTCGACGGTGTCGACCGGCGCCAGCGTCGAGATCGAGGGGATGACGTTGAGCATTCGGGCGCCGATGCGCATCACCGCCAGATCGAAGGTGCACAGCTCGACCACGTTCGGCCGCTGGACCTTGACCGCCACGATGCGTCCGTCGGTGAGGCGGGCCTTGTGGACCTGCGACACCGACGCCGAAGCCAGCGGCACCGGGGCGAACTCGGTGAAGACGCTGGCCATCGGACGGTGCAGATCTCCCTCGACGGTCCGGATGACGTCGTCGAACGAGAATGGGCCGACGTGATCCTGCAGCTCGGCCAGCGCCTGCGAGATGAACTCCGGAATCAGATCGGGCCGGGTGCTCATGATCTGGCCGACCTTGATGAAGGTGGCACCGAGCTCCCGGAACAGATCGACCACCACCCGCCCCATCCAGGCCCGCCGGCGGGCCGGCCCAGAGCGGCGCAGCCATAGAAAGATCAGGCCGACCCACAGCCGGATCCAGTGCTTGCCGACGCGCGCGCAGATACCGGCGGCGCGGGCCGCAAGACGCCAGCGGGGCAGGGGCTTCGCCGACATGCTGGAAATTCTATACTATGTGGTGAGACGATGAGCGCCCCCCCCGCCCAGCTGGGCGATCTGCGGCAGAACGGGCCGCGGACCGCGGTCGCGATGTGGAAACGACGGGTCGCGCGGACCCCCGATAAGGTGGCGTTTCGCCACCACGAAGGGGACGCCTGGCGCTCGGTAACCTTCCAGGAGGCCGATACAGCGGCGCGGGAGATCGCGGCTGGCTTCATCGCCATGGGCCTGCGCCCGGGCGATCGGGTCTGCCTGCTCTCGCAGACCCGCCTCGAATGGGTGCTGTGCGATCTGGGGATCTTGCTGGCGGGGGGCGTGACGGTGCCGATCTACGCCTCGAATACCGCCGAGCAGTGCGAGTTCATCATCCGCGACGCCGGCGCCAAGGTGCTGCTCATCGAGGACGACGCCCAGCGCGACAAGCTGCTGCCGCTGCGCGATCGGCTGTTCACCGTCACCGGGGCGGTCCAGCTGGCCGGCGCCGGGGCCAATTCGGGCGACTTCGTGCGTCCGCTGGCCGCCCTGCGCGCCTCGGGACGGGACTGGCTGGGCGTCCCCGGCAACGAGCTCGACGCGCAGGCCGACGCGCTCGGTCCCGAGTCGCTGTTCACGATTGTCTACACTTCGGGCACGACGGGGGTCCCCAAGGGGGTGGTGCTGACCCACGAGAACCTGACCTCGGCGATCTGCAGCGCCATCCGCGCCATGCACGTCGACGACAACGACGAGCAGTATCTGTTCCTGCCGCTGGCCCACATCCTCGGGCGCGAGCTGGAATGGGCCGGGATCGAATCGGGCTATGTCACGATCTTTTCGCGCGGGACCCCCAGCATCAAGGACGATCTGGTCGCCACCCACCCGACCTTCATGGCCGGGGTGCCGCGGATATTCGAGAAGTTCTACGCCGGGGTTCAAGCCGCGCTGGGGCAGGGGTCGGCGATCAAGAAGGGACTGTCGGCCTGGGCGATCGCCGTTGGGCGCGCCCGCGCCGCCGCGGCCCGGTCCGGGCGCCCCGGCGGGGGCGGCGCCAGATACTGGCTGGCCGACAAGCTGGTGCTGTCGAAGCTACGCGCGCGGCTGGGGCTCGATCGCTGCCGCTTTCTGATCTCGGGCGGCGCGCCGCTGGCGGCGGAGATCGCCGAGTTCTTCCAGGCCGCGGGACTGTTGGTGCTCGAGGGCTACGGCCTCACCGAGACCACCTCCGCGGCGTACCTGAACCGGATCGATCGGTTTCGCTTCGGGACGGTCGGTCCGGCCTTGGACGTGGTCGAGACCAAGATCGCCGACGATGGCGAGATCTTGATGCGTGGGCCGTCCGTCTTTCGCCAGTACTACAACAACCCGACCGCCACCGCCGAAGCGGTCGAGCCCGACGGCTGGTTTCACTCCGGGGACATCGGCGTCATCGAAGACGGCTTCCTGCGTATCACCGACCGCAAGAAGGACCTGATCGTGACCGCGGGCGGTAAGAAGGTCGCGCCCCAACCGATCGAGAACGCGGTCAAGGCGGCCTCCTCGCTGGTAAGCCAGGTGGTGTTCTACGGCGACAATCGTCCCTACTGCGTGGCGCTGGTGACGCTGTCCGAGGAGGCCATCAAACGCTTCGGCGGCAAGAGCGGCCCGGAGCTGGCGGAGGCCGGCGACGTGAAGGCGGCGCTGCAAAAGGACATCGACGCCGTCAATGCCAAGCTGGCCTCCTTCGAGAGCATCAAGCGCTTTGCGATCCTGCCGCAGGACCTCACCGAGGCCAGCGGCGATCTCACGCCCAAGCTGAGCGTCAAGCGCAAGGTCGTGGTCGACAAATACCGCGCCGTGCTCGAGGAGCTCTACAAAAAGCCAGCCGAGCGCGGCGCCGAAGCCCACGACGCGGGGTGAGCCGCCGGTTCGCCGAGGTCGGACCTCGGCGCCAGGTCCTCAGGGCCGGAAGGTCGTCAACTTCGCCAGCAGCGCCACGACGACCGCGCGCAAGCGCTCCAGGTCGGGCTCGACCGGGACGAAGCGATCTTCGTCGAGGTAGAGATCGCGGCGCAGCTCGATCTGGATCGCGTGCACGCCGTCGCCCGGCCGCCCGTGGTGCGCGGTGATGTAGCCACCTTTGTACGGATCGTTGGGGCGCACCTCGAGACCCTCGGCGCGGAAGTGGCGAACCACCTCGGCCAGCAGCGCCGGCGAGCAACTCTGTCCCCCGCGATCGCCCGGGACCACGGCGGCCCGCGCGTGCCCCGGATCGCGGTGCCCGGCGCGGCCGCGCGAGGGCATCGAGTGCCCGTCGACCAGGATGGCGTAACCGAAGCGCGCCTTGGCCCGGGCGAGGGCCCGGCGGATCGCTTCGTGGTAGGCGGCGTGGATGGCGGTGCGTCCCCGCCACTCATCGAGCGACAGCGGGCGGGACAGCGCCGGTCCCCCGGTGGTGGTGACCGCCCAGATGAACCCGCGGCCGTCGGCGTTGCGGGGCGCCGGATGCTCGGGGACCGCGCCCGGGCTCACGTCGTCGGGATCGCGGTTCAGATCGCAGACGAACCGCGAGAGCTTGGCCGCCACGTAGACCTCCGGCCCCGTCGGCCCGCCGATGTCGTAGAGCCGGTCGACGAACAGATCGGCGTCGCAGCGCACGTCCAGCTCCGGCGTCAGTGTCTCCTCGTAGCCGGCGGTGCCCAACCCGGCGTGGGGCACGCTGACCACCAGCGGCGTAGACGGCTCACCCAGCGCCCTCGACGCAAACGCCCCTTCCACGATTCCCAACATCAGATCGACCTTTCTAACATGCATGCTCAAAAGGTCAGTTTGTATCCGATATCGCCGATGAGACCGGCGCTGTTGCCGGCGATCTGATCGCCCTGCGAGGTCCGTCCGAGATCGATCCACAGATATCGAATCCCCACCGCCAGCCGGCCCGGGCGCAGCGGATAGGCCAGCTCCAACCCCGCGCCGAGCGCCACCGTGTCGGCGGTGGCCAGCACGACGATGGGGGTGGTACCGGTGGGGCCGGAGCCAGATGGTGTGGCGGTGATTCGGGTCCAGGCCCAAGCCCACCCCCCATCGAGATCGCCGGCAAGCTCGAACAGTCGCGGCAGTGGGATCGCGGCCCGCACCATGGCCAGGAGCGGGAAGGTGCTGGTCTCGAGGCGGGCGGTCCCGGCCATCTCGACGCCCGGCGACGTGATGTCGGCGCGCAGATAGCCGGCGGCGAACCCGGCGAAGACCCGCAGCCGCGGCAGCGGCAACGGCGCCAGTGCTTCGACGAAGGCGGCCGGGCCCGCGCCGTGGCCGAGGTTGGTGAAGAGCCCGACCCGCGCGCCCGCCACCAGCCGCACCGGCGCCGCCAGCACGTCGACGTTCCCTTCTGCCCGTAGCGTCGGCGACGCCATGACGCCGACCGACTCACGGTGGGGATCGTGCGTGCGATCGGGAACGTATTCGGCCAGGTATTCGCCGTCGCGCGGGACGCGCACCTGCCGGACGCGCCCCTCGGGCGTCTCCCAGCTCAGGCCCCGCACCATGGTCGGCGTCCCGTTCTTGTCGACGGCTTGAACCCGCAGGCGCGTCCCCCGCCGGCCATCCGCGACGAGACGCCCAGGTCCGACCTCGAGCGTGAGGCGCGCCGGCTCGCTGCCCGTGATGTGA
>DASRLC010000091.1:0-3265 GCA_035648655.1 Polyangia bacterium
ACGCGACTCGAACGCAGCGGCGCCAATCGCCACTGGCTCACGCGCGCCAAGTCGACGACCCGCCTGCGTGTCATCAAATCACTCGGGCGGCACGACGAGCTTGTCGAGGTCACGCTCTCCGACCAGACACGACGGGCACACGCTCTCAATTCGCGAGTACATCGACGGCTTCTACAATTTCCAACGCCGCCATTCGGCGATCAATTACAACAGCCCTGTCGAGTTCGAGCTGATACATTCCGTGAAGCAGGCAGCGTAACGAAACCGTCCACCGGATCGGGTCAACTCCACACCACGACCTTCGCTTCGCCCGGTGAGGTTTGTCGCCTGATCGCCGTGTTGGTCCTCGGCCTCGTGGCCGCGTCTGGCGCCTGCAGCACCCTGGCTCCGGCGGGAGGCGGGCCCGGAGATGGGACGCCGACCCTACCGAGCGTCGCCGACGGGGGCGTCGCCCACGTTGGGTCGTCGCCCGGGCCCAGCGTGGCTGACGGGGGCGTCTTCCCCCCGAACGTGTCGGTCAACCCACTGATCTTTGACACGACCGCTTCTGCCGCCGATCCGCCGCCGGCCATCAGCGGGGGAACCCTGGCGATCCTTCCGGACGGCGTCACGGCGGTGGCCGCCGATCCCGACCGCGACACGATTGCGGTCGCCAACCTCACGACTCAGACATTGACGGCCAAGATCGCGCTGCAGCCGCACGACGAGCCGGGCCGATTGGTCGCCGATGCCGCCGGGCACGTTCACGTCATCCTCCGACGCGGGGGCGCGCTCGTCACGATCGATCCGGTCGCGGGGACGATCGTGACGCGCCGAGCGGCCTGTCCGATCCCGCGCGGGGTGGCTTACGATCCGGCGACCGATCTCGTGCACGTCGCCTGCATGGGGGGTGAGCTGGTCTCTTTCCCGGCGGCAGGCGGACCGTGGATCTGCACCCACACCAACAGCAGGAGAGCCGAAATTCCTCGGGGCTACTCGACGGGCCCGAAAGTTGATCGGGTCAAACGGCCGATAGAATCTGTTCCGTCGACTCCCCGCGCTCCTCGACCTGCCCAAGATGCCGTTTTTCACGGCGAGCAGCGGCGCTTCGGCCAGCGTCCAGATGTCGAGCACCGTCTCGGGCGGTGTCGTATCTAACCTCAGGAACCGCTGTCCGAGCCGCCATCGGCGCAAACCGCTGTCAACTTCTGACCAAAACCGATGCAGGCTTGGGACAGATTGAATTCGGCCGGGCCCGCCAGACACCCAAGGGCCGGGCTATTGCTCGACTCGAAGATCGCGACCAGCTCGCCGGTGCTGACGTCGTAGTATGAGACGGCACCGACGTCGACGTTTTCCAGGATCCTGATGTAGTAGTTGCCGCAGTTGAAGAAGCCGCCCCCGATGGTCGGTGCGGCACAGTCCGCCAGGGCGCCAGACCAGGTCGGTATGCACTCGTGGCCGTGGAAGAACGAGTTGGGGTACGGGCCCACCCCGGCGTCGAACGCGGCACAAGCGGTCGCGACGGATTCTGGACACGCGTAGACAGTTCCCCCGTCCAATCCCGAGTCCACACTACCTGTGTGACCTGAGGTACCGGCCGAGGCGCCGGCCAAACCACCTGCACCCGATGCTCCGGATGCGCCGCCAGTGCCGCCGGAGCCCAAGGAAGAGCCGCACCCGGCACCTCCGAACGAGCTCAGGCAAGCGACGAGAGCGATCGGGACAAACGACGAACGGGTCCGTGTAAATGAATTCATGTTAGTTGGCTCCTCACAAGGTTAAGGCTGAAGTACTCCCAATACGTATGTTTAGGATTGAGGACCGAGGCGTCGGGCAGTGGGTCAGTTTGAATCCGGGTTTCCCAGCGCGCCGAGTTTCCCCGGCGCGCTGGGGGACGTAGTCCCGGCTCCTGCTGAAAATTGAAGTGGTGATCCAAGTCGCCCCGAGGGAATTCTCGGGGTTGCGTAGACAAGGAGCCGCCGATGAAGAAGAGTGCCAGGAAGGGACCGAAGAGAACAGCCCCGACGACCGGGGCGCTGTTGCCGCTGCTGCACGCAATGGTCCGACGAGATCTGCGGGAGTTCGTGGTCGACGCCGGGATGGCGGCGCTGGCCGACGTGCTCGAGGAAGAACGGGCAGCGGCTTGCGGGCCGCGGTACGCGCACCTGTCCTTCGCCAAAACTCGATCCGCGCGTGATCTTTGGGGGTTTTCCAAGGGTTCCAAGACACCGCCCGGCCCTATCCTGAGTTCTGTGTAACTGGGCCGTCTGGCCTCAGACGGGCAACCGACTTTCGAAATGTACCGCAAATTGGTTGAGTGCGTTCTTCCAGTTTCGGATCGGCATAGTCCATTTCTGGCTCTCCTGACGTTCGAGTGGGTGCCGAATCGGCCTCATGACGCGACGCTGCTTCTGCGTCGTCGGTTCGAGGAGCACGTCGCGGGGCACGTTCTCGACAACGTTCCAAGGGCCGAGCGCACCGGCAGATCCCCACCTTCCTCGGGCTCCGAGGTGGACCTTGCTCGCCGGGCGTACGAGCGATTTCAGAGCCTGGCGCTCTGGAGCGGGGACTTCGACGTGATTGAGGTCGAGCAGATAGCCGAGGCGTTGGACGAGCGCTGATTCGCGCCAGGGTCGTAGGAGCGTGAGCAATGCCGGCCAGGACAACTTGGCGGCAGAGCGCGCGACGATCCTCGAGACCTCGCCGAGGCCGCCGGCGAAACGCGGTCGGTCGATGGCGTCGAGGAGGGCGCGCTCGCGCGTCGCCATCGGCACGACTTCGCCGAGCACGTCGGCGTCGGTGAAGCCGAAGAAACGGTCTTGGCGCACGTCGATGAACACGTACCGCGTGTTTCGGACCGTGCGCGGGCGCAGGCGCTTCTGGCAGGCGATGTAGACTTCGCTGAACACTTGCTCGGTGAGGCCGTGGAAGGAACAGGCCGTACCGAAGGAGAAGAAGCTCGGATGAACGAGGGCCGCTCCCGCGGCCAGGGGATTCGTATCGGCGACTCCCTCTCGACCGCGGTTCGCGGGAATGAGACGGAAGAGTCCCGGTCGAAGGCGTTCCAGCCAGCCCTTCCGGACGAGCTCGTGCGCCAGGAATCGTGCGTAGGACGTAGAACGTCCTAGAATGCGGTCGAGATCGGCGATCCTGACCGTCCGCTGATCGCGCCACTCAAGGTCGAGCACGACCCTCGCCTCGTTCTTCTACAGGCTCCGCTCGGTGGTTGCAATACAGGTCATGTGTTTGAAATCTACTAATATATGGTGTGTTTTTGCAACCG
>DASRLC010000092.1:0-5952 GCA_035648655.1 Polyangia bacterium
CTGCTTGTCCGGCGTATCGGCGTGCAGGTCCGGATGATACTTGCGCAGCAGGCGCAGGTACGAGTGCCGGACGGCCTCGAAGTCGGAGCCGGGTTGAATCTCCAGCGCGGCGTAGGCCCTCCGAATGGCGTCGTCGCCGGCCGCGGTTCGGCGGGGCGGCGGCGGACGGCGCGGCGGGCGGGTGCCGTGGGTGGCCCGCTCCACCTCTTCGCGCGCCTGGCGCCGGCGCTCGATCTCGGCCGACAGCTCGGCGTCCGACATCGACGACACGTCGCCGCCGGTGTCGCGCAGATCGCGGTCGTCGTCCGCGTGGGCGGCCTTGTCGAGCAGCGAGTTCAGCTCGGACCGCGCCAGATCGATGAGCCGCTTGCCGAGGCTCATTTCCCGCCGGACCCGGCCTCCGCGAAGAGGCTCACGCCGTCCATCTCGGGCGGCGCCGCGATCCCCATCTCGGCCAGGATGGTCGGCGCCACGTCGGCCAGCCGCCCGCCGCTGCGGAGCTTGTGCACCGGCTGGCCGCCCACCACGATGAAGGGCACCGGGTTCATGGTGTGCGCGGTCTGGGGCTGACCGGTCACCGGATCGATCATCACCTCGCAGTTGCCGTGGTCGGCGGTGATGAACAGCGTCGCGTCGACTGCCGCGGCGGCCGTCGCGATGCGGCCGATGCAGGTGTCGACGGTCTCCATCGCGCTCACCGCGGGTTTGAGCTTACCGGTGTGGCCGACCATGTCGGGATTGGCGTAGTTCACCAGGATGAAGGTCGGTCCGCCCGGCTCGAGCGCCTCGACCACCCCGTCGGTGACCGGCACCGCCGACATCTCGGGCGCCAGGTCGTAGGTCGCCACCTCGCGGTTGGACGGCACCAGCTTGCGCTCTTCGCCCGGGAAGGCCTGTTCGTTGCCGCCATTGAAGAAGTAGGTCACGTGCGCGTACTTTTCGGTCTCGGCGGTGCGGAGCTGCGAGACGCCGTGCCGCGAGAGCACCTCACCCAGGATCATGTGCAGACTCTGGGGCGGGAAGGCCGCCGGCACGTCGACCTTGGCGTCATACTTGGTCATGGTCGCAAAGGCCGCCAGCTTGGGCCGGCGCCCGCGATCGAAGTAGGGAAACGCATCGTCGCCGGCGCTGAGGGCCAGGGTGAGCTGGCGGGCGCGATCGGCCCGAAAGTTGAAGAAGAAGCAGGCGTCGCCATCTTTGATGACTGCGCGCGCCTGGCCGTCGGCGCCCTTGCGCAGCAGGGGCATCACGAACTCGTCGGTGAGCTCTTTTTTGCCGGCTCCGCCTGCCGTGTAGTCGCTCTCGACCGCGGCGGCCAGATCGTCGACCAGCTGCCCCTCGCCTCGGGTGAGCATCTTCCAGGCCACCTCCAAGCGGTCCCAGCGCTTGTCGCGATCCATCGCGTAGTAACGCCCAACCGCCGAGACCAATTCTCCCACCCCGATCTGGACCAGCTTCTGGCCGACCTGGCGCAGATAGCCGGCAGCCGACTTGGGCGGCGTGTCGCGCCCGTCCAGAAACGCGTGCCAGGCCACCTTGGTGAATCCGCGGCGCTTGGCCAGCTCGCAGATCGCGTAGGCATGATCGAGCGAGGCGTGCACGTTGCCCGGGCTGGTGAGACCGAACAGGTGCAGCGTCCCACCGCTGGCTTTCACGGCCTCGACCACCGCGGTCAGCGTGGGGTTCGAATAGAAGTCCCCGTCCTTGATCGACTTATCGATGCGCACGATGTCCTGATAGACGATGCGCCCGGCCCCCATGTTGAGGTGGCCGACCTCGCTGTTCCCCATCTGTCCGTCAGGCAACCCGACGTCCCCGGCCGAGGCGCCGATCAGCGTCCAGGGCGACGTCTCATAGAGGCGCGCGAAGCTCGGCATGCGCGCCAGCCGGACGGCGTTCCCATTCTGATCCGGGCTCTCCCCGAATCCGTCGAGAATGGCCAGCACCACACGTCGCGTCTTGCTCATGCGCGACAATTTAGCATCAGTGCACGGCCAGACCGAAAACTCGCCGTCCGAGCTTGCCGCGGGCGGAGCGGTCCTGGCGGGAATGACCTGCCCGACGACAGCGCTTCCGCTCCCGTCAGTGGTGGTATGGCTCGTGGCGGATGATCGTCAGCGCTCGGTAGATCTGCTCGCTGAGGATCAAGCGCGCCAGCCGGTGCGGCAGCGTCAACGACGACAGCGACAGGCGCAGACTGGCGCGCGCCACCAGCGCGGCTGGCAGGCCGTCGGCGCCGCCGATCGCGAAGGTCAGGCTGCGCGTGCCGCGGGTCATCCGATCTTCGAGCTGCTGCGCGAACCGCGCCGTGCTCCAGCTCTCCCCCCCCGGCTCGAGCGCGATGGTCTCCCCCTCCGCCGGCCAGCGCCGCGCCAGCGCCCGATCATCTTCGACCTCCACCACCTCCACCGGCAGATGCCGCCGGGCGCGCAGCACATACCCGTCGCACAGCGCCGCCACGTTCCGGTCCCGCAGCTTGCCAACGACCAGCAGGACGATCTTCACGACGGCGGCCGCAACCCGCCGCCAGCCCTACAGCGCGCCGTAGAGGGCGTCGGGTTGGGCCAGCGTCGCCTCTGGCGGCACGACCAGCTTCACACGCGGCGCCTCGATCCACAGGCTCTCGAGGTCATAGAACTCGCGCACCGGGTGGTAGAAGACGTGGACCACGAAGGCGCCGAAATCGAGCAGCGTCCAGCGACCGGTGCCCGTCCCCTCGCGACCGAGAGGCGGACGCCCGCTGGCCTTCATGACCGCGCAGACGTTCTCGGCGATGGCATCGACTTGGCGATCGCTGCGACCGCTCACGACGCCGATGAAGTCGGTATAGCTGCCCATGGCCGAGACGTCGATCAGCACCGGCTCGAGGCCCCGCTTGTCGAGCGCCGCCTCCATGGCCGCCACCGCCAGCGCGCGCGTCTCGGCCAGGTCGGACTTGTTGCGGGTCTGCGTCGGGGCTTCTTGGGGCGCCCGCGTCTTGACCTTCGACTTACCACCGCGCACCGGAATTCGCACCGGCGCCTTGCGCGCAGCCGCCTGTCCGCGCCCGGCTCGATCCGTTCCGTCCGTCCGCCGGGCCGCTTTTTCCGCTAGTTTTTTAGCTGATTTGCCGGGCATCTCGGCTCTGCCGGCCGTTCTGCCAATCTTGCCGGCCTGGTTAACCTTTTTTCCTGCGCCCCCACCGGACGACGAACGTTGCGTTTTCTTCACCTGCCTTTGAATTTAGCAAAGCGGCCGCGCCCGAGCCAGCCCCGCGTTCAGACGGCCGCGGGCGGCGTCGGCTGGGTCTCGGCCACCTTCAACCGCCGCTCGAACGAGGTCACCAGGCCCAGCAGGTAGCCGTGCCCTGCGCGCGCCAGCCGATCCTCGACCGCCGACGTGGCGCGATCCACCCAGCGGGCTTGGGCTTCGGTCTCCTCGGGCTCGCCGAGATCGCCGGCATCGGCGCTGCGGCCGCCGCTCTCGGCCCAGCGGTGCGCGGCGCGCTCGACCTTCTCGCCCATCCAGGCCGGCGCCTCGAGGGCCGACTGACCCAGCACCCGGCTGCCTTCGCGGAAGGCCGTCACCAGCGCCGCCCGCTCCGACTCGGCCAGCGCGCTGTGGATGGTGACCCGCAGCAGCGAGGCCCGCGTGCGGTCGACTTCGCCGCCGACGTGCAGCTTGGCGCAGTAGTGATCGAAGAGGGTGCCGAGCTGGAAGGTGGTCGCCATCTCTTCGGCGCGGCGACCGAGCGCGAGCAACGCGAAGAACTTGCGCCAGGCCAGCTTGAGGGCCAGCAGGGTCGCCGCGGTCATGGTCGCGTTGCGGACGGCGTTCCCGTCGCGCGGATCGCCGAGCAGCTCCGCCGAAGACTGCGCGATGTCGACCTGCCGACGCTCGCCGATCTTCATCAACATGCCCGCGCGCACCCGTCCCGCAAAGTAGTCGTCCAGGACCGGCAGCGGGATGATGCCACCCACCGCCGTCGCGATGAGGGCCCGACGGACCACCAGCCGGCGGTTCTGGGCCAGATGATCGAGGCCGGGGCTGCGCGACGTTGGCGAGGCGGAGAGCAGCTCGACCGCGCCGATGTCGGGCGGCGTCTGGTCGGAGGTCACCGGCGCGCCTCCCGGGATGGGGCCGCCGCGCGCCGTTGCGGCTCGGCGGCCGCGCGGGGCTCTGCGATCCCGTGCAGCAGCTCGTGCATCTCGGGGACGATGCGCTGGCGAAGGACCAGCTCCTCCGCGGGAGGCGCTTGAATCGATGGCGTGTTGGCGACGTCGCTCAACACCGTGTGGATCTCCACCGCGCCCTGTTCGGGACCGTCTGGCCCGGTCGCCTTGAAGGTGGCGCTCAGGTCGGCTTTGAGCAACGCGCCGCTGGCGTCGTCGACCAGCATCCTGCCGCTCAAGCTCTGGATCGAGACCGTGCCGCGCCAGGCACGCAAACCTGCAATCGTTTGGCCCGGGGCAGCCGCCGCGCCGTCGCCCAGCGAGAAGATCGAGGCGCTGGCCCGCGCGCCCCCCACCGTTTCGGCGCCATCCGGCGCGACGCGCGCTTGGGCCGCCACCAGCTCGACCACCGCCGCTGGACCACCCAGGGCTTCGCCGAGCAGGCGGCTCGGCTCGGGCTCTTCGGCAACGCGGCGGATCATCTTCCCATAGCGTAGCGCAACCGACAGCTCGCGCCCGTAAAGGACCACCTCGCGCCCGCCGTCGCGGTCGTTCTCTTCGTGAAAGCGGTAGTTGCCGGCGCGATCCACCCAGACGTCGGTGGTGGTGGTGACGGCCTCCGGCGGCGCGCCAGCCCGACCGACCGACAGCCGCGTCAGGCCGTGAAAATGCGCTCCGCCGATTTGCCGAAGGGCCCGCTCGAAGAACGCCGGCTGCACCGCCTGCTCGGCCGACGCGACCGGATGGGCCGCGCGCGAATCCACGCGGCGTGCGTGGCAAGCGCCGACCAGGCTCGCCAAAAGGATCCCCGCGACAACTTTATTTCCCTTCAAGGCGCCGGCAACCTTAGCATCGACGGGATGGGTGACAGCGCGGCGTTGTTGTCCTCGCCTCTGGCGACCGCCGCCGCCGGGCTGTTCGGCGCCCTGTGGGGAAGCTTCTTCAACGTGTGCATCGACCGCATTCCCCGCGGCGAATCGATCGTCCGCCCGGGCTCGCGCTGTGACGGCTGTGGAACACCGATCCGCGCGGGCGACAACTTGCCCGTCATCTCATACCTGTTGCTGCGCGGGCGGTGCCGCACCTGCCGGGCGCCGTTTTCGGCCCGGCACCCGCTGGTCGAGCTGCTGGCGGCGCTGCTGGCCGCGGCGATCTGGTGGCGCTTCGTGGCCGCCGATCCAGGGGAAGCGACCGCGATCCGGCTGGCACGCTTCGCGGTTTATTTCACCTTTGCGGGCACGCTGACGGTGCTGTCGTTCATCGATCTCGCGACCCAGCTGCTACCGGACGTCATCACACTGCCGGCTATTCCGATCCTGTTTTTCGCCGGGTTCGGCGCCCACGGCGCCGGCTGGCTGGAGCGGCTGATCGGCGCTGCGGCCGGCTATCTGTGCTTCTTGATCATCAGCGAATTCTATTACCGCGTGCTGAGGCGCGAGGGGCTGGGCCTGGGCGATGGCAAGCTGCTGGCGGTGATCGGCGCGGTGCTGGGATGGCCAGCGCTGCCGTTCGTGGTATTCGTCGGGTCATTCACGGGCGCGTTCGTCAGCCTCCCGATCGCGATCTGGCAGCGGCGCGGCGCCGACACCACGAAGACGCGCGAGCCGCTGCGCCGGCTGCAGATCCCCTTCGGCCCGTTCCTGGCGTTGGCCGCGCTCAGCTATCTATTCATCGGGCCGGCACTGTTGTTGCGCTGGCTCGGTATAGATAGCTAGTGCGTACCGCCATCGGCCGGTGCGTGGGCCGGCGCGGCGCCGTCCGCCGGCGCGGCGCCGTCCGCTGAAGCGCTGGGGGCGCCGGC
>DASRLC010000093.1:0-4010 GCA_035648655.1 Polyangia bacterium
GGTAAGGGGGCCGTGTGCCCGCGTGTGGAGAAACACCGTGTGCCCCGCCGATTGGCGCCTCCATTTCCACCATTCGACGTCATCACGCCGCCGCCCCGGGCCATCTCGACCGGCTTCACACCGGGCGTGCGAAATCGACGCTTAGTGAGCGCATGAGAGCCGCGTTTGTTCTATTCGAAATTGAAGGCTACACGACCGCCGAGATCGCCATTCTTAATCGGGTTTCGATCAATACCGTCCGCGCGCAAATCCATCGAGCGCGAAAAAAGCTATTTGTACTGTTAGAGGAGCGACGAGCGATCGATGACAGTGGAAACGACTGGAATACCTGCATGATAATTGCTGACTCTCGAGTCGGTAAGACACGAGACGCGGTCTCGGCGTCGCCGTCTTGCCAGCCGCTCGTTGATTAGTGAACCGCAGGGGCAGGATATGTCGAGGTCGATATGTTCACTTATCCTTGCAGCGATCACTAAGCGAGGGACATCTGTGCTGTGTTGATGCAAACACCGCATCGGACATTCGCTAAGTCAGTAATCAAAAATGGAGTCTCGAGCTGCACGCTTTCTCGGTTTGCCGGCGCGGAGCGGTCGAAGATTCGTTGAACGTCCGGACGAGCCTTTCGATCTGTTTCTTGTTGAGTCGCATCCCCTTCGCGCGTTTGAAATAACCGCGGAGCGCGTCGAAACCTGTAACAGAATCCGGTCGACGTGCCCTATTACATGGAGATGCGCCCGTCAGAAAACCCGATGGGTAAGTCCCGCCGCGTGCGGCTCGATGACCCTCGTAGGCGTCGTTAGGCCGCTCCGGCGCAAGGTCCAGTCCATCGTGGAGGCACTCACCGTCGGGCACAAGGAACTCAGGAAGGTGGCGTCTTTCTGGTGCCCCGGGTTCGTGAAAGTCGTGGTTATTGAGAAGCCGGCGATTAAGACGCGCAAGGAAATCAGTCCATTCAGCACGGAGCCGACGGTGTTCATGGCGAAGGCCGCGCGACGAGTCGCAAGGACTCGGCCGGTCAAGGCGGTGAAGGATGCGGTCGGGTAAACAGTTTGTGTTGTCACATTCGAGCATCGCGACGGGGGATATCAATGGGAGAGGTCCAGCGAACGATTCTCACGATTGTCCTCGGAATCAGCATTTCAGGATGCGCGTATATGCGGCTCAACGGTTGCCTGAAACTCGCCGCCTGCGGCGAGATGGCCGCATACGCCTGTGCCGACGACCTCATTTGCGCGGACCCGGACGGCCACACCTTACGATCCGAGCCAGTCTCAAGCTCGCGGAATCCATGTCACATATGCGCGCCTGGCGCTCCGTGAGCCCGTCGGGTGAGCCCGGTAGGCCGGTGCTGCCGCCCGGACGGCGGCAAGCCATAGGCACCGCTCACCGGCCTCCGATGTGGGAGGCTCGGTCAGCGTTGAGAGCCGAGGCGGACTGCCGTGCCTGCGTTAGGATTGGTCTTGGGCGGCGAAGGCGTGAATTGGTGCATGCCGTTCAGATAGGAACCCACCGTGTTTGTGGTGGGGTCGAACTGCATCACCACCAGGGCGTTGTTCGACTGCTGTCGGTTCTCACAACACTTTTGATCGTCGGTTGCGGCTCCTCGGGTGTCACGCATTACATCCCATCGCGCCCGGTCCCGGTGGCGCCGCGCGCGTTCGAGGACGAGCTGATGACGTACGCGGCCCCGGCCAAGCCGTTTGCCATTGTGGGTCAGTTCCAGACGGCGGGCTATGACGCCCCGGACTTGTCGCTTACGCGGATGCGGGAATACGCGGCGGGCCTGGGACTGGACGGGGTGGCGATGATCCGCTGCAATCTCGGTAGGCTCTCTCTGCCGAAGGCATTAGGAAGGAGCAGGGTGCCCGATACGATGGTCGACTCAACCCAAAAGGGTGACTGCGCGGGGCAAGGTTTCGTCTGGATGAGCCGGTGAGCGGACGCGCTTCCGCGCGCTGGATGGCGCTGGTCGGTCTGCTCGCGGAGGCGTGCGCGCATGCGCCACCAACGGCGCCACCGTTTCATCCGGCGCTGGTCGCGGCGGACACCGGCATCATCTACTTCTATCGCGTGGAGACGGTCCAAGGCAAAACCTCGAAGAAGCAGTCGCGCGCGCTGGCGGTCTTCGTCGACGACGTCCCGCTCGGCTGGTTCTCCCGCGGGGGTTACGTGCCATTCCACGTTCGACCCGGGGACCACTTCTTGAAGATTCTCGTGGCAGGCCACACCTACCAGACCGAGCTGCGCGTCGAGCCGAATGTCGAGTACTTCGTGCGTTATGACGTCTCCCGAGCGGGCCCGACCTTGGATCCGGTGTCCAGCGCCGACGGCCGGGCGGAGATTGCCGGTTGCCGCTTATGGCCCGGCGGATACGATGGGCGCGACCGGATCTGAGCAGGCGGCCCGGGTCGATGCCGAGATCGCTGTTCGCACGTCTGACGTACCGCCCCACGCGCCGCCTTTCGAAGGAGAGTATTGCGATGAGAAACGTGGCTTCAAAGCTGTCTTAGCGGTCGTCTTTGGAGCGTCCGTTCCAGCTTGCCTAGCGCCCCCGCTGCGCCGCAGGTCCACGTGAGCGCCCGGCCAGTTCGCCACCGTGGCGCGATGTAGCCCCTCAGTTGAAATGAGCACGGACCCGTGGCGGGGCTGCCCTCCGTGTTTTTCCCGGGCCGGGAGGGCACCAGTCATCGTTCCGAAGTCCGACGCCACGGACGATCTCGTCGCCGTCAAGGACCCGACTATCGTTCGCCAAAACGGCCGCTGGAGAAGAGTCTCCTACGGGGTTAAGCGACCCGGTCGTGGTCCTCGAGGACGCAGGGCGGGCCGGTTGTTCGAGGCCTGCTAGGTCTACAAGATCAGCTGCTGGAACGAGAGGACGCCTGTGCGCGCGCTGGCGGCGTGGCGCGAGAGCGCGATGTCGCCGGGCAGATTCGCGCGCGCGCGCGGGTTGAGCTCGGAGCGACTGTGGCGGTGGGAAGGAGGATTGGGGCGCGGCGGGCGGAGCGACGGCGTCGTAGGTAGCGCCGATGACGCTCATCGCCGTGGTGACGGGGGCGGTGCGAGCGGCGGTACCGTTGCCGACGCTCTTTTTGCTTGTCTCCGAGCTCTTTTTTTGGACCCTGAGCCCTCCTGGCGTCACTGCTCACTCGCGCTGCATATCGAAGGAGACGCGATGGCCTTCGAAGGAATCGCGTTGTGAATCTCTCAGGCGCTCTGCCACCCCGATCTGGTCACTGAATATGAGAATGCCTTTTGCCTCGCATCTTACTTCTGTCCGGCCGTCGCCGCCTGCAGCGGCGGTTGAACCAGCACGCGGCAACACGAGTCGCGGCGGCTCCACTGGCAGCGACGGCCTCACGGTTAGCGGCGGCACCACCGGCGCGGGCGGGTCCACTAGCAGCGGTGTCGGCTGGATGACCGGGAACGGCACCCGAGGTGCGGCCAGCCGTGATGGCGGGGCGGCGATGGGTGGCGCCGCTGGGTCAACGTCTAGCCATCGTTCCTACGGGTGAAGCCTCTACCAGGTCAGGCGAGCATCGGTTTGTACTCAGCGCGGAACGTGATCAGTACGGAGTCTTTGCCTTTATGTCTCGCCACCATGTCGAAGACGAGAGCCTGGGCATAACGAAGGAGGCCAATCCAGCCATGCAGATCGTCTGGCAGCTGGCGAAGGCGGATCTGACGCTGGGCCAGCGTCAGCCCAATTCCTCGACGAGCCCGGTACCCGGAGGTTCCCGGCGACACGAACCACCCCAAAGAAGCCGTCACCCCATTTGACTGGAGGTTTCCCATGAAGTCCCGGTGCATTCTCGCGAGCCTTTCGGCGTTGTGTTGTCTCTTGATCGTCGCCTGCGGATCCTCGTCGTCCCCCTCGGAGGACACAGGTGGTCGCGCGGCCACCGGGGGGGCGGCCAACACCGGCGCCGGCGGCGCCGCGACCGGGAACGGCGGATCCGCGGGACTTTCCGACAGCGGCGTCGCAGGCCGTGGCAGCGGCGGCACCGCCGGTG
>DASRLC010000094.1:0-3703 GCA_035648655.1 Polyangia bacterium
ACCAGGGGGTGCCCCCGGCCCCCCAGCCGATCCCGTTTTATCGCAAGGACTGGTTCTGGGGCGCGGTCGGCGTGGTGGTGATGACCACCGCGGTGATCCTCATCGCGTCCACGACGTCCAGCACCGACGCGCCCGCCACCACCCTCGGGAACATGCGTGCGTTCTGAGCCCCGCCGAGCGGCGGCGATCGCGGCGCCCGCGCTGCCACTGGCTCTATGCCTCGCGCTCTCGGCCGTGGGGTGCTCGAGCCCGCAGTCGTTCATCGTGCTGGTGGTCGAGTCGTCCCCCCCGACGCCCATCGCCCACGTGGCCACGCTCAGCGTGGTGGTCTCGAAGGGGACTACCGAGATGAAGACGCTGACCTTTCCGGCCAACGATCTCACCGTCCTCAGCGTCGCCTCCGACGCGGGCGTCGGCCCGGGCACGCTGTCGGTCGGCTTCTCGGGCGGCGAGAGCGGCGACATCACATTCGCAGTCAAAGCGCTCGACGCGCAGGGCTGCGACCTCGGCGACGGCACGACGATCGTCACGCTCAAAATAAGCGCGAGCAACGAAGGGATCGTCGAGCTCAGTCCCGCAACGGGTTGCCCCACCGACGGCGCCGCCCCCGGGACCGGCGGCATGGACGGCGGCTCGGCCTTCGGCGGCTGCGATCTGGTGCACCCGCAGTGCGCCGTCGCCGGTCAAACTTGCCAGGTCAATTGCGCCGCCAAGGTGAACAGCTGTCTCACCGGTGGCGCGGTGGCCGCCGGCGGCGTCTGCCAGAGCCCCGCCGACTGCATGACCGGCACCCAGTGCTTCGACTACAGCAATCTCGGCTGCGCGATCAAGATCTGCCTCCCCTTCTGCGACGGCAACAACGACTGCGCGGCCTTCGCCTCGGGCGGCACCGGACCCGGGAGCGCCTGCCGCGATCCGGTGATCTGCCCCAACTCGACCACCGCCGCCCACACCTGCACGTTCAGCTGCGATCCGACCGCCGCCGCGGCAACGAGCGGCGGCTGTCCGAGCGGCCTCGCCTGTCTCATCACGGGCAGCCTGGATCAGGTCGACTGCGCCTGCCCCGAAAAGACGCGCACGGCCGTCGAGGGCCAGACCTGCGCCGGCGCCGCCAACTGCGCGCCTGGCCAGCAATGCAACTCTCAGGGCGGCGTGCAGACCTGCCGCCCGATCTGCCGGTGCGACGCCGCGAACGGCGTCTGCACCGCCGCCGCCAACGACTGTCCGACGGCAGGCACCCGCTGCGCCCCGGTCTCCACCGAAACAATCTATGGAATCTGTTTGTAGTTTTCCGTCTCCGCGGCGCCGCCCCTTGTAACTGAACTTTCGTTCAGTTACCGTCGTTCTGTGTCGTCGCACGCGGCCGAGCTGAACCTGATTCCCGAGCTGGCCGCTCAGATGGTGCCGATCGCTCGGCTGGCCGAGCCGCAGGCGCGGCGGCCGACCGGGATCGCGGCGCTCGACGGACTACTGGGCGGCGGGTGGCCGCGCGCGGCGCTGAGTGAAATTTTCGGGCGGCGCTCGTCTGGACGGACGGCCATCGCGCGCGCGGCGCTCATCGCGGCGCTGGCGGTGGGCGAGGCCGCGGCCCTCATCGACGCGGGTGGAACCTTGGACGCGCGCACCGCCGCCGAAAGTGGGCTGCCACTGCCGGCCCTGCTCTGGATCCGGTGCGCGGCCGCGCACGCGCTCAAGGCGGTCGATCTGGTGGTGGCGGCCGGGGGATTCGGGGTGGCGGTATTGGATCTGTGCGACGCGCGGCTGCGGGTCCCGGATGCCGCGTGGGTGCGGTTGCGGCACGCGGCGCGCGCGCAGGGGACGACGGTGTTGGTCGCCACCGGCACCCGCCGTCTCGGCGCGTTCGCCTCGGCGGCCCTGGAGCTCGAGGGGGGACACCCGGCCTTCTTAGGACCGCCCTCGCTCTTCGCGGGCTTAGGCGCGCAAGTCACCCGCGTCCGCGGCGGCCACAACCGATCGGACGAGCGCGCGGGCAACCATTCGGGCGATCACGAAAATCAGCCGCCATGCGTCTCGCTTGCGTTTACGTCCCGCAGCTAGCTTTGCAGGCCGCGCTCCGGCGCTCGCCGGAGGCGCACGGCACGGCGGCCGCGCTGCTGGTGGCCACCGGCAAGAACAAGCCGCGCGTCACCGAGCTCGACGCCCAGGCGCGGCGCGATGGGGTGCGTCCCGGCATGACGGCGGCGCAGGCGTCGGCGGTGTGCCCCACCCTGCGGCTCTTCGCGGCCACCATCGCCGACGCCGAGGCCGGCGCCGCTGCGTTGGCCGACGTCGGCTACGCCTTCGCCCCGCGCGTGGAACGGGAAGGCGAGCGAATCTTTTTTGCCGCCGATGATCTGAGCCGGCTCTATCCCACGGGCGAGCGCGCCATCGCGCAGGCGCTGCAGGCGCACGCCGCCCGCCTGGGGTTCGGCGCGCGGGTGGCGCTGGCCGCCACCAAAGGGGCCGCTCGGGTGGCCACGCGCGCCCACGAATTGGCGGTGGTGCCCGACGATCGGGCCGGCACGCACGACTTCCTGGCGCCGCTGCCGGTGCATCTGTTCACCGACGATCCCACCTTGCGGACGGCGTTCAGGCGCTGGGGCACGCGCACCGCGGGCGCGATCGCGGCGCTCCCGCTGGATGCGGTCGCGCTGCGCCTCGGCCCGGCGGGGGCGGCGGTGGCGCGGCTCTGCCGGGGGCAAGACGACGAGCCGTTTGCACCGCAGCTCCCCCCCGACGCGCTGGAAGAGGCGGTCGAGCTGGACTATCCGATCTATGAAATCGAGCCGCTGGCCTTCGTGCTGCGCGGCCTGGTCGACCGCGCGCTGTCCCGGCTCTCGGGCCGCGGGCTGGCGTGCGCCGGCTTCACGTTGCGCCTGCTGCTCGATCCCCGCGGGCTCGACCTGCGCGAGATCCCGCTGGCGGCGCCGACACGCGAGGCGAAGACGCTGGTCGAGCTGGTCCGCCTGGATCTGGCGCGGCGCCCCCCCGAGGCCGCGGTGGTGGGCGTTCACCTGATCGCGCTGCCGGCGCGCGTGCGCGCCACGCAGCTCGACATCCTGCGCCCGGCGGGGCCGGCCCCCGATCGGCTGGCGACCACGCTGGCCCGGTTGGCCGCGCTGGTCGGGCCGGACAACGTCGGCGCGCCGGCGCCCGTCGACAGTTGGCGCGAGGAGGCGATCGCCATGACGCCTTACACGCCGGGCGCCCCACCCGGCGCGCCGACATCGGCATCGACCGAGACGCGGCTGTGCTTGCGGCACCGCCGCCCCCCCGAGGAGATCGAGGTGCTCATGGGGCGCACCGGCCCGACGGCGCTGCGCGGCCAGGAGACCACGGCGCGCGTGCTGGTCGCCGCCGGCCCTTACCGTCTCTCCGGCGAGTGGTGGCAGGACAGCGCCTCGGGCGGGAGCTGGGCCCGCGAATACTGGGACGTGCACGCCTCCGACGGCGCCGTCTACCGGCTGCACCGCGACGGCCGCGACGGCCGGTTTTATCTGGACGGCTATTACGACTGAGGGTTTTCGACTATGCTTTTCCGACTACCTTGCGGCCCACCACCGCGCGCCTCGCCTTTGCGGCCTCTTGTGCCGTTCTCAGCACGCTCGGTTGCGCCAACCGGGGCATGGTCGCGCCCGGCGACGGCAGCGTCCCCCCCGCGGGCGGCACCAGCGGCACCGGCCAGACCGACGGCGGCGCGGGG
>DASRLC010000095.1:0-7711 GCA_035648655.1 Polyangia bacterium
GAGAGGCGGGGGCTCCGCCCGCTCAAGCTGTTCGCCGATTCCGCCGACGGCACCTACCAGGGGGAGAAAAGGAGCTCGTGGTGCCTCTTGCAACTGCCGGCGATGGGGATTGGCGAAAGTACTATCAAGACGCTGCGGAGAGACGGAGTCAGCAAGGCGGTGATCCGCTCAAGCGCGTCCTCAAGCGCTACATCCTGCGTCAACGATGTCTCTTGGCGGGATCCAGCCTGGTTCTGGTCGGTCTGGTGACGACCTTCGTGGTCGTCCTGATGCGCTGAGCGGGGACGCCGCGCAGAAATAACTGGCGGCGCCACGGCGCGCGCCCGACCATCGTTCGCGGAAAGCGGATAGACGGACGATGGCCCTGCGCTCGAAGAAGTCCCTGCTCTGGACCTCGACCACTTACTTCGGCGAGGGGCTGCCCTGGAGCTTCTTGCACCAGATGGGGTCCGAGTACCTGACCGCCATCGGCGCATCGACCACTCAGATTGGGTCGACCTCGCTGCTGCACCTGGCGGTCACCCTCAAGTTTGCCTGGAGCCCGGCGGTCGATCTGTTCGGGCGAAGACGGACCTGGCTCTGGGCGCTGCAGATCCTGCTCGGCCTAGGGATGTTCGCGGTCGCCGCCGTCTCCTCCAGTCGAAACCTGGTGGTCTTCTGGGTCCTCATGTCGGTGCTGGCGGTGGTCCATGCCACCCACGACATCGCCTGCGACGGTTTTTATCTGCAGGCGCTCGACAAACCGGACCAGGCGCTCTACTCGGGCACGCGCCTGGCCGCCTATCGGCTGGCGATGATCGTTGGCTCGTCGCTGTTGGTGTACCTGGCGGGACGGACCAGCTGGCTGCTCGGGTTCGGCGCCGCCGGGGTGCTCATGATCCTGATCGCGATCGTCAACGCGACCGTCATGCCGCATCCGCCCGAGCGGGACCCGTCGCTGGAGCCGCTTTCAACCGAAGCCCGCCAAGCCCGCCAAACCAAGAGCGCCGCCTCCACCTACCTGGCCGCTTATCGGTCGTTCCTGACTCAGCCGCAGGCCGTGCTGGTCCTCTCGTTCCTGCTCGTCTATCGCCTGGGCGACATCATGATGTTCGCGATGTCGAAGCCGCTCCTGCGCGACCTGGGGATCGACACCGCCCACCGCGGGGTGCTCAACGGCTTCGGGACGGCGGCCTCGATCCTGGGCGTGGTGGTGGGCGGCGCGATCGTCGCGCGGCGCGGGCTCGGCCGCTGCCTGATCCCCATGACCTACGCGCAGAATCTGGCCATTCCCCTCTATATTGCGATGGCGGTCTTCAAGCCGTCGTGGGGGGGCATTTTGGTGATCGTGCTGGTGGAGCAGCTGGCGGCCGGATTTGGCATGGCGGCCGCCACGGTGTTTCTGATGCAGCGTTGCCGGCGCGCGTTTTCGGCGTCCCACTTCGCGATGGCCACCTCGGTGGTGTCGCTGGCCAGCACCTTCTCGGGTTACGTCTCCGGCCCGCTCAACGGACGGCTGGGGCACCCACTCTTCTTCACGCTGGCCTTCGCGGCCAGCTTGCCCAGCTTGATCCTGGTCCTCTTCGTTCCGAAGACGCCCATCGAGGTCGAGCCGGTCCGCACTTGATGGCGGCGCGACCCTTCTTCCTGTTCGCGCCCGGTGCCGGCGCCCCGTCCACATCGGCGTGGATGGCCGCTTGGCGCGAGCGGCTGGCTACCCTGGGCGACGTGCAGGCCTTCGACTACCCGTACATGCGGGCGGGTCGCAAGACCCCCGATCGGCTGCCGGCGCTGTTGGCCGCCCACCGCGAGGCGCTGGCCGAGGCGCGGGCCCGCGCCGCCGGCCCGGTGATCCTGATCGGTAAGTCGATGGGGGGCCGGATCGGCTGCCACCTGGCGCTCGAAGAGGAGGTCGGCCCATGGGTCTCGGGCGTCGTCTGCTTGGGCTATCCGCTGCGGTCCGGATCCTCGGGGGCGCTGCGGGATCAGGTGTTGCTCGCACTCCGTCGACCCGTTCTCTTCGTACAAGGGACCCGCGATCCGCTCTGTCCGCTGGACCTATTGCAGACCGTGCGAACCCAGATGGCCGCGCCGAACACCTTGGTGGTCGTCGAAGGTGGCAACCACTCGCTGGAGGTCTCGGCGCAGCGGCGCAAGGCGGCGGGCGAGACGCAACGCGGATCGGACGAACGGGTGCTGGCCGCCATTCGGGACTTCCTGTCCAGCTAGCCGTGGGTGTGGGTGTGGGTGTGGGTGGGACTGTCGCCGGCACCTCACCCCAGCGTGAACGCGGCGAGCCGGCGGTCAATGAAAAAAGGTGACCTGTTTGGCTGCGAATGGATCACTATCTCTGTTGAAGATCGGTGCCGCGCGGACGGCGCGCAACGCGGTTTTCGCGTGGCCCAACAGTGCCTCGCCGTCGCCCCCGTTAGAATGGAAGAACGACATGACGACTAGAGAAGCCCGAGGTCCATTAGGCTGGAGCCGCGTTTGGTCGCTGGTATCGGTGCTGGCTTGGGCCACCGCGCTGTGCGCCGGCTTTGGCTGCACCTTCAAGCCCGCCAATCAGGCAGTAACCGGTCCGGTCGGCAACGGCGGCGTCGGCGGCAGTGGTGGAACGACCGGGGGTAGCGGCGGCACCGCCTCGACCAGCCAGGCCACCGACCTTTCGATCACCCCGGCGACCGCCACGTTGATGGTCAGCAACGGTGGGACTCCGCAAACGCAGCAATATGTGGTGATGGGAACCGTCAATGGCGCTGCGATGGACGTCACCAACCAGGTCAGATACTCCGCCAGCCCGTCGGGCGTGGTGACCATCGACAGCCAGGGCTTGGCCACCACCACCGGCACAGCGGGTGGTGTGGTCACCATCACCGCCAGCAGCAATGTCGCCAGCGCGACGGCCACCTTGACGGTCGACTACACCTTCAGCGGCGTCGATCCCATGATGACCGCCACCGTGCCGCCCGACGCCGCGACCCATTTCACGAGCACGACCAACGACACGACCCGTTCGCCGCAGCTCATCTATCCGAACGACGGTGTGTTGTTCCCGCCCAACATCTCGAGCGTCGAGATCCACTTTCTGCCCGGGGCCAACAACACACTGTTCGAGGTGACGTTCGCGGGCGCGTCGTCCACCGTCAACAGCTTCATCCGCTGCACGACGCCAACCGGGATCACCGGCTGCATCTACCTGCCCGATCCCGGCCTGTGGGCCAGCGTGGCCACCTCGAACGCCGGCCAAGGTCCGGTGATGCTCACGGTGCGCGGCACCGACGACAGCGGCACCTCGGTCGGAGCCAGCCAGTCGTTCAAGATGCAGTTCTCGAAGGACACGCTGCGGGGCGCGCTCTACTACTGGACCACCAGCGGCAAGACGGCGATCATGCGCTACGACTTCGGGGGCAGCACCAGCGCACCGGCGCCGTACCTCACGCCGGCCGCCGCTGGGCCCTCGATCGCCTGCGTCGGTTGCCACGCGCTGTCGCCCGACGGCAGCAAGCTGGTCGCGAGCGCCAACGGGCAGGGGGACGGCCGTCTGTTGCTCTGGGACGTCGCCAACAACGTCGCGTTGCAGCCGTTTCCGCTGGCACAGCGGAGCCAGTTCGAATCCTGGAATCAGACCGGAACGCAGTTCGTGGGCGTCTACGGCGACAACCCCAGCACCTCGAACGCCGCCAAGAAGGGGCCCTCCAACCTCATGATCTTCGACGGGACCAGCGGCGCCGTCACGCAGACCATCGATCTGGGTGGCCTCCGGGCCGATCATCCCGACTGGTCCAAGAACACCACCGGGCCGGAGAGCATCGCGTTCACGTCGGTCGACGCCACCGCCACCACGACCGATCAGCGGCCGGCCAACGGTGGCATCGACTTCATCCAGCTCACCGGAACGACCTGGGGGGCACCGCAGGTGGTGATTCCGCCGACGCTGGGCATGAACAACTACTATCCGGCCATCACGCCGGACGGCAACGAGGTCGTGTTCGACCAATCGACCTGCACCAAGGGAACGCCGGCGCTGGGTCAGCCGGCCGACCTGTCGTGCGACGCCGACACCGACGCAACCGCCACCATGTACATCTCGCCGCTGGCGGCGAATGCCACCGCGGTCGCGTTGGCCAACGCCAACGCACCGGGCGTTGCCGACGCGGGAAACACCGCGCTCACCAACTCGTTCCCCAAGTGGGCCCCCTTCATCGAACAGCTCGACGAGCTCAACAAGATCGTCTGGCTCACGTTCTCCTCGACGCGCCAGTACGGGCTCCGTTCGCCGCCGGCCCCTGGCGCCGCCGACAGCGAGACGACCAAGGGGGAGCTGATCTGGATGGTCGGGATCAGGCTGGGCGTCACCGCCGGCGATCCCAGTTTCAGCGCGTTTGCGTTGCCGTTTCAGGACATCACGACGTCGAACCACATCGCCCAATGGGCGCAGGTCTTCATCGTGGGTCCAGGCTGAGATGGCTGATACGCCTTCGGCCCCCGCGCTCGAGCACAACAGCTACTTCGACGGTCGCGTTCAGAGCATCGGGTTCGAGCGCCACGGCCGGCGCGCGACCGCCGGTGTGATCGCCCCCGGCGGGTACCACTTCGGCACCCAGGCGCCCGAGCGTATGACCATCGTCAGTGGTGAGCTGCAGGCCAAGCCGGACGGCGGGAGCTGGTCGCGGTACCCGGCCGGAACCGCCTTCGAGATCGCGGGCGCCAGCGGCTTCGACGTGCGCGCCGAGCAGGCCTGCGCGTACCTCTGCGAGTTTCTTTAGGCGCGGCGGGCCCTGGCCCGGCGGTGGTCGCGCTCACCAGACCAGGCGAAAGCTGCTGACCAGACCGTCGCTGGTGCCGTGGCCGATCCAGCTGTGGGTGTATCCGTAGCGGATCTGCCAGCGCGGGATGGGGTTGCGTCCGGCGTTGTCGAGCGGGAAGGGCGTGGCCGCCGTTCGCAGCGCGCCCACGTCCAGCTCGAGGCCGACCTCGGGGTCGAAGGCGCCGTAGACGATGGGCGTCTGTTTGACACCGGGCTGGGCCGGCGGCATCACCGCGGTCAGCACCTGCACCTCGGCCCCGGCGTACAGGCCGATGCGGCGCGGATCCAGCACCGCGCCCCACCGCCAGATCGGCGCGCTCAGGTAGGCGTCGAGGCCGAGGTTGGAGAACGACGAGGTGGGCGACCGCAAGCGGCCCTGGGTCTCCACGAGCACCGTCGTCGAGAATCCGACGTCCCACAGCAGCGGTCCCGCCGTCGCGATGCGCGAAAACCGCATCGAGGTGGTGTTGGCTTGGAGGTAGCTGCCGTAGAAGGTGTCGTTCTGAAGGCCGACCAGGTAGGCGCTGCCGGTGGGGGCCACCTTCCAGCGCAGGAATCCGCGCGCGGGATCGGCCAACGTGAGCACGATCGGGCGGCCGTCGATCCCGGGAACGTCCAGCGTGACCCGCCGCTGAATTTCGCTGCCGGCAAAACGATAGCCGCGAAACAGCACCCAGAACGAGCGCGTCTGCCCGGCGGGCACCTCGATCGGCTTCAGCTCCGGCGGCTCCGGCGGCGGGCCGGTGAATGACCCCTCTCCGTCGACCGACGGCGGCAACAACAACGTCTGGTCGGGAAGCGCGGTGTCGACTTGCAGCAGACACCAGAACGCCGAGACCTTGGCGATCCAGGGCTGCGGCCCGGCGTTGGAGGCCGTGAGCTCCACGATCAGCGCCGTGTCTTCGCCGACGCCGTCCTCCAGCACCTCGTCGTTGAGAAACGCGCGGGCGACCTCCAAATGTAGACCGTCCGCCACGGCTTGCACCGGCTCGCTGAAGCGCACCTCGCGGTAGGTGGTGCCGCACGCGGACAGTCCGAAGACCAACGGCAGAAACCAGCCGGACCGGCGATCCGTGGTCTTCATCCTGCCGCTTGGACGGAACCGGCGCGTGGCGCGTTGTCCGGGGGCGAGCTCGGGCGCGCGCATTCCCGGCCACAGTACACTACGATGCGCCTCGGATGCCGCGCCGAGAGGGACGAAAATCCCGTGCCCCGCTGGCGGTGGCCATCGCGGCGCTTTCGGCCTGGGGAATGGGCCTCGGGTGCGCCGGCGTGTTCGCGCCCCAGTTTCCTCAGGACATCGCCACCGCGTTGGCGCAGGAGCGGATGTCGCGGCTCGAAACGCCCGACATGTACCTCTACTACCCGACCAAACGACGGGACGAGGCGCTGCGGTTTCTCGAACGGGTGGGCGCCTGCGCGGCCCATTGGCGGAGCGAGAGCTGGCTCCACAATCAGATCGCAGACGCCAAGATGGTCCTGGTCATGCCGGAGCTGCCCTACAACAACGCCTTCGTCGCGCCGCAGGGGGCGGGCTACGAAGCGGTGGGGGTGGTGCCGAGCTACAACACCGTCGACTTCTTCACCGTCGAGGCCGGGCTGCCGCCCGATCCTTCGTTCATCGGGTGTCACGAGATCACCCACTACGTGCACTTCGAACAGATGGGCGGCTTCGCCTGGTTCCTGAACACCATCTTCGGCGACGTCTACTCGCCGCAAGCCGGGCTCGATCATTGGTTCGACGAGGGACTGGCGGTCTATTCGGAGACCACGCTGCAGCCGGGCGCGGGCCGGTTGGCCTGGCCACTCTGGAACGGCATCTTCGCGGCCGGCGTCGCCGGTAAGAAGATCAACGGCGGTGATCTCAGCGAGTTCAACCGGGTCTTCGACGCCGGCAACCAATACCTCTTCGGCAGCCAGTTCGTCCGCTTTCTGGCGGAGCGCTATGGAGAACAGCGGCTCTGGAAGCTCATCGACGTGCAGGGGCGATCGATCTTCTTCCCGCTCTGGATCAACGTCCGCTTCTGGCAGGCCTACGACAAGAGCTTGTCGACGCTGATCGACGAATTCGCGGCCGACACCGCGGCGCGGTTTCCGCCGGTCGCCCGGCCGCCCGATCAGCGCATGGTGCGCGACGTCGGCACCAACGCGCGCTACGCGCGGGCGGCCGACGGCACCGAGGCTCTCATCACCGAGGATCTGGATCGCCCTTGCCGCCTGGTGGTCTACGCGCCCAACGGGCGGACGTTGATCGATCGCGATTTGACCGACGTGATCCCGCCGCGGGCTCTCGAGGTGAGCGCCGCCAGCGGCAGCGGGGGCCTGAGCTTCTCCGCCGATGGGCGCTGGTTGGTGTTCGCCGCGCAGGATCTCGACATCACCTTTCAGGCCATTCGCCTGGTGCGGGTCGAGATCGCGACCAACCGGTTGACCGTCGTGCGTGGCGATCTGCAAGGGACGGGCGGGTCCTTGAGCCCAGACGGGCGGCGTTATCTTTTTACGCGCGCCGATGGTGACCGGCACGATCTGGTCGAGCTCGATCTCGACAGCGGCGCGATCCGCACGGTGGTGACGGCGGCGCCACGGCACTACTTCGTGACGCCCCGCTATTCACCCGACGGGCGGCAGATCGTGGCCACGGTCTTCGACGGGAGTCGGTTCGGCATCTCGGTGCTGTCGGCCATCGATGGCCGCCTGCGCGCGGTGGTGCCGCTCGGCGCCGCCCCGGCCACCGATGCCTCTTGGGTCGACGATCACCGGATCCTCTTCCTGGGCGGCTCCGAGCAGACGCCGGGGTTTCAAGTCTATCTGCGGGATCTGACCGCCGGAACGACCGTGCTCGTGACGCACGCGCCTTACTTGGCGTTCGAACCGCGAGCGGCCGGCAACGGATCGATGGTTCGCTTCTTGAATCGGGAAGGG
>DASRLC010000096.1:0-5053 GCA_035648655.1 Polyangia bacterium
CCCGCCGCGCCGGTCGTCCCCGCCGCACCGCTGGTTCCTACCTTCCCGGTCGAGCCTCCCGCGCCGCTGACCCCTCCGTCGTCGGAGTTGGCGCATCCCCAGAGCATGGCAGCGGCGAGCAGCAGATAAGATCGTTTCACTTAGGCTCTCCTGAGGTTCTAAGCGGTTGGGGGCGCAGATAGTCCGCGCACCTGCAGCGCACCGGAGAAATCCGCTCGCAGGTCTAGTTGCCGGGCCCAGCCCGAACCAATCACGGGGGTGCCGGTCGTTCGTTCGATTCGCTTAAAAGTTTGACATACGGCACATTTGTTCCGTACCCTACGCATGTTCAGTGTCTAGGGCTTTCGTAGGGAAACGCGGAGGAGAACAATGGGCTCGCTAACTCTGGTTCGCGACGATTCACGCAGCGTCCTCACGGACCGGCAGCGCGAGATCCTCGATTTCATCAGCCAGTCGATCCGCGAGCGCGGCTATCCGCCGACCCTGCGCGAGATCGGGCTGCACTTCGGTATTCGTTCGACCAACGGCGTGAACGATCACCTTCGCGCGCTGGAGAAAAAGGGCTACCTGCAGCGCGAGGATCTCAAGTCGCGCGCCCTGCGCCCGGTGGGGGTCCGCGGCCCGGTCCGCGCGCCCGCGCAAGACGACGACTTCGTCGAAGTTCCGCTGGTCGGTCGGGTGGCGGCCGGCGTCCCGCTGCTGGCCGTCGAGAACGTCGAGGACACGGTGCGCGTCGATCGCTTCTTCATCGGTCAGACCCGCGAGGTGTTCGCGCTGCGCGTGAAGGGCGAGTCGATGATCGAGGACGGCATCTTCGACGGCGACTACATCTTCGTGCGCAAGCAGCTGCAGGCCAGCCGCGGGGACATCGTGGTCGCGATGATCAACGACGAAGCGACGGTGAAGCGTTACTATCCCGAAGGGGACAACATTCGCTTCCAACCGGCCAACAGCGCGATGCAGCCGATCATCGTGCGCAAGCGCGATTGGAAGAGCGTCAACCTCATCGGCCTGGTGGTCGGCGTCTATCGCAAGATGCGCGTCTGAAGCCGTCTGCTTAAGCTGTCGTCTTAAGCTCGCTTCCGAAGTGAGCTGAAGCACGGTCGGGCGTGGGGGCGATCGCGCACCCCGCATGTTAGGCTGCCGGCTGCGATGCAGCAGCGCTCGGCCACGCGCGCGCGCGGGTTTTTATCCCGCGGCGCGCTGATTTCGCTGCTGGTCCACCTCAACCTGGTGGCGCCGCTGGTGATCGCCGCCTGGATCTACGGTGGGCGCGAGGAGGCCCAGCACGCCGAAGAGGTCGACGTCGGATTTCAGGACGCCAGCGATACGCAGCTGCCTGCGGATCTGCCGCCCCTCGAGCCGACTCCACCGACGCCCGAGCCGACCGAGCCGCCGCCCAAAGTCGCGCGCGAGCGCAAGGTCCCGCTCAAGGTCGCGAAGGTCGAGCCCCCCCCAGAGAAGAAAGACAAAATCGCCGAGGAGAAAAAGCGCGAGCAGGAGAAGAAGGATCTCCAGAAGCCTGAGCCCGAGGTGGTGGTGCCACCGCTGCCACCCATGCCGCAGTCGCACCAGAAGATCGTCGACCTCGACAACGACAAGGACATCCCGCCGCCGCCCGACGCAAAGTACCTGGCGCAGAAGAACAACCGCGCCGAGGTCGAGACGCGGGCCAAGGACACCAACCTCGACAAAGCGCAGAAGGGCGAGGGGGTGGCGTCGGCCCCCTCCGATCGCACCGACGATCAGATCGGCGGCGAAAAAGAGAAGATCGCGCAGCTCCAGGACCAGAAATCGATGCTGGGTCGAAGCGCGCCCGACGTGACCCCGCACGCCAACCCAGAGCTGGCCGAGTCCAGGGATCAAAACGACAAACCTCAGAAGTCGTTGCTGGCGCTGCGCAACCCGGCGCCGCGGCAGCACGAGCTGACACCCGAGACCGCCGACCTGTCGTTGCCCCGGGCGCCCGACGGCGACATCCCACTTCCGGCGCGCGCGGCGCGCGGTCAGAAGAGCGATCCCTCGCGCCAGGCCGTCGGGCAGCGGGTCAAGTTGGCGCTGTCGGGTAAGCAATTCGAATACCTGTTCGGCGCCGACGCGCAGGCCGAGCGGCGACTGGCGCAGACCATGCGGTCGATGCACAAGGGCAAGTTCCAGCAGAAGCAGGCCCGCCTGCAGGCGGCGCTCGAGAACTTCATTCCCGAGGTCAAACCCGGTAACCAGACCGCGCTCAACACGCGGGCCGCGCCCTTCGCCGCCTACATCACGCGCATGCACCGGAGCATCCACCAGCTGTGGGGCTTCGGGCAGATGGAAGACTGGGACGAGAAGCCCGGCTCGAGCCCGTACAACAATCCCAACCTGCTCACCACGCTTGAGCTGGTATTGAACGGCGATGGGACCATCGACAAGGTCACGGTCGTCAAGGCCTCGGGGTATCTCCCCTACGACGCCGCCGCCATCGACATCGTCTACAGCGCCGGACCCTATCCCGACCCGCCCCGCGAGATTCGTTCGGCCAACGGCAAGATCTATATTCACTGGCGTTTCTATCGCGACGGACGGGCCTGCGGTCCGGCCGGCGTCGACTATTTCATCTTGAACAACGCGCCGGCCGGCGGCGACACCCCGGCGATTCCCGAGGTCGATCCGCCCACGGCGCCGGCACCTGCGGCGACGCCGGGCGCACACGGCGAAGGGCCGCGCCGCTTGGAGCACCTCGACGGCGCCTCGGGCCGGCGGGCCGGCGGAGGGACCCGGGTCGCGTCATTCGAAGAAGAGGAGGAGGTCGCGGCGCGTCCCGTCCGCGCGCCCGAGGCGGCGCCGACGTCCGCCGCGGCCGCGCCCTCGCCGCTGGCGCTGGCCAACGATCCCGCGGCCCGCGCCGTGGCCGAGCGCTGGTACGCGGCGCTGACCTCGGGCGATACGACGCGCCTGATCGATCTCGCGGCGCTGCCGTTCAAGACCAACGACAAAGAGGTCACCCACCGGGCCGATCTGGCCGCCATGCTGAGCGGCCTGTCCACCGAGGGGGTGCGCCGCCCGCAGAGCATCCAGCTGGTCACCACCGCCGGGCTCCGCGCCGCCATCGGCAAGCTTCCGCCCAACCTGGACGACGGCGGCAGCGGCCAGCTCTATGCCGCGACCTCGGCCGGGGCAAATGACATTCTGATCCTGGTGCTGGGGAAGCGGGCCGGTGTCTGGAGAGCCGTCGGCTTGGTCCGCCGATAAATGACGTCGGCGCGCGCGTGGCGTCGCTAGCGCAGCTCGACCTGTGCGACGTGGCGGAGGTTCAGAAAATTGATCAGAAAGTGCGCCAGCACCGGGCCGGTGAGATCCCCAGTCCAGAGAAACATCGCCCCGAACAGCAGGCCGGCCCCAAACGAGCTGACGGTCCAAGGCAGATGGCGCAGCTTGGGCCCGATGTGCAAGAGCGCGAAGATCGCGCTCGAGGCCACCAGACCCACCACGGGCAGCAGCGCGCCCCGAAAGAACATTTCCTCGCCCACCGACGAGGCGGCGGCGAGAATCACGATTTCGAAATCTTGGAGCGGGAACAATAAATGGCGCAGCTCGCGGTGCAGCGCCCGCGCCCAATCGAATCGGTAGAGCGCCAGCCGCGACGCGAACACGATCAGGAGCCCCGCGGCCAGACCGCATAGGATCCCTGCGAACGTAGTCGACATCGCAGGTTGCCCGCCGGCCAGGTGCCAGACGTTCGGCTGCCCGCGCAGGCTGCCCCAGGCCAGCGCCGCCGCGCCCATCCCCAGATAGAGCGCCATGACCAGGACCGGCCGTGACCAGCTAGATCCGCGAGACCACACGGTTTCCGTCCGGGCTCATGACACGTGCCGTCGATATCTTACGGTATTTGGCGGCTTCGGCCGCCGATCTTCCGTGACGCAAGGCGTATACCAGTTAACCGAATAAAATCATGGCGATATTTGGCGCGGCGGCGGGAATAATTTCGCCCCAGTTTTGCCGGGCTGCCCCCACGACATCATGGTAAACGATGAGCGTCATGGCGGTCGCGGCACTACGGACCCGACATCGCGCCGCCCCTCGGAGTCGGCCCCGGATGTCCCGACGCGTGCCGCTGTTGCCGACCACGGTGGTGCGTCAGGTCGACCAGCAGAAGTTGCTGGCGACCCGCATCTGCGATCTCGACCTGCGTCCGCTGGGCACGCTGGCCGAATGTGTCGAGCAGGTGATCGGCGAGCTGCGCGCCAAGGGGATCACGTTCGTGCCGGCATATTATCTGGGCGACGACGACTTCTGGACCGCCGACCGCGCGGTCAGCGTGAACATTCCCTGGTACCTGTCGAACCCCGCGCTGTGGGGGCTCGTCAACGACCACCTCTTCGAGTACACGCGCGAAGAGGTGCTGATGTACCTGCGTCACGAGGCGGGGCACGCTATCAACTACGCCTTCGAGCTGTGGCGGCGTCGCGACTGGACGCAGACCTTCGGCGACTTCCGCCGCCCCTACCGCGACGTCTATAGCCCCAACCCCTGGAGCCGCGACTACGTTCGCTACCTGCACCGCGCGGGCATGTACCACTATGCGCAGAAGCACCCCGACGAAGATTGGGCCGAGACCTTCGCGGTCTGGTTGCAGGGGGGGCCCTGGCGGCGGCGCCACAAGGACTGGCAGGTGGCGCTGGCCAAGCTGGAGTACGTCGATCGAATCGTCGGCATCGAACGCTCCTGCCGCGGCAACCCGGGCAACGTCCGCCTGGGCATGCGCGTGCCCTACACCGGAATCAAAGAGACGGTCGCCGAGTACTTCGACATCGGCGACACGCTGGATCAGGACCTCATCGAATATCGCAAGGACCTGCAGGAGATCTTCCCGCGCCGCCCGCCGCGCGCGCGCGCCATCGCCGCCCGCGGCCTCACCTCGCGCACGGCCAGCGCACAGTCGGCGGCCCGCTTCATCCAGCAGCACCAAACCATCCTGGTCGACCGCATCAGCCGCTGGATCGGCGACAGCGACAAGCGGGTCATCTTACGATTCTTGAGGCAGCTCCAGGCGGTCTGCACCGCCGAGCAC
>DASRLC010000097.1:0-4950 GCA_035648655.1 Polyangia bacterium
CGCCGAGACGCCGGCCGACCCGCCCGGCCGACGGTCTGCTGGCCCGACGCCCGCCTGCCCAGCCTGGAACTCGAGCCGTCTAGATGGCAGTAGAATCCGGCCGTGCAGGCTGTCTGGCAGACCATCAAGCGGCTGGCGGACCGCGCTGTTCGCGACGATCCGGCGGCGCCCGGGCACTGGCTGTCCCGCTGGGTGCTGCTGCGCCTGCTGGGGCTCGTCTATCTGATGGCCTTTCTGACCCTGCTCAATCAAGGGCCGGCGTTGATTGGCGACCATGGGCTCTTGCCGGCGGTCGATTTCCTGAACGACGTCGCCGCGCAGCTCGGCTCGCGGGCCGCCGGCTTTGCCCAGATGCCTTCGGTGTTCTGGTTGAGCGCACACGACGCAGCCTTGCGTGGGGCGGCCTGGGTCGGCGTGGCGCTCTCATTGGCGGTGCTGGCCGGTTACGCCAACGCGTTGATGCTGGTGGTTCTTTGCGCGTTGCAGATCTCCATTATCAATGTCGGCCAGACATTTTACGGATTTGGTTGGGAGCTGCAGCTCGTCGAAACCGGATTTCTGTGCATCTTTCTGTGCCCGCTGGTCGACGGACGGCCGTTTCCGCGCCGGGCCCCGCCCAAAATCGTGATCTGGCTGCTGCGCTGGCTGGCGATGCGGATCATGTGGGGCGCCGGGCTCATCAAGCTGCGCGGCGATCCCTGCTGGCGCGATCTCACCTGCCTCGATTTTCACTTCGAGACCCAGCCGATCCCCAATCCGTTGACGCTGTTCTTCCACGGGTTGCCGAGCGGCGCCCACAAGATCGGGGTGGTCTTCAACCACGTGGTCGAGCTGGGGGCGCCTTTCTTGGTGCTCGGCCCGCGTCGCCTGCGCCACCTGGGTGGCGCGCTGATGGTCGCCCTTCAGATCATCTTGATCCTGAGCGGCAACCTTTCGTTCTTGAACTGGCTCACGCTGGTGCCGATCCTGGCTTGCTTCGACGACGGGCTCTGGCGCCGCCTGCTGCCGGCGTGGCTCGTGACCCGCAGCGCCGCGGCCCGCGTGGCGGCCCGCCCCAGTCGGGCCCAGGGCTTCGCGGTGGCGCTGCTCGGCCTGGCGATCGCCGCGCTCAGTGTGGCGCCAATGCTCAACCTGCTGTCGGGCAGGCAGCTCATGAACTCGTCGTTCACGCCGCTGCCGCTGGTCAACACCTACGGCGCGTTCGGCACCGTCGGCCGCGAACGGATGCAATTGGTGGTGGAGGGAACCCAGGACCAGACGCTGACGCCCGACACGAAGTGGCTGGCCTACCAGTTCAAATGCCAGCCCGGCGATCCGGCGCGCCGGCCCTGCTGGATGAGCCCCTACCATTACCGCCTGGACTGGCTGCTTTGGTTCGCCGCCATGGGCAGCCCCCGCGAGTATCCCTGGATGGTCCACCTGGTGTGGAAGCTGCTGACGGCCGATCCGGCCACGCTCGCGCTGCTGTCGAGCGATCCGTTCGGGGGAGCGCCGCCGCACTACGTCCGCGTCGAGCTCTACCGGTATTCGTTTGCGCCGCGCGGCTCGAAGGACTGGTGGCGACGTACCCGCGTCGGCCCCTGGTTGCCGCCGCTCTCGCGGGACGATCGCGGGTTGCTGGATTTCTTGCGCACCGAGGGTTGGCTGCCGGTCGCGCCGCCCTGACCGCGGCCCGCGTGGCGCGTCTCGGCTCAGCCGGCGTCGGACGGCTGATACACGCGCACCCAATCCACTTTCATCGTCTGCGGGAAGGTGGTCGTGCCGTCCGGCGCACCCGGGAACTGGCCGCCGACGGCGACGTTCAGCAGGATGAAGAACGGGTGGTCGAACTCCCAGGTGCGGTTGGTCGCGGTGGCCGGCGTCTGGGTCTCGTACAGCACATCGTCGACGTAGAACCTGATCGCCGCCGCGCTCCACTCGACGGCGTAGGTGTGGAATCCGTCGCCCAGCTTGACGTTGTTTGCCAGCGTGTACATGCCGGTCAGTTGGCTGTCGTTGCTCGTTCCAGCCGCCGGCATGTGCAAGCTGCCGTGGTTGACCGACGGCTGGCTGCCGATGTTCTCCATGATGTCGGTCTCGCCGCAGCTCGGCCAATTCACGGTGTCGATGTTGGCGCCGAGCATCCAGAACGCCGGCCAGAGGCCCTGTCCCTCCGGGATCTGGATGCGCGCCTCGAAGCGTCCGTATTGTTGCGAGAACTTGCCTTGGGTCAGGAGGCGCGCGCTGGTGTACCGGCACGGCCCCGACGACGGATACGCGCAGGTGTAGGTCGAGGCGCCCGCCGTCGTGGCGGTGATGACGAGGTTGCCGCCGGTCACGACCGCGTTCTGCGTGCCGTCGGTGTAGTACTCGAGCTCCTGGTTTCCCCAGCCGGTGCCGCCCACGTCGTGTACCCATTTGGTGGGATCGACGGCCGAGCCGTCCGGTCCGTCGAACTCGTCGGACCAGGTGAGCACCCAGCCCGGCAGCGCCGCCGATCCGTCGGACGCTGCTCCGGCGTCGGCGTGCCCGGCGGCCCCAGTCGTCCCGGCTGCACCGCTTGCGCCGGCATGGCCCGCTGCGCCGCCGGCGCCCGCGCCGCCGTGGCCCGCGCCGCCGGCGCCCGCCGCGCTGCCGCTGGTTCCCGCGGCGCCGTTCGTGCCCGCCGTGCCGCTGCCCGCCGTGCCGCTGCCCGCCGCACCGCCCGCCGTGCCGCTCGTGCCGCCCTGTCCCGCGCCGCCGCCGGCTTGCCCACCGGCGCCAGGGCCGGCGTCCTTATTCGCCGAGCCGCCGCTCGAACAGCCCCACACGAACAAAGTCGCCGAAAGCAAATACCGTCGTAAGCGCATGTCTAAAACGTAACACGCGCGCCGCCCACCGACGATCGGAGCTGCCGGAAGACAGCTGCCGGAAGGCCGGCTGGCGCCGCCGGGCCGCCTGGGCTAGCGTAGGCAAACGGGGCGCTCGGCATGACAAAATCCCAGCTGCAGGGTGCGCCCACGGGAAGCGGCGTCCTGATGGATGTTCCCGGCGCGAAGCGTCGACCGTTGCCGCTCGCGTTGCTCCGGGCGATGCGGCCCAAGCAGTGGATCAAGAACCTGCTGATCTTCGCGGGGTTCGTCTTCACCATCAATGAGCTGTGGCGGCCGTTTTCGCCGTCGATGTGGGCGCTCCTCGGCCGTTCGACGGCCACCTTCGTTCTCTTCTCGCTGATTTCTAGCTCGATCTATCTGCTCAACGACGTGATCGACGCCGAGCAAGATCGCAGGCACCCCACCAAGCGCTTTCGTCCGGTCGCTTCCGGGGAGCTGCGACCGAGCTCGGCCGTCGCGGCGGCGGTCGTGCTGATGCCGGCCTGTTTGATAGCCGCCTATCTACTCAGCCCGGCCTTCGCCGGAATCGCGGCCGGCTATCTGCTGCTGCAGTTCGGCTACATCTTTCTGCTCAAGAACGTGGTCTTGGTCGACGTCTTCGTGATCGCGCTCGGCTTCGTGATGCGCGCCATCTCGGGCGCGGTGGTGATTGGCGCGGCGATTTCTCCCTGGCTCTACATCGTGACCTTGCTGGGCGCGCTCTTCCTGGGACTCTGCAAGCGGCGCAACGAGTTGCTGCTCCTCGATACGACCGCCCGCGAGCATCGCAAGATCCTGGAGAGCTACACGCCTTCGCTGGTCGACAGCCTGGCCAGCATCGTCGCCTCGTCGACCATCATGGCCTACTCGCTCTACACCTTCACCTCGCCCAAGCTGCCCGCCAACAACATGATGATGTTGACGATCCCGTTCGTGATCTTCGGGCTGTTTCGGTACCTCTACTTGGCCCACTCTCAGAACGCGGGCGGCAGCCCGGAAGAGATCTTCCTCAAGGACAAGCCACTCCTCGTCACGATCGCGCTCTGGATCGTGTCGACCGGTTTGATCCTCGGCCTGCGGTAACGCGATCGAGACGCGGATCTCCGCATCCGACTCGCCTGCTGTATATGCACTGCGGCATCGGTTGGTGGCGCGGGCGGGTTCGACGAGACGCCGGGAGGCCGCGCCGAAGCGCCGGCTCGGAAGCGAACCGCGGCGGCACGCTGTCCGGCGTGCGCCGTCTGCATGTAAGGGCCGAGACTTCTCCCGGACCGGCGGTGGGTGCTGCCGGTCCATATCCCGACATCTCGACGTCTTCCGGGGCAGTTTCACGCGAAATGCTGAGCCGTTAGGGCTTTCCGGTGGAACTCCTTGTACGACCCGACAGCGGCGACAGAAGAACGTCGCAAGATGCCAGGTCATTGGCTGGTCATGCGCCGGTCATGATTTTTCCGGAAGTCGCCGAATCAAGTCAAAGCCCATGAAGGCACCCCGCACCGATCGCCCAGGCCTCATCGCCTATCTCCCCAGCGCCACGCTGGCGGACGCGGACGACGTGACCTTGGTACGTGGCCTGGTGGCGGGTGATCCGCGGGCGACGCGCGAGGCCTGGCGCCGCTTCGGTCCCATGGTCCGCCGGATCCTGCTCCGGACGCTGGGCCCGGAGAGCGAGCTCGAGGATCTGTCGCAGGAGGTCTTCATCACCTTCTTCGATCGCGTCAAGACGTTGCGCGATCCGCGGACGCTGACGGCCTTCATCATGTCGATCACGTCCTTCAAGATCCGCCACCACCTGCGCTGGCGCTGGTTGCGCCGGTGGCTGGTGCTGCCAGGCCAGGTCGAGAAGCTGGAGCTGCGCACGTTCCAACCGAACGCCGAAGCGCGCGAGGCGTTGGTTCGCTTTTTCAAAATCCTGGATCGTTTGAACGCCGTCGATCGAACCGCCTTCACCCTCCGCTTCGTCGAAGAGCTGGAGCTGCGCGACGTGGCGGCGGCGCTGGATCTGTCGCTGGCCACCACCAAGCGCCGGTTGACCCGCACCTGGAAACGGCTGGCGTGCTTGGTCCGAACCGATCCGGCGTTGAGCGATCTCTTGCCGGCTTTCGAAAAGGGTATAGAG
>DASRLC010000098.1:0-9262 GCA_035648655.1 Polyangia bacterium
GCTGCAATACATGGCGCTGGCCCGTCCCGGGCTGGCCTCGCCGGTGGGCGCCAACGTCGACGTCGTGACCGACGGCATCGACGGCTTTCTGCCGGCCGCCGCCGACGCCTGGGACGCCCAATTGACCCGGCTCATCGGCGATCCCGCGTTGCGGCAAGAGATCGGCCAGCGGGCCCGGGCGCGGGTCGAGGCGGCCTACTCGCTGGAGGTGGTGGCCGACCGCTACAAGAATCTCATCGAAGGGCTGGCATTCTGCTAGCCTTCTCGGCCGTGATCACACTGGAGCGCGAGCTGGAGATCGCTTGTCGCGCGGCGCGAGAGGCCGGGGCGGTGATCCTCGGCTACTACGGCAACCCCGAGGTGGAGGTCGAGACCAAGGCCGACACCTCGCCGGTCACCATCGCCGACAAGTCCGCCAACGCCGTCGTCATCCAACATCTGCGCGGCGCCTTTCCCGACGACGCGCTCCTCAGCGAGGAGTCGCCCGACGACGGCTCGCGCATCGGCCGCCGCCGGGTCTGGATCATCGATCCGCTCGACGGGACCCGCGACTTCCTGGCGCAGACCGGCGATTTCTCGGTTCACATCGGTCTGGTGATCGACGGACAGCCGGTCTTGGGCGTCGTCTATCAGCCGGTGCGGCAGGCGCTCTACCGGGCTTGTGAGGGGAGTGGCGCGTTCCTCGAGAGCAGCGGCAGCAGCACCCGCATCTACACCTCCAAGCGCCGCGAGCCGAGCGAGCTGCGGGTGGGGATTTCGCGCCTCAATCCGGACGAAGGGCTCGGCAAGTGCTTGGCCGCCTCCGGCCTCGCCCCGCGCGCCGTCGCGATGGGCGCCTCGGTCAAGCACATGGCGCTGGCCCGCGGCGATCTGGACGCGGTGCTGAACCTCTCGCCCGCCGAACAGGAGTGGGATACCTGCGCGCCCCAGGTGATCTTGACCGAAGCCGGCTGCACCGTGAGCGACGGCGACGGCAAGCCGTTCGGCTACAACCAGAAGGATCTCTATCGCCGGCGCGGCAGCGTGGCCAGCAACGGGCTCTGCCACAGTTTCATGCTCCGGGTCATGGCCCCCTGTCTGCCGGAGACGCCGCTGCCTTGAGCACGTCGTCGCCGAACATCGCGCGGGCCTCGGCCATTGGCGACGTCGGGGAAATCGGGGAAATCGGGGAAATCGGGGAAATCGGATTGGCAGCCACACGCCGCTTCAGCGTGTAGCGGGCCGTCATCGTCGTCTGGTCGCCGGGGCGAAGCTCCCGGAGCCTTCCGAGCAGCTCCAGCTCGACGTAGGGTTCGGCCTGGCCCTGGTTCGTGTAGATCTGGACGTGCGCGCCGTCGGGCCAGGCCGCCGAGGGCGCGGGATCGCCCGCCCCGTCGGTCAGGTTCTCGATCAGCAGATCGTTGCCGACACCAACCCACAGCACCGCGTCCCCGTCGCTGCCCAGCATCGACTTGATTGAGGGGTCCCGGGCCAGCGAAAGCAACCGTCCGTCGGTGCGGAGGTCCTTGGGCCGATCGGGCATGCGCAGCGCGTAGCCGTGCGGAAACGTCGAATGGGGCGGCAGCCGCACGAACAGACGCTCGGGCGTCTCGAGCTGCGTGATGCTCCAGACCGCCACCCGAACCGGCGCCCCTTGCACCTTCTCGTAGGTGGTCTCGACGGTCATCACGGGCTCCGCCGGATCGAGCGAGATGGTCCGCTCGACGCGGATCCCGTAGTCCGGGTCAACCGGCGAGACCAGCCGCACGCTGCGCCCGGCGATCGACATCCCGTAGGGTACGGCGTCGAACGTCCTGGGCGGTGGCCAGGCGCGACCCGCGACCGCTGGCCAAGCCGACTGAGGCGCGGGCCAGGCCTTGTCACCGCCGGCATTGACCCATCCGTTCTCGTCGGCGGGCAGCTTCGGGCCGAGGCCGGGGTGGTTCCAAAACGGACCGGCTGCTGCACCCGCCTCGGGGCCAGCCAACGAAACTGCATGATGCGCCCAATGGCCGGCACCACCACCACCTCGGTCGTGCGGTTGCGCAGAGCGATGGCCTCCCAGCCGCCGAGCTCGGCACGTTCCACGGTGGGCGCCGATTGTTTTCGGCAAGACAACTGCGTCAGCGACAGGAAGCCCGCGGCGAAAGTCAGCAATCTGACGAGCGACATTGGCGGCATCCTATGCCCCCGCTGGCGGGTCGGGTCGCCCGTCCGCGCGGCATTTCACCTTGAGCGCGCGCAGAATGGGTGGCATGTTAAGCAGCCCAGAGGGGTGGGCTCGCGGTGCTGAAAAACAAGCAATGTTAGATGGAGCGGCTCACTTGGATCCGGTGGCTAGGGCGGCAGCGGGACTGTTTTCGACCCCGGCTGGAATAACGTCTCCGGCGGCGTTGCCGGTCATCCTGCGCGCCACCGCCGCCGAGGCGAAGGGGGCGCGGCTGAAGGTGGGTGGGCTGCGCGTCGTCGATCGCGCCATCCGCCAGCTGGCCCGGCTGCGCGACGCCCGCGTCATCGTCGTTGATGACGGCAGCATCCCCTTGCCCCGTCATCTGCCGCGCGGCATGGAGCGGCGGACGATCGACGGCGACGTGGAGGCGCGCATCGCGGAGATCGAGGCCGAGCTCGGCCCTGAGACCACCGCGGTCGGCGCCGATGTCGTCTGGCTGCAGGCGGCGCGCTTCGACCGCGGCACGCGGGTGGTGGATGCGGCGTCGCTCCGCCTGGCCAGTCGGGCCGTCTACGGCGAAGCTCAATTCGAGACGGTGGGTATCGTCGATCGGATCTTGAACCAGAGGATATCGACCCACCTGACCAGCCTGCTGTGGGTGCACCTGCCGGTCGCGCCGGCCTTCGTGACGCTGCTGGCCGGCTTCGTTGGGCTTTACGGCGCGTTGCTGGTGGCGGGTGGGGGCTGGCAGGGCGTCCTGACCGGCTTTGCCATCCTGGAGGGTTTCGTGATCCTCGACGGCTCCGCTGGCGAGCTGGCGCGGGTGCGTCTGGATCTGACCGCGCTCGGCGCCTGGCTGGACACGGTGGTCGGTGATTTCGTCAACGTGGTGGTGGTGCTCGCGGTGGGACTGGCTCTCTGGCATCACGGCGGAACCATTCTCGACATGAAGATGGCGCTGGCCGCGGCGGGGATGACGCTGTTCTACGTGGCCGTCTCGTACCGCGAGCTGATACGCCAGGGCGAAGGCGACGTCATGAAGCTGCGCTGGTGGTTCGCTTACGGACAGTCGCTCAAGCGGCTGGGCGGCGCCGGCAGCCGTTCGATCAAGGCGGTCATGCTCTTCGGGCGACGGGACTTCGTGATCCTCCTGGCGTTGGTGCTGGCCTACTTCGATCAGCTCCCGGTTGTCCTGCTCTACCTGCTGATCGTCGCCATCTCGCGCGCGGCCGGGGCGCTCGGCCAGTTGCTGGCGCCCGAGTGGCGAATTCGTCCCCAGGCGTGACCGCGCGGCGCTCGCTGGTGGCGGTCGATGGGACCGACGGCAGCGGCAAGTCTCATTTCGCGCGCGCGCTGGCCGGCGCGATCGAGGCCGCGGGGTACCCGGCGCCCGTCCTGCACGTCGACGATTTTCGGGTGACCACGCCGTTCGAAGGGGCCAGCGCCGAGCTCGAGGCCGCGCTCTATTACGATCGGTACTACGATTTCGCCGCGCTCTCCGCCGCGCTCGCGGCGTTCTTGGACGGTCCCGACGACGGTGCGATCGCGGTCCTCGAAGGGGTCTTGGTGCTGCGCGCGGATCTTCCGGCCGAGACCCCGCTCGTCGTGCTGGAGGTCAGCCCGGCGGTGGCCCGGGAACGCATCCTGACGCGCGACCGAGCCAATGGTCGAGCCCCGGAAGAGATCGCCCGCCGCATCGCCCGCCGCTACCTGCCGGCCCAGTTGCGCTACCGGGCGGCCTTCGATCCGATCGCGCGCGCCGATCTGCTGGTCGACAACGACGACTGGACCGCGCCGCGCGTCCTGCGGCGCGCCGACGGGCGTTTCTCGTCGCCGGTGGCGGCCGGGCTCGCCCGCCTGCTGCCGACGGGTTAGTCTGCCCGACAGCACGATGTCGAGCTCGGTGGTCATCGCGGCGACGCGCGCCCAAGCAGCCGGGGCCGTCATGGGGATCGGCGGACTGTCGGTATTCGCCCGGGCGCTCGAGCAGCTCGCGCTGTCGCCCGACCTGCGGGTGGTGGTCGTCGCCGACGGCTCGATCTCGCTGCCGCCGTCGCTTCCGGGGCAGGTCGAGCTGCGGACGGTCGCCGAGCCAGAGGCGGCCGCCGCCGTCGAGGAGGCCGGGCGCGCCCTGGGGGCGCCGGTGGTGGGCGCCGACCTGGTGCGCGTCGATCGGGCGCGCTGGGAGGGCCTCCGCGTGACGGACGAGCCCAGCCGGCGTGCGGCCGAGGATGCCGTCTTTGCCGCGCTCTACCGGCCGGACCTGGGCTTCGTGGCGCGCCGTCTCAACAAGCCGATCTCGGTGCGTTTGACCCGTTACTTTTTGGTGCGTACGGCCATCACGCCGAACCAGATCACACTCTTCGCCGCCGCGCTGGGAATTGTGGGCTGCGGCCTGGTGGCTTCGGGCCGGTTCGCCGCCGTCTGCTTGGGCTTCGCCTTCGAACAGATCCAGTCGATCCTCGATGGGTGCGACGGGGAGCTGGCCCGGGTGCGCTTTCAGCAGTCGAAGCTGGGGGCCTGGCTCGACACCTTCGTCGACGACGTGCTCAACGTGTTGATGACCGTCGCCACGGGCGTCGGCCTGCACCGGGCCGGCGCCGGCAGCTGGGCGGTCGGCGTGGGGCTGGCTGGTGCGGCGATGTTGGTGCTCTCGAATCTCATCATCATGCGCGACATGCGTCGCCAGAAGGCCAGCGGCGATCTGATGGACATGGTGTGGTGGTTCTCGGGCGGAAGGCGTCTGGCCGAGATGTCGGGCTCGGGCGGCAAGCCCGGCCTCGGGACCATCCTCTTCGAGATGGGCCGCCGCGATTCGGCCATCTTCCTGTGGCTGATCTTCGCCCTGTCGGGCCGGCTGGTGCTGGTGCTCGTGATGGCCAGCATCATCGCGCTGTCCTGGTTCGTGGCCAGTGTCGTGCAACTGGTGGTCCGACCGGTCCGCATCCCGGCCGCCTGAGCGCTTCGCCTTGCGCGGCGCCGGGCGGCGCAATAAGGTCTATCGCCCCGCTGCCCAGGGAACCCCCATGTTCGCTCTCGCCAAAAAGATCTTCGGCACCAAGAACGCCCGAGTCATCAAGGGGATGCGTCCCCTGGTGGAACGGATCAACCAACTCGAGCCCGACCTCAAGAGCAAGTCGGACGCCGAGCTTCGGGCCAAGACCGGCGAATTCCGCCTCCGTCTCGACCAGGGGCAGCCGCTCGACGACCTGCTGCCGGAGGCTTTCGCGGTCTGCCGCGAGGCCGGCCGGCGGGTGCTCGGTATGCGGCACTTCGATGTGCAGCTCATCGGCGGCATGGTGCTGCATCAGGGAAGCATCGCCGAGATGAAGACCGGCGAGGGCAAGACGTTGGTCGCGACCTTGCCGGTCTACCTGAACGCGCTCACCGGCAAGGGCGTCCACCTCATCACTGTCAATGATTACCTGGCGCGCCGCGACTCCGAGTGGATGGGGCGGATCTACAAGTTTCTCGGCATGTCGGTGGGGATCGTCGTCCACGGCCTGTCGGACGCCGAGCGACAGGTCAGCTACCGCTCGGACGTCGCCTACGGCACCAACTCCGAGTTCGGCTTCGACTACCTGCGCGACAACACCAAGGACTCGATCGAGCGCTACGTCCAGCGCGAGCACAACTTCGCGATCGTCGACGAGGTGGACTCGATCCTGATCGACGAGGCGCGCACGCCGCTCATCATCTCGGGCTCGGCCGAGCAGTCGGTTGACCTCTACCAGAAGGTCGACACGATCATCCCCGGGCTGCGCAAGGACATCGACTACACGGTCGACGAGAAGGCGCACTCGGCGATCATGACCGACGCCGGCATCGAGCGGGTCGAGCAGCGGCTGGGTGTCGGCAACCTCTACAACCCGGCGAACATCGAGTGGCTGCACCACGTGACCCAGGCGCTCAAGGCGCACACGCTCTATAAGCGCGACGTCAACTACTTGATCGACGACGGCGCGATCGTCATCGTCGACGAGTTCACCGGCCGCAAGATGCCGGGCCGGCGCTGGTCGGACGGCCTGCACCAGGCCATCGAGGCCAAGGAGGGGGTCGAGGTTCAAGAAGAGAACCAGACCATGGCCACCATCAGCTACCAGAACTACTTTCGCCTCTACAAGAAGCTGGCCGGCATGACCGGTACCGCCGACACCGAGGCCGAGGAGTTCCACCAGATCTACAAGCTGGGCGTCATCGTGGTGCCGACCAACCGGGCGATCCTGCGCGACGACGCCGACGACGTCGTCTACAAGAACGAACGCGGCAAGTTCCGCGCGGTGTGCGACGAGATCGAGGACTGCTATAAGCGCGGCCAGCCGGTCCTGGTCGGAACCGTCAGCGTCGAAAAATCGGAGGTGGTCGCCTCGCTGCTGCGCAAGAAGAACATCCCGCACAGCGTGCTCAACGCCAAACAGCACGAAAAAGAGGCCTTCTTCGTCTCCCAGGCGGGACGCAAAGGGGCGGTCACCATCTCGACCAACATGGCGGGCCGCGGGACCGACATCATCTTGGGCGGCAACGCCGAGTTCATGGCGCGCGCCGAGGTCGATCCGGAGAACGCCGGCAAACCGGGCCACGAGCTGGATCCCGACAAGCAGGCCGGCTACGACGCGGCCTACGCGCGCTTCAAGCCCCAGTGCGACGCCGAGAAGCAAGAGGTGCTGGCGGCGGGTGGCCTGCACATCCTCGGCACCGAGCGGCACGAGTCGCGCCGCATCGACAACCAGCTGCGCGGTCGCGCGGGTCGCCAGGGCGACCCCGGCAGCTCGCGCTTCTTCCTGTCACTCGAAGATGACTTGATGCGGATCTTCGGCGCCGAGCGGATCACCGGTCTGATGGAGCGACTCGGTATGGAAGACGACGTGCCGATCGAGCACGGCCTCATCAACCGCGCCATCGAGAACGCGCAGAAGAAGGTCGAGGGCCACAACTTCGACATCCGCAAGAACCTGCTCGAGTACGACGACGTCATGAACCAGCAGCGCAAGGCCATCTACGCGCTGCGCCGGCAGGTGCTCGAGGGACGCTACGCGCCCGAGCCGACCGAAGACGAGAAGCAGCGCGGCGCGGTGGTCGAGCGTCCGCTGCCGACCGAGTCCGGCAAGCACACGTTGGCCAGCATCGCCCAGGTCGTGCGGCCGGTGCTGGCGCGCATGTGCGACGCGATCTCCGAGGAGCGGGTACCCGACGCCGCGGCGCCGGGCGGCTTCGTCGTCAAGGCCGTCCCGCCCGATCCGGCCTACCTGCGCGGGCTCATCTATCGGGACTTCGGGGCCTACCTGAACGCGGCCGGGATCGTCGAGGATCGGACCGCGACGCTCGACCGCCTGGCCGAGGAGGTCGCCTCCTCGATGATCCAGCAGCGCGAGCGGCTGCTCGATCTCAGTGAGGAGATGATCCACCTCATCGTCGGCGAGCACTGCCCGCCCAACTCGCACGCCGAGGATTGGGACCTCGACGCGCTCAAGGCCGCCGTCAAGGAGCGCTTCGGGTTCGAGCCCACCATCGACACCGCCCAGGCGCTCGAACGCGACAGCATGGCCGAGTCGCTGTGGGGCGAGGCCGAGAAGATCATCGAGGCCCGCGAGGCGGAGTTCCCTCTCCACGTGCTCCTTCACTACGCGCGCCTCTTCTATCTAGAAGAGATCGACCAGCGCTGGATCGAGCACCTCAAGGCCATGGAGGCCCTGCGCGAGGGTATCCACCTGCGCGGCTACGGTCAGATGGATCCCAAGCAGGAGTACAAGAAGGCCGGCTACGTCATCTTCGGCGAGATGATGGAGAACATCGGCCGCAACGTCTGCGAAAAGCTGTTCCACATGCGCCTGCAGCGCAGCCCGGACGCCCCCAGCCCGGCGTCGGCCAGCCCGGCGCCCGCGCAGGCGCGCCGTCCCCGCAAGGTCGTCGAGTCGGGTGGCGGCGCCGAGGCCGCCGCCACCGGCGCGGCCAGCCCCGAAGATGGAGCGGCCAAGCCGACCCGCCGCACCGAGCCCAAGGTCGGGCGCAACGATCCCTGTCCCTGCGGCAGCGGCAAGAAATACAAGAAATGTCACGGCTTGGTCGCGGCCTGAGCGCGACCTTCTCGGCGGTTGCGTTGGCGACCGCCGCGTTGACGACCGTCGGGTGTCAGGCCGACGTGGGCGACGCCAACTGTCAGCTCAAGCAGCAGGTCGTGCTGGTGGGGGCGCCGAGCTCCCCACTGCTGCTCCTACCCGACGCGCGGCTCGATCAGGTGGGCGATGGTTTTTTGCTGATCGGCAACGATGCGGCGGCGGTGCGGTGGGCGGCGGTGGCGGCCGACGGTACGTTGTCGACCGAGCAGGCGTTCGAGCTGCCGGCCGGCGCGACGAATCCAGTGTACGCGGTGGCCGGCCTGCAGACGCCCGGCGACACCGTGCTCATCGGGTATCTGACCACCGGTCCCGACGGAACCAGCGGGGTGCTCGATGTGGTCGCGGTCGCGGCCGACGGCACGCAAACCCCGAAGCCGCCGGCCGCGGTCCTGACTTTCGCGGCCGGCGTTCCGCTCGCCTCCAGCGTGACCATGCTGTCGTCGCGGGTGGGGATGAACGCCGGACTGGCCTGGCTCGACGGCCCCTCCCACCAGGTTTTGTTTACGACCGTCAGCGGCGCAGCCCAATTGGTGGGCCAGCCGACCTCCGTCGCCGCTTCGACCACCATGAGCGCCGCGACCGAGCTCAGCTGTCTTCGCTTTTCCCCTGGCCACGACAACCTGACCGTGACCTTTCTCGACCAGACCAGCGATGGTTCGGCGCCGCCGATCTACGTGATCGCGGAAGCCAACGAGGGGGGCAGCGTCGACACCACCACCACCTTGAACGTCGCCAGCCAGATGGGTTGTGCCATCGTCACGCCCGCCGATACCGCGTATGCCCTCGCATGGCAGGACAACAGCGGGAGCTGGATCGCGATTTCAGTCAAGGTCGGGGCGGGGGTGAACGTCGCGACCTATCCGTTCGCATCCGCCTCCAGCTTCGGTGGCCCCAGCCTCCAGCCCCCGCTGGTCGGCCTGGCCCCTTTTGGCAATAATTTCGGGGTAGTGCTGGCTCGGGCGGGGGATGTCGAGATGTGGCGGCTCGACGGGATGGG
>DASRLC010000099.1:0-2776 GCA_035648655.1 Polyangia bacterium
CGTTTTCCTATCCTCACTGGAAGTGGCCTTTCTCGTCGGAGATTTTCGAGTCTCAGCAACCCGAAAAGATCACAACGTGCAGACCACTTCCAGCTTTTTCAGCCGCTCATGCGCGAGCGGAATGTCCCTTTAGGGTTAGCTTTAGGCGCTACTCGTCGTGACTGCCGCCGCTCTTCCGGGCATCGTCGGCATCGGCCGACGGGCGCGCAGGACCCGAGTCGCTATCGTCTTCGTCGCCCTTTTCGTCGCCGGCCGACCTTCGTCGAGCGCGCGGCTTGGGCGGCGGCGGGGACGGAGCCTCCTGCCTGCTCCCGGCTGGCTTGGGCGCGCTCGGCGTCCCGAGCGCGACAGCGATGCGGGCCGTGAAGGCGAACGACTGATCGATCGCGCCACCTGCCACGATCTGGTCACCCGGCTGCGAATGCATGGCGTACCAGTAGCGACGCCACTCCACACCGACGCGTAGCTCGACCATCTCGTTGAGTGCGTAGCGGCCCACGAGGTCGGCATCGGCTCCTGCTACTGTTAAGCGGGGGAAGAAGTGCGCCATCTGGGGTCCGGCGCCGTTGGTGATGTCGCGATATCCCCCGCCGAACGAGACGCCGGCGGCGTCGGAGATTGCCAAGTGCATCCCCGCGCCGGCACGGACGTAGTGATAGACCGTATCGAGGAGCGCAAGGCTGGCCCGATCGGCTCCGTTGAAAGTGAAGGCGTCCTCGCCTAATCGCAGAGAGAAGAATAGGTCGTTGTTCGCAAAGAGCACGCGGTACCGAAACCCGCCGGAGTAATCGTGCACCGCATCGCTCAAGCTGCCGCCATTGGTCAGCATGGACGAGATTCCGAACCCTTGCTGGATCTCCGCTTCCACGCCCAAGTTGCCCACCTCTTCTTTCAGCCATGGATAGGCCACCAGGTTCGCGACGCCGATCGGCCCGACGCCCAGCGTGTAAGGGAGCAGGAGCGCCGAACCTCGCACCACGACGTTCTGGGTAAAGGTCAGACGTCGGTTCAACCCCCCGAAGCCCAGCTCGATGTCGAGCCACGGGATCTCCAATGGAGCGGAGGCCGCCAGTGCCTCATCCCTGGGTTCATTCTCCATCCTGAACCTCGGCTTTCCGTTTCTCGTCTGTTTCTTGCTCGAGTCGGGCTCGTCGTTATTTTTCGATTCCGCATTCCCGTCGTCACCGACCGCGACGGGCTCTTCGGACCTCTTCTGCACTTTCTTCGCGCCGGTCGGCAGGTGCCCACGCTCCACGTCGGGGCCAATCTTCTTCCAAAAGGTCAGCTCTACATCGCTGGTCAGATTGCGGGGGCTTGCCCCCGCGAACGACGCGTCCCCGAGGATCGCGCCATCGAAACCGTCGTGGACGACGATCTTGGCCCGCGTGGCTCCCACTTCGCCGGTCACGATCGCCGAGAGCGCCAGGTTCTTGGCCAGCGTCTTCAGATCGTCCTTTGTATCGAGGCCGGTTCCCGAGAGAACGATCGCTTCCTCGATGTCGAGCGAATCCACCGGTTCGAACCCGCGCGACACCAGCAACTGCATGACCTTCTTCCGAACCGGCGCTTCGCGTGCCCCTTCGAATTGGGGGACGCCGATCCGCTTGCCGCCCGCTTGCGCGCCAGCGGGCGCGAACAGAACGGCAATGACCAGGAACGAAATCCGTTCGGCCGTTCCGCTGGCTGAAATGCGCTGGGTCCTCGACGGGATCAGGAGTTCCATCACGGCGACGTCAGGGTCGTCGCCCACTGAATCAGGCAGGACTGCTCTTGAGGCGGAAGGGCCAATTGGCCCAACGGCATCTGACTCCCGCAGGGAGGTGCGGTCTGGAGCTTGTCGATCAGAAGGCCGGTCGCAGGATTCGATCCTGCGACCAGATAGGGCCCATCACCCGTGCATGCCGTTGGAGCGGCGGTGCCGGGCATCACGCCGACGAGACGTGAACCGATGGTCGAGTCGACCGTCAGATCGAGGCCGCCGCTGAAAGTGGCGCCGGTCGGATCGTGACAGCCGATCATCGCGCAGGTCGACATGATGATGGTGGCCCCTTCGGCAGCGCAGTTGTTGGAAGTTCCGCCGGTGCCGGCGTTGCCGCCGGTGCCGGTGTTGCCACCCGCACCCGTCGCCATCATGAGCACGTCCGGATCGAGCATGCCGGGACAGCCCGACAGCGCCAACAAGAGCACGAAAGAGGCGCCGCCGAAGGGCCGGACGGATGGCGGGAGGTGGCGGTGCAGTACCCGCGGCATCAAATCTCGGGTTCGACTAATAGATCTAGTTGTTGAGCGCGCCCGCATTTATCCAGGCTTGGATGAGGGCCAGGTTCGCGGCCGACAGTTTGGGACCTCCCGGCGGCATCGCTCCGGAGTTGACCGTCTGGTAAAAACTCGAGCCCGCGCCATTCCCCGGCGTCACCAGCTTGCTCACGGAGTTGTAGGCGCTGGATTGGCTGGCGAAGCTGACCCCTTTCTGGCTACCCGGGTTGTGGCATTGATTGCCTCCACAACTGACGACGAGGATATTGTCGTAGATCTGAGTGAAGGTCGGCGCCGCGCCGCCGGTGCCGCCCGCCGAAGAGCCTCCGCCCCCTCCGCCGCGTCCACCGGTTCCCGAAGTCCCCGCGCGCCCATTGGTACCTGCCGATGAGCCTCCAGCGGTCCCGCCGCGCAGGGACTTCGGGAATGGGCGGGCGCGGCGGGACCGCTGGAGGCTCATCGGCAGGTACCAATGGGCGCGCGGGGACTTCGGGAACCGGTGGACGCGGCGGAGGGGGCG
>DASRLC010000100.1:0-3885 GCA_035648655.1 Polyangia bacterium
ACCCGCGATGATTGAAGTCAAAGGTCTGACCAAATATTACGGCGAGCACGCCGCCATCCACGATCTCAGCTTCGCCATCGAGCGCGGCGAGGTCATCGGTTTTTTGGGCCTCAACGGCGCCGGGAAGACCACCACCTTGAAGGTGCTCGGGTGCGTGCTGTTGCCGACAGCCGGCCAGGTGACCGTCGACGGCATCGACATTGCCCGCGATCCCCACGAGATCCGCCGGCGGATCGGTTTTCTGCCCGACACCCCGCCGCTCTACAACGAGATGACGGTCGGTCGGTACCTGACCTTCGCGGCGGAGCTGCGCGGCGTCCCTGGCCCCGAGGCCGCCAAGGCGGTCGCCGAGGCGGAGGAGAAGACCGCCACCCGCGAGGTCCACGGCGAGCTCATCTCCAGCCTCTCGCACGGCTACCGGCAGCGCGTCGGCGTCGCGCAGGCGCTGGTCCACAAGCCCAAGCTGCTGATCCTCGACGAGCCGACCAGCGGCCTCGACCCGGTGCAGATCGTCGAGATGCGGCAGACCATCCACCTGCTCAAGGGCGAGCACACCATCCTGCTTTCCAGCCATATCCTGTCGGAGATCAGCCAGACCTGCGACCGCCTGCTGGTCATCCAGCACGGCGAGATCGTGGCCCAGGGGAGCGAGCAGGACCTGGCCCGCAGCCTGGGCGGCGGCGGCACCATCGAGGTGGAGGTGGCGGCGCCGTCGGCCCGCGCCATCGAGGTGGCGCGGACGGTGACCGGCATCGGCGAAGCGACCGTGCTGCGTGAGAACGGCGGCGTGGCGTTGATCTCGCTGCTGGGCTCGCCGGACCTCCGACCGCAGGTCGCCCGCGCCCTCATCGGCAACGGCATCGATCTGCTGCGCATCGACAAGGGCGCGGCGCGCCTGGAGTCGATCTTCTTGAAGTTGACCGCGGAGCCGCCCCAATGAACGCCACCTTTCTCATCGCCCGCCGGGAAATCGGCGCCTATCTGCGCTCGATGACCGGTTACGTGATCGCCGCCGCCGTCCTGATCGTCAACGGCCTACTGTTCAACGCCTTCGCGCTGGGGGGACCCGACAAGCTGTCGGCCGAAGTGCTGAGTCTGTTCTTCTACTTCTCGAGCGGGACCACCATCATCGCCAGCGTCTTCATCTCGATGCGCCTGCTGGCCGAGGAGCGGCAGACCGGAACGCTGGTGCTGCTCACCTCGTCGCCGGTGCAGGACTGGGAGATCGTGCTCGGCAAGTTCCTCTCGGCCTTCGCGTTCCTGGCGCTCATCACGCTGGCCACGGTCTACATGCCAGCGCTGATCTTCGTGAACGGCAAGATCTCGTTGGGCCACCTGGTGGCCGGGTACCTGGGCCTGCTGCTGCTCGGCAGCGCGACCCTGGCCATCGGCACCTTCGGCTCGGCGCTGGCGCGGACGCAGGTGCTGGCCGCCATCTTCTCGGGCTGCATCGTGGTGGCATTGATTGTCTGCTGGCTGCTGGCCAAGGTGACCGAGCGGCCGCTGCAGGACGTATTCGTCGCGCTGGCGCTGCACGGCAAGCACTTTCCGCCGTTCCAATCGGGCACGGTCCACCTGCGCGACGTCGTCTACTACTTGATGGTCACCTACGTGGCGCTGTTCTCGGCCACCCGCGTGATGGAGACCCGACGATGGCGCTAGCGGTGGACGCTGTGACTGGCGGTGGCGCGGCTGGCGGATCGCCGGCGGCCGCCTCGGCGAACGGGCCCAGCGCACGTTGGTCTGGGCTCTGGGGCCTCGGCATGCTGGCTATCTTCATCGGCGAGCGGATGATTGGCGCCGGCGGCGGGCGGGCGGTGGCCACGGTCGGCGGTCTCGCCCTGGTGCTCGCGGCTATGGCGGTGCGTTTCGGCCGCGCGCGCGGCGCCGCGCCCGATCGCCGCCAGGTCGAGCAGCGGCTGCTGGCGCTCTACGGACTCGGCCTGCTGGCGGTGGCCCTCTACTTCGTCCAATCTGACCTGCCCACCCTCTGGAAGGGCAAGGCGCTCGAGCTCTCCTGGCCGCGCCTGGCGACCGTCCTATCGGTGCTCTGGCCGGCCATCTGGGCGGCGGCCGCGTGGCCGATCGCGCTCTGCGAGATGGCCTACGCCCAGGTCGCGCGCGCGCCACGCATCGAACTCGGTCGGATCCGCGACGCGATGTTCTCCGGCTTCGGCCTGGCGGCGGCGCTGGTGTTCGCCTTCGCGCTGACCTACGTCGCCTCCGAGCGCGACAAGAAGGTCGACCTGGCCTACTTCCGCACCACCCGCCCGGGCGAGGTGACCCGGCGGATCGTCAGCCACCTCGATCAGCCGATCGAGCTGGCGGTCTTCTTCCCGGCTGGCAACGAGGTCCGCGAGGAGGTCGACAACTACGTCCAGGATCTCTCCAAGGAATCGGGCGAGCTCAAGATCGTGCACTACGACTTCGACATCGATCCGCTCAAGGCCAAGGAGTACGGCGTCTCGACCAACAACGTGCTGGTCTTCTCGCGCGGCACCCGGCACGAGCAGCTCGGCCTCCCCAAGGAGATCGAGAGCGCGCGCAACGCGCTCAAGAACCTGGACAAAGAGGTCCAGCAGCGCCTCATGCTGATCGTCAAACCGCCACGGGTGGCGGCCTTCACGCTGGGCCACGGCGAGCGGAACTGGGAGAGGGCCGCCAACGACACCGACAAGCGTTCGGGCATCCGGACCTTCCGCGACATCCTGGTCGACCAGACCTACGACGTGCGCACGCTGAGCGCGGCCGACGGTCTCATGCAGGACGTCCCCAAGGACATCTCGATGGTGGTGATCATCGGCCCGCAGAAGCCCTTCCTGCCCGAGGAGATGGCGGCCCTCAACCGCTACATCGACCGCGGGGGCAGGCTGCTCATCGCGCTCGATCCCGAGAACCATGTCACTATGTCCGAGGTCTTGAAGCCGCTCTACCTCGAGTACAAGGACGAGACCCTCGCCAACGATCAGGTGTTCGCGCGCCGCACCCACCAGGACAACGATCATCTCAACCTGGTGACCGCGACGTACAGCTCGCACCCCTCGGTGACCACCTTGCAGCGGCTCGGCCCGCGGGCGCCCATCATCCTGCCGGGCGCCGGGTGGATCAACACCAGCCGCGATCGCAAGAGCGGCATCACCGTCGACTCGCCGATCAAGGCGCACCACGCGACCTTCGTCGACAAGAATGGCAACTTCCAGCAGGACCCCGGTGAGGATCGCCGGGCCTGGGAGGTGGCCGCCACCGCGGTGAAGAAGGACGCCCGGGTCTTCGTGCTGGCCGACTCCGACGCGTTCTCCGATGAGGTCATCCCGATTGCCGCCAACCAGTTGCTGGCCGTCGACGTCGTGCACTGGCTGATGGGCGACGAGGCCTACTCGGGGATGACCTCCACCGAGGCCGACGCCCCGATCACGCACACCCGCAAGCAAGACGTGCTCTGGTTCTACGGAACCATCTTCCTGGCACCGGCGCTGGTGATCGCGGCCGGCGCGATGGTGACCCGCCGCGGACGGCGTCGCGGCCCGCGCGCGGCGTCGGGTTCGACCGGCGCCCCCACCCCCACCCGAAGTGGAGCCCAGTCATGACCGGCCGCGCGGCGGCGATTCAAGGTGGCCTGGCCACCGCCGGCCTGTTGGCGGTTTACCTGACCTGGCAGCGCGCGCCCGAACGGGCCCCCGGCGCGGCCACCGTGATCGATGCGGTCAAGTCCGAGGTCACCCACGTCCACTACAGCGACGACACCAACTCGGTCGATTTCGAGCGCGGCCAAGACAACGCCGGCTCCGCCATCTGGATCCACTTGGCCCCGACGGGCAAGGCCGTCCCCAAGCCGGGCGCCAAGGGCAAGAGCGACAAGCCGCCGGATCCGCCGCGCGACTTGAT
>DASRLC010000101.1:0-16779 GCA_035648655.1 Polyangia bacterium
GGTGCGGCTGGCACGACGGGTTCCGGCATCGACGGCGGCGTGACGGTCAATTGCGCGGCGACGCTGCCGACCGGCGGCAATACGTACACCGGAGCCAGCGTCAATGGCACCGCCGACGGGCTTGGTTATGGCATCTGGTCGAACGGAAGCGGGGGGAGCATCACCGTCTTTCCCAATGCCCACGCGTTCAGTGCATCTTGGAACAATGGTGGCGATTTCCTGGCCCACCTCGGCCTGGATTTCAACGGCTCCAAGAGCTACTCCTCTTACGGAACGATCACGGCACAATACGCCGAAACAAAAACGGGAACGGCCGGGGGTTACTCGTCTATCGGAATGTATGGGTGGACCCAGAGTCCATGTGTCGAATGGTACATCAACGACGACTCGTTCAATGGTTTGCAGAAGGGCAGTGCCACAGCCACCATTGACGGGGCCACGTACTACTTGACCAGCAACACGACGACCGGAAGCGGTGGCAACGCGTGCGAAGCCGGCCATACCGGCGGCTGGACCCAAATCTGGAGCTACCGGCAGACGGCTCGCCAATGCGGGACAATTACCGTCAGCGACCACTTCGCGGCGTGGGCCAAGCAGGGCTGGAGCCTAGGCAAGCTGACTTCGGTTCACATCAACGTCGAAGTAGGCGGCGGTGTCGGAAGTATTCAGTTCCCAGTGGCAGACGTTACTGCGAGCAGTAACTGAACTTTCCGCCGGCGGGCGATCTCCGCCAGCCTCGTGCGAATTCACCGCTAACCGGCCTCCCGACGGTCCCGGATTCAAACTGACCCACTACCCGGCCGAGCAGTCCTGGCTGTGGCGGCCCCCCTTCCGGTGCTAACCTGTGCGGCCTGCACGTCGTCACAGGCAATACGACCGGGCTGAAGGCCAGCCAGAAGCACGCCCTCGAGCGCGTGTACCGGCGGCGGCTGCGGCCGGCGGAGGTGGCCTCGCCGGAGCTGGCATCGCTCCTGTGCGGGATCTCGCGCGAGATCGAGCGCCAGGTGGGGATCCTGGTGGGCCGCCGCGGCGACGTCGAGCATGTGTTCGTGGGCGACGCCTCGCGGATCTACCTGCCGGAGCTGGGCCGCGTGCGCGCCGGGCGCGGGCGCTTTCGCGGCCTGCGCCTCATCCACACCCACCTGCGCAACGAGCCGCTCACGCGCGACGATCTGGTCGATCTGGCGTTGCTGCGCCTGGATCTGGTGGCCGCCATCGGTGTGCAGCCGGACGGCCGTCCGGCCGATCTCCACGCCGCGCACCTGCTGCCGCCGGTGGAGGGCAAGCCGACCTCACCCTGGCAGATCCTCCCCAGCGTCCCGTTCCACCACAGCACGCTCGACGCCGCTGCGCTGATCGACGCCCTGGAAGAAGAGTTCGATCGGGCGGCGCCTTCCAACGTCGCCAACGATATGCGCGATCGCGCGCTGCTGGTGGTGGTCGACATCCGCCAGCGCAAAGGGACCGCCGGCGCCGCCGATCAGGTGACCAAGGGAGAAGAGAAAGTCCAAGAGTTACGCGAGCTGTGCCGGACCGCCGGTGTGCGCGTGATGGGCGTGCTCGAACAGCGCCGGCCCGAGGCCGATCCCAAGTACCTCATCGGGCGCGGCAAGCTGGAAGAGGTCCTGATCCGGGCCATGCAGCTCGACGCCAACGTGCTGATCTTCGATCCCGATCTGACCCCGGTCCAGGCGCACGCCATCGCCGACTTTACCGATCTGAAGGTCATCGATCGCACCATGCTGATCCTCGACATCTTTGCGCAGCGGGCCAAGAGCCGGGACGGCAAGCTGCAGGTCGAGCTGGCGCAGCTCCGCTATCGCCTGCCGCGGCTGCACGAGAAGAACACCATGATGAGCCGGCTGACCGGCGGCATCGGCGGGCGCGGCCCCGGCGAGACCAAGCTGGAAGAGAACCGCCGCCGGGCGCGCGAGCGGATCCATCGACTGGAAAAGGAGATCGACCGCTTCGGCGAGCAGCGCGCGGGGCGCCGGGCCGAGCGGGTGCGCCGCCGGCTGCCGGTGGTGGCCATCGTCGGGTATACCAACGCCGGCAAGTCGACGCTGCTCAATGCCCTCACCAAGAGCGAGGTGTTGGCGGAGGACAAGCTGTTCGCGACGCTCGATCCCACCACCCGCCGCCTGCGTTTTCCGCAGGAGCGGGAGATCATCATCGCCGACACGGTGGGGTTCATCCGCGACCTGCCGCGCGATCTGGCGCGGGCCTTTCGCGCCACGTTGGAGGAGCTCGATCAGGCGGATCTGCTGCTGCACGTGGTCGACGCCGGCGATCCGGCGCGCGAGCGGCAGACGGTGGCGGTGGAGAGCATCCTGGCCGACCTGGGCCTGGCGGAGACGCCGCGCCTGCTGGTCATGAACAAGATCGATCTGGTGCCACCCGATGAACGCGCGGTCTTGACCCGTCCGGATCGCGGGCTGCCGGTGGTGGCCATCTCGGCGCAGGAACCAGCCACCACCGGGCCGCTGCTGGCGGCCATCGAGCTGGCGCTCTGGCGCGACGGTCTGGGCGGGCGATTCGCGCAGCCGGCGGCGGTGCCGCTGTGAGCCTGCTGGTGTGGGCCGGCGCGGTGGTGGTGCTGCTGGGCGTGCTGATTCTGGTCCACGAGCTGGGACACTTCGTGTTCGCCAAGCTGTTCGACGTCAAGGTGATCCGTTTCTCGCTGGGCTTCGGGCCGCGGCTCTTCGGGATCACCTATGGCGAGACCGAGTATCGCCTCTCGCTGGTGCCACTCGGCGGCTACGTCCGGATGTTGGGCGAGGATCCGGGCGAGCCGATCCCGCCCATCGATCGCCCGCGCGCGCTGGCCGCCAAGCCGCTCTGGCAGCGCTATACGGTGGTGGTGGCGGGGCCGATGTTCAACCTGCTGCTGCCACTCTTCATCTACTTCGTCCACTACGCGGGGCAGCGCACGTTGCTCCCGCCGACCATCGGCACGGTGCTGTCGGATCTCCCCGCCGCGTCGGCCGGCCTGCTGCCCGGAGATCGCGTCGACGCCGTGGACGGCCGCCGCGTCCGCTACTGGGAGGAGCTGGAGCGGGTGATCGCCGACTCGGCGGGCAAGACGCTGCGCTTCGCCATCCACCGCGGGCCGGACGCCGAAGAGCGCGACGTGACGCCCATCTTGCTCGAGCGGCTGGGACCGCTGCGGGTGCGCGAGCACGTGGGGTGGATCGGCGTTTCGCCGCGCTTCCACCTGCCCGAGATCGGCGTGCTCGATCCGGCCTCGCCGGCGGCGCAGGCGGGGCTGCGCACCTTCGACTTCGTGACCGCCGTCGGGGGCGTCCCGGTCGGTACCTGGACCGAGTTCGAAAAGGCGATCGAGCGCGCCGGCGCCTCGCCGCTGCGGCTCAATTATCTGCGTGGCGGCTACTCGGCGGTCTCCTTCGCGCACGTCGAGATCGAAGAGCCCGGGTCGGCGATCGTCATCCCGACCGCCGTGTTCGACGCCGCCGGGGGCCGGCATTACGAGACCGGCATCCTGTCGGCCGAGCTGTTCGTGTTCTCCGTCGACCCAGGCAGCCCCGCCGACCAAATCGGCCTGCGGCGCGGCGATCAGATCCAGACCCTCAACGGTGAGCCGCTGCCGCACTGGGACGTCTTGCGCGAGCGCCTGGCCGATCACCCGGAGCAGACGTTTCGCATCGGCTGGCTGTCGCCGGGTGGCGTACATCGGGAGGCCAGCTTCAAGCAGGAGGTGCGTTCGGAGCTCGACGCCTACCGCCAGGACGAGCAGCATCTGATCTTCGGCGCGCTCAACCGGCTGGCCTGGAAGACCGATCCGCCGGTCCCCATCACCAACCGCTTCGGCTACGCGCTGTCGCACTCGTTCGAGCGGACCGGGCAGATCATCGCCGCCATGACCTACGGCTTCGCCGAGATCGTGCGGGGGCGGGTGCCGCTCACGACGCTGGGCGGCCCGATCATGATCGGCTATGCGGCCGGCGTGGCGGCCGAGCAGGGGTTCGATCAGTACCTGTGGCTGATGGCGCTCATCAGCATCAACCTGGGCCTGCTGAACTTCTTGCCGGTGCCGATCCTCGACGGCGGCCTGTTGGTGTTCTTCACGCTGGAGCTGTTCAAGCGGCGGCCGCCATCTCCCCGCGCGAGAGAGATCGCCACCTACGTCGGGCTGGTGGTGGTGGTGACGCTGATGTTGTTCGCGATGCGCAACGACGTGTTCCGATATCTGCTCCCGCGCTAGAATTCCTGCGAAAATGACCTCGGCGCCGCGCGATCTATTTCTGTGTCTCGACACCTCGACGCCGACGGCGCGGGTGGCCATCTTGGACGGCGACGGCGCGGTGGTCTTCGCGTCCGAGGCGACCGCCGAGCGGCACTCGGGGCACGTCATGGCGCTCTGCGCCGAAGCCCTGCGGGCGGCCGGTCGCGCGCCCGCCGAGCTGGCTGGGATCGCTTGCGGCGGTGGGCCGGGCAGCTTTACGGGACTGAGGGTGGGCCTGGCGGCGGCCAAGGGGTTGGCCCTACCGACGGGCGTGCCGCTCTTCGTCGTGTCGTCGCTGGAGGCGTTGGCGCTCGACATCCTCGAGGCCTGGGTCGGAAATGCCGTCACCGCGGTGCCGTGTCTCGACGCCGGCAAGGGAGAGGTTTATGCCGCTGGTTACCTGGCAGACGGAGAACGGTTGGTTCGCGAGGTCGCGCCATCGGTTCGACTGACACCACCCAGCTTGTCCGCGTGGTTGGTGGAGCTGGCCGGCGCCGCGGCGTCGCCGACGCTGGTGCTGGCGGGGAACGGCCTGGAGCGACACCGCGCCGCGCTCGGTGATGGGCGCTTCGAGACCGCCGTTGTCGTTGGCCCCACCGCGGTCTCCGTTGGTCGTCTGGCGCTCTTGCAGCGGGCGCGCGGCGAGGCCGCCGATCTCGCGACGGCCGTGCCGCTTTACGGCCGGCCGCCCGACATCACGGTCAAGCGCCAGCCCGGTTGATCGTTTGCGCCGCGCGGGCCTCTTCGGTGAGGCTGTCCAGAAAGCGCGCCACCGGTTTTGTCCGCTTGAGCGTCGGGCGGCAGACCAGCCGGACGTCGATGGGCGGCACGTCGGCCCGCTCGATCGCCAGATGCCGGCGATCCTCCCGTCGCAGCGCCAGCCCGGGCACCAGCCCCACCCCCAGGCCCTGTCGCACGTACGACAACAAGAGCGAGACGCTCGGCACGTCGATGGTCGAGAGCGGGCGCAGGCGAATCCGCCCCAGATACTCGTCGAGCAGGCGCCGTCCCTGGCTCCCGGCGCCCAGGCGCAACAGCGGCTCGCGCGTCAGGAGACGACTGAGAAAAGGACCCTGAGAGGGTCCTTTGAATCCCCCGCGGACGGGCGCCGCCCTGCGAAGCCCCTCGGCGCTCACGCGATTCCGAATCGGCCCGCGGCGCTGGCCGGCGGTCTTGGGCGCCACCCAATAGAAAGGCTGGGTGGCCAGCGTGATCTCGTCGCCGGTCGGCGTCCGGTCGGTGCTGACCATCGCGACGTCGACCTGCCCTGCGGCGCAGAGGCGCGCGGCTTCGATCGAGTTGATGGTGGTGATCTCGAACCGCAACGGCGCCCCTTCGGCGAACAGGCGGCGCAGGACCGGCAGCAGCAGCGCCTCGCCCAGGTAGTCGCTGGCCGCCACCCGCAGGGTGGTGACCCGCGCGGTGGCCATCTCGCCGAGGATGGTCTCGAGCGAGGCCGCCTCGTCGAAGAGGCGGGTCAAGCTGCCCAGCACCGCCTCGCCCGCCAAGCTGGGGCGGATGCCGCGGCCGACCTTCTCGAACAGCGCGACGCCGAAGCGCGCCTCGATGCGCCGGATCTGCTGCGACACCGCCGAGGCGGTCTTGTGCAGCCGCCGCGCCGCCTCGCCCACCGAGCCGGTCTGGGCCACCACCAGCGCGTCGTGGAGGGCGGGGATCAGCGCGGCATCCATTAAGTAAAACTTAACTGTTGCGGCCGCGCTTGTCACTGGACGCCGCCCGGCGCCCGGGGCCAAAGTGGGGACCATGGAAGCCCGCACGACGAAAGCCCGCACGATGTTCGAGAAGATCTGGGAGGCCCATCTGGTGCGTCCGGCCAGCGCCGACACGCCGGCCATCCTGTACGTCGATCTGCACCTCATCCACGAGGTGACCTCGCCGCAGGCCTTCACCTGGCTGCGCGAGAAGCACCTCGGGGTGCGGCGCCCGGAACGGACGGTGGCCACCATGGACCACTCGACGCCCACCACCCCGCGCGGGCGCGACGGAAAGATCCCCGTGCTCGACAACGCGGCGGCGCTCCAGATCGCGACCCTCGAGAAGAACTGCGCCGACTTCGGCATCGAGCTGCACGCGCTCGGCACCGAAGGGCAGGGGATCGTCCACGTGATCGGGCCGGAGCTTGGGCTGACCCAGCCGGGCGCGGTCATCGTGTGCGGCGACAGCCACACCAGCACGCACGGCGCCTTCGGGGCGCTGGCCTTCGGGATCGGAACCAGCGAGGTGTCGCACGTGCTGGCGACGCAGAGCCTGCTGCAGCAGCCGCCGAAGACGCTGGCGGTGACCGTCGAGGGGACGCTGCGCCCGGGCGTGACCGCCAAGGATCTGATCCTGGCCGTGATCGCCCGCCTCGGGATCGGCGGCGGCACCGGCTATGTCATCGAGTACCGCGGCTCGGCCATCCGGGCGCTCTCGATGGAGGAGCGCATGACCGTTTGCAACATGTCGATCGAAGCGGGGGCGCGCGCCGGCATGATCGCCCCCGACGAGACCACCTTCGCCTATCTCGAGGGGCGGCCGCGGGCGCCGCAGGGGGCGGCCTGGGACCGCGCCGTGGCGGCCTGGCGCGAGCTGCCGTCGGACGCCGGAGCGGCCTTCGATCGCGAAGAGAAGTTCGACGCCGCCAAGCTCGAGCCGATGATCACCTACGGCACCAACCCGGGGATGGGCATCTCGATCGGTGGCCCGATCCCGGCGCCCAGCAACGCCACCGCCGAAAAGGCGCTGGCCTACATGGGCCTGACCGGCGAAAAGCAGCTCCTGGGGCACAAGATCGACGTGGTGTTCATCGGGAGCTGCACCAACTCGCGGCTCTCGGATCTGCGGGCGGCGGCGGGGATCTTCAAGGGCCGCAAGGTCGCCGAGGGGGTGCGCGTGCTGGTGGTGCCCGGCTCGCAGGCCATCAAGAAGGCGGCCGAGGCCGAGGGCCTCGACAAGGTATTTCGCGACGCCGGGGCCGACTGGCGCGAGGCCGGCTGCTCGATGTGCATCGCGATGAACGGCGATCAGCTCAAGCCGGGGCAGTACGCGGTCAGCACCAGCAACCGCAACTTCGAAGGGCGGCAGGGGGCGGGGGGGCGAACCTTCTTGGCCAGCCCACTCACGGCGGCCGCGGCCGCCATCACCGGTCGGGTCACCGACGCACGGGAGATGTTCTGAATGGAAAAGGTCAACCTCATCACGTCGCGGACGGTGGTGCTGCCGGTCGAGAACGTCGACACCGATCAGATCATTCCGGCGCGGTTTCTCAAGGCCACCAGCAAGATCGGCCTCGGCCAGAACCTCTTCGCCGACTGGCGGTTCGACGCCGCGGGCCAGCCCAAGGCCGACTTCATCCTCAACCGGCCCGAGGCCAAGGGCTGCGCGATCCTGGTCGCCGGCGATAACTTCGGGTGCGGCTCCTCGCGCGAGCACGCGCCCTGGGCGCTGCACGATTACGGCTTTCGCGTCGTAATCAGCACCTCGATCGCCGACATCTTCCGGAACAACTCGCTCAAAAACGGCCTGGTGCCGGTGGTGGTTGATCGGTCGGTGCATGAGAAGCTCCTGGCGACGCCCGGCGCGAGCGTGACCGTCTCTGTCGAGGACCAGACCCTGACGCTGGCCGATGGGACCCGAACCAAGTTCCCGATCGACCCCTTCGCCCGCTATTGCCTGCTCAACGGTGTGGACGAGCTGGAGTTTCTGCTGGCCCAGGAACCGATCATCGCCGCGTTCGAGAAAAGCCGCACGGCCTGAAGAACGCCCGGCTTTTCCCCCGAATCGACCCGCCCGGTGTTTTCCCCCGGGTAGCCCAGCCCGGCGTTTTTCACCACTGCCGGGCCCGGTTTTCGCGCGATTGATCCGCCGGCCAGGCCGGCGTTATCATCGAGTCCACGGAGGCTCGACGCATGGAGAAGGTCCTCGTGGATTCGGGATCGACGGCGGCGCAGGTGGGGAAACTCAAGGAGCGGCACGGGGAGCTGGAGCGTCGGTTGGCGGAGCTGGAGCGGCATCTGTCGCTGACCCCCGAGGAACAGATCGAGCGCAGCCACCTCAAAAAAGAGAAGCTGCGCACCAAGGACGAGCTCTCCCGCCTCGGCGCCTGAAGGCCCGGCCGCCGCGCCGGGCGCCCGCTAGACTGTCCTCGTGACCGACGCGTCGGATGCCGCTTGGCTCGAGAAGCTGCGTACGTCGGGAATCCGCGTCGATCGCGAAGGGCGCTTCATTCATGAAGGTGCCGAGGTCACCCACGGCGGCCTCAAGAGCGCGCTCTTCCGCTGGCTCGATCGCTTGCCGCCGCCCGACGGCCGCTACGTCCTGCGCCTCGATGCGCGACGCTTCGCTTATCTCGACGTCGACGATACGCCGCTGGTGGTTCGTGCGGCCCGCGTCGATTCCGCGGGCGCGGTGTTCTTGGCGCTATCCGACGGTGCCGAAGAGCCGCTCGATCCGGCCACCTTGACGGTTGACGGGGCGGGCCAGGTGCGGGCCACCGTGCGCGGCGGTCGATTGGAGGCGCGGCTCTCCAGCTCGGCGCTGGCGGCGCTGTCCGATCGGTTCACAGAATCCGACGGACGCCCGGCGTGGCGCGCGGAGACCCGGCTGATTCCTCTCCCGGAACGGTCGGCAAGGTGACCACGAAGCGGGCGCCGCCCAGCGGCGCCGGCGCCTCCGCCAGCCGAACGTCGCCCCCGTGGTCGAGCACGATCTTGCGGACGATGGCCAGGCCGAGGCCGGTGCCGTGCTCTTTGGTCGTGACGTAGGGATCGAAGATCCGCTCACGCGCGGTGGGCTTCACGCCGGGCCCGTTGTCGTCGACGGTCAGCCAGGCCACGCCCTCGGGCGCGTTCACTGCCACCGACAGGCGGACCGACGGGCTCTTGCCGGCGGCGGTCGCGGCCTGCACCGCGTTCTCGACCAGGTTGGCCAGCACGCGCCGGATCAACATGCGGTCGCAGAGAGCGGCCACCGGTGGGTGTGGCTCGACCCGCAGCGCGTCCTGCCACTCGGGGTGCGCGCGCGCGAAGTCGTCGACGATTTGCCCCAGATCGACCGGCAGCGGCTCGACCTTGGGCAGCTTGGCGAAGGCCGAAAAATCATCGACCAACCGCCGAATGACGCCGACCTCCTCGTTGAGGATCTCGGTGGCCGTTTCTAGCAAGCGCCGGTAGGTCGGATCGTCGCCGCGGTACTTGGAGGCCAGCTCTTGCACGGCGAGCTGGATCGGCGTGAGCGGGTTCTTGATCTCGTGGGCCAGGCGGCGGGCCACCTCCTGCCAGGCCGACACCTTCTGCAGGTAAACCAGGCGAGAGCGCGCTTCGGCCAGCTCGGCCACCATGCGATCGAAGGCCCGGGCCAGATCGTCGAGCTCGTCGGAGCCGCGGGGCGCCACCCGCACGGTCAGATCCCCCTCGCCGACCCGCCGGGCGGCGTCGCTCAAGGTCGCGACGCGGCCGGTGGCGCGTCGGGCGACGAAAAGACCCAACACCGCGGCGATCGCCAGCACCAGCACCAGCGCGACGCCGAGGCCGTGGAAGATCCGCGGCAGCACCACCGGCAGCAGCCGATCGAGATCGTGCTCTTCTTCCATCGCCGCGCGGAGCGCCAAGAAGTTCGAGTAGACCTCGCGCGGAATTCCAAAGGTCACTTCCAACAGTCGCGGCTCGGGGCCCGGCGTCGGCAGCGCCACCAGGTTGGGGGGCGCCTCGTGGGCATCGGCGATCACGTTGGGGGGCGCCGACCATTCGTCGACCACCCGGGTGCCGGTCAGGATCCGCGCGCGCAGCAGATCGGGGACCTCGGCCAGGTCGGCCGCGCTATCGACCGGCCCCGACGCGATCTCGTTGGCGCGCGATCGAAAGCTGTCCTTCATCTTGTCGAAGTAAGCCTTGTAGACATCGACGGCGCCGCCCAACGATTGTCGGACCGCCTCCTGGTGCTGATCGGTGATGGCCTCGATGCGCCCGATGGTGACCTTCATCAGGTAGGCCGCCGCGCCCAGCGGCAGTGACGCGACGGTGAACAGTGCCAACAAGATCTTCCATTCGAATCGGCCGGGCATGCGCAGGAGCTTCATCGGGGGATCCCTCCGATCTTGGAACGTGGCGGGGACGACCTGGGCGTCGGCAGCGTCGGACTACCGGGCGCGAAGGGCTGAGAGACGAAGCGGATCTGACGCTCGCTGTCCTCGATGCGCGGGTTGACGAAGATGCTGACGAACGATCCGAAGAAGCTGTCACCGGCGCCCAGGCTCCGTTCGCCCCGCGCGGGCTGCACCAGCCAGCGGCGCACCTCGACCAGCAGATCTTCGGAGATGGGGTTCAGATCGCCGCGCAACACCACCACGTAACGTCCGTCGGGTCGCAGCCGCTTGGCCTCCGCGAGCGGGAAGTCGACCAGCGCGGTGGCGCGCCAGATGGCCTCGTCGGCGGTCGGCACCACGGCGCGCTGCTCGGCCCCCAGGCCCCGCGTCGAGCGCACCTCGAACCGCTCGTCCCAGATGTCGTAGACGATCTCGGTCCGCTGGACCGCCAGCGCGATCGGCTCGCCGGACGACTCGTCCTGGATGGCGGCGCGGATCAGCACCCGGGTGGCAAAGCCCGAGGAGAGGTGTTGTCGCTCGGCCGGGCCGAAGAGATCCTGCAGCCCGACGCTTACCGTGACCTGTCCGTTCTTGACCTCGATCCCACTTTGGCGGCGGGGCGGCGGATCGGCGGCCTGCGCGGTCCGGCCGGCCAGCACGCCGACGAGGCAGGCGGTTACGGACGCGGCGGCGAAAACGGCGCGGCGGGTGTCCATCAGAACGAGGCGCGGCTGAGCGCGTTCGCGACCGAGATGGTGAAGACCCCCACGTAGGTGTCGAGCCGCAGGCCGAGGTCGCCGGTCACGTCGATCGGGAGCGTGCGCGCCGAGACCGGGCCCGGCGCCGAGAGATCACCGTCGCTGGCCATCCCCAGCAGGCCGACCGCCACGAAGGCATCGCCGCCGTAAACCAGGCCGTGGTGGCGCCAGATCGGCACCGCGTACTCGACCAGCAGACGCCCCGCGTAGTTGTCGTAGCGGTGGTGGGCGATGTTGGTGTTGAACAGGTTGGGTGAGGGCTGCGTCGAGAAATTGATCCCCAGCGCCCGCCGCGGCAGCAGGAGATTCAGATCGCCCACGAAGAAGCGATCGAAGTAGGGGGCGTCGCCGCCGATGGCGCCCGCGAAGACGTGAAAGCCGAGCGCGTGTCCGTGGGGCAGCTTGCGATAAAACGACGCGTCGAGAACCCCCTTCAGGTAGCCGTAGCTCGAACCGAGGATCTCGTCGCCCGTCTCCACCGACAGCGCGATCCGCATCCCGTCGCGCGGCAAGATCGGATCCGAGCGGGTGTCGAGATCGAGGCCGGCCGAGACGGTCCCCACCCGGCTGGCCCCGCCGCGGATCATGAAGTCGATCGGCACCACGCCGCCGCCCGGCAGGACGCGGGCCTCCAGCGGAGGCAGGGTGGCGGTGATCTCCTCCTCGCGCAGGCCGATGCTGGCGTGCAGACCGGCGGGCAACATCTTGCCGACGGTCAAGAGGCCGCCGGCGCGGCGGACGCGCGTGGCCACGAAGTCGTCGGGCGCCGGATCGCCGTCGTCGCCCGCCGCCCGGTAGAACTCGCTGCCGTCGTTGAAGAGGCCGGTCAGCGAAAGGCTCAGGCCATTCGGACCGCCGAGCGGTGGGACGCCGGCGCGCAGGCGGAGGCCCAGGCCGGCGTGGGCGTCGGGGACCACCGGCTTGGTCGAGGCCACGAAACCCACACCGAGGTTGATCCCGCGACCGAGGAAGTTGGTCTCCGAGACATCCGCGCCACCCCAGAACAACGTGGCTTGGCTGGTGGCAGGGAAGAGCTCGTTGATCACCAAGGTGCCGCGCTCATCGACCTCGACCGCCAGGATTGCGCCGCCGCGTTTGGCGCCGCGGGTCAGCGAGAGACGAACGTCCAGGAAGAAGCCCAGCGCCAGCAGGCGATAGCGCGCGGCCTGGACGCGGGGATCGGAGGCATCGACGCTGGCGCCGGGCGCGAGGCCGAGCGCCGCCAGCTCGCCGAGGATGAGCGACTTGGCGGTCTTGCGGTTGCCTCGAATCACCACTTCTTCGATCAGATAGCGGGGGCCGAAGCGGGCATCTGGAAAGGACGCGGCGTCGCTGTCGGTCCCCAGGTCGCCCTCGGCGCGGTCGCCGCGGTTCGGGGTCGCCGCGCTGGGAGGCTCGCCGGCCGCCGACTCGGTCGCGCCGGCGCGCGATCCCAGGGCCGCCCCCAACGCCATCGCGACGGCGAGTACGCGCGCGCCGGCTCGGGCAATCATGGCCGCAGGATAACCCGGACCGCGGTCCCCGCCTGTGACCGAGGCCGCCGCGCGCCGGCCCTAAGACCCTAGGCGGGCGCGCCGCGCACCAGATCGAGCAGCAGCGCGCCATAGAGCTCGAGCTTCTTGGGGCCGATGCCCGAGATGCCGAGCAGCGCCTGATCGGAGAGCGGCCGCTCCTCCGCGATGCGCATCAAGGTCGCGTCGTTGAAAACGACGTAGGCCGGCACCCCGCGCGCCGCGGCCAGGGTCCTGCGCAAGGCCTTGAGGCGTTCCATGAGGTCGGCCGCCTCCGGCGACGGCTCGGCGGCGAAGGTGGTGCGGCTGGCCGGCGCGCCCACGGCCACCCGCCGTGACTCGCCACGCACGGAACGGCTGGCGGCCAGCACGTCGAACCCCGCGCAAGCGTCGCAGGATTCGCCGCAGGCGTCGATCTTCTCGCCCAGGTGGCGGACCACCAGCTTGTGGCGGCATTCGGGCGCCGACGCGAAGGCGAACATCTCGCGGATCTGCGCGCGCTGGCGGGCCGCGGTGGCCGGATCGACCTCCTCGCCGCCGCGCTCGCCGAAGCGTTCGTAGGCCAGCACGTCGGCCCACGAATAGAACAGCACGCAGTCGCTGGGCAGCCCGTCGCGCCCGGCCCGACCGATCTCCTGGTAGTAGCTCTCCATCGAGCGCGGCATGTCGCGGTGGATCACGTAGCGCACGTTGGATTTGTCGATCCCCATGCCGAACGCCACGGTGGCCACCACCACGTCGATCTCGTCGCGCGAGAAGGCATCCTGCACGCGGGTGCGCTCGGCGGTCTCGAGGCCAGCGTGGTAGGCCGCCGCCCGGATGCCTTGCTCGCGCAGGAAGTCGGCCAATCCCTCGCAAGACTTGCGCGACAGCGCGTACACGATCCCGCTCTGACCGCTCCGGGCACGGATCAGGCTGGTGATCGCGATCCGCACGCCTTTGGCCCCCGCGCCGCGCGCGTTGCCCGCGCCCCCCTCGGGCTCCCCCTTGCGGTAAATCGACAGGCGTAGGTTGGGGCGAAAGAATCGCCCGCGGAAGCAGGCCGGGTCGGCCATGGCCAGTTGCGCGATGATGTCGGCGGTGACGGCCGGCGTGGCGGTGGCGGTCAGCGCCAGCACCGGGACGCCACCGAAGCGCTTTTTGAGGCCGGTGAGGTTGCGGTAGGCGGGGCGGAAGTCGTGCCCCCACTGGCTGATGCAGTGGGCTTCGTCGACCGCGATGAGCCGCAGATCGAGATCGGCCAGCACGCGCCCCACCGAGGCCTCGATCCCCTCGGGTGCCGCGTAACACAGCTCGTACTGCCCGGCGGCCAGCGCGCGCACCCGGCGCTGCCGCTCGTCGGAATCCAGCGACGCGCTCAGGTAGGTAGCCCGCAGGCCGACCTCGTTCATGGCGTCGACCTGGTCCTTCATGAGCGCGATGAGCGGCGAGACCACCAGCGTGGTACCGCCCAGGACGCGCGCCGGGATCTGGTAGGTCAGCGACTTGCCGGCACCGGTGGGCATGATTCCGACGCAGTCGCGGCCGCCCAAGATCGCGTCGATGATCTCCTGTTGGCCGGCGCGAAACGACGGATAGCCGAACACGTTCTGCAGGATTTCGATGGGTGGCGGCCCGGTCACCGGGCGGGCCGCCACCTCGCGGGCGATGGCCTTGAGCAGAGCGACCGTCTCGCGGCTGAAGGCCTCCGGCCGCCGTCGCCAGGCGTCCCGCAGCTTGGTCAGGCCCTCGGCGCAGGCGGCCCGGAAGGTCCCGTCGGCGCGGTCGCCCTCCCGCCAGCGGGCGGCCAGCCGGTTGGCTTGGGCGTTTATGTCGCCGTTGGGGGCGAACGGCACAGCTTCGATGCTCATGCGCAGTTATCGAGCGCCACGTTAGCGAAGTGGCTTGTTGCCGTCGAGGACGACGTTAGCTTGGAGGACGAAGGGAGAAGCCTCATGCGTCAAACATCCTTCTTTGTGGGCCGAATCTTGCTCGGCGGGTATCTGCTCCTGGGCGCGTTTCACCACTTCTCGGGCCTGAGCACGATGGCCGGCTTCGCGGCCGCCCACGGGGTGCCGATGCCCGAAGCGGCGGTGGCGATTGCCGGCGTGTTCCTGGCGGTGGCGGGTCTGTCGTTCCTCCTCGGCCTCTATCCGACCGTCGGCGTGGCGGCGTTGGTGATCTTCCTGGTGCCGGTCACGCTCACGATGCACGCCTTCTGGGCCGATCGGGATTCGATGATGCGGCAGATGGATCTCATCAACTTCAGTAAGAACGTCGGCCTGCTCGGTGCCGGGCTGATGTTCCTGGCCATCCCCCGCCCCTGGGCCTACAGCGTCGAACAACATATGCACCTCCCCATCCGCGCCCGCGTGGTCTAGACGCGATCGCGTCGGGCAGGGTTGGAAACCCAGATCCCAACGAGGTGACGTGCCCAATGATCGCGTCGGGGAGGGTGAGCTTTGCTCGCCCGAGCCCATTCGCGGGAGGGTTTGGGAACCCTTTCAGGGTCCCCATCTAGGTTGACTGGACTCACGAGCTTGCGGACGTGTACATGGCCAGCGCCCGGCGCCAGACGCGGCGGGCCAGCCACGCGAACACCAGCCCACCCGCCAGCGCGCCGGCGGCGGTCTGGGCGTCCAGCTGCCCGAGCAGCGCCATGGCGGGATAGGTCGTGAGGAGCGCGATCGGGAAGACGAAGGTGAACACCACCCGCAACGCGCCGCGAAAGACGGTGATCGGCCAGCGGGCGGCGTCGAACAGCGACCCGAACAGATACGAAAGGTTGTCGACCTTGATGACCCAGAACGACGCGCTGACCACCAGGATCCAGATCGAATACAAGATGACGACGGCCAGGATCAGGAATGCGAATCCGGTCAGCAGGTTGAGCGCCGAGGGCCAGCGGCCGATCTTGGCGAAGGCATAGCAGAAGATCGCCAGCGACCCGAAGACGTCGACCAGGTGCCAGGGCTCGATCTTGGCGGTCGAGACCAGAAACTGCGCGTCGGCCGGCTTGAGCAGCACGAAGTCGAGCGTGCCGTGGCGGACGTGCTCGACCACCGCGGTGAGGCTGGGGCTGACCGCGCCTTCCAGAACCGCCCGCAGGAGCGTGAACCAGCCCACCACCACCAACGACTCGGGGAAAGTCCAGCCGGCCACCGTCTTCCGCACGCCGAACACCACCAACACCGGCACCATCGTGACCGCCATCCAGAGGATCGCGATGAGGCCGCGCACCACGAAGTCGGCCCGGTACTGCATGGCCGTCAAGACCGAGATCGCCAGCTGCACCCGGAACAGGCCGACGTAGCGCTGGAGCATCGGCGGCGGTCCGCTCCGGGGAGTTCTGACCCTGTCCGGCGGCACCGTCATCCCCCGTAAGCCGAAAAGTGCCGGACGCCGACCCGCCAGACGCCCAGCGCCGCCGCGCCGAAGAACACCACGTATCCCCATTGCGCGGCCAGGGCCCAGAGCGCGTCGTGGCGCGAGAGCAGCCCCACCAGCGCCTCGACCGGAAAGCCCAACATGAAGCGAAACGGCAGCACGTCGGCCGCCGAGCGCGCCCAGTGGGGCAGCGCCTCCAGTGGGACCAAGTATCCCGACAGGATCGAGTGCACCCCCAGCCACAGCTCGAAGAGCCCCAGCGCGCTCTCGACGAAGAACGCCAGCGCGCCCATGAGGATCATCGTGAAGAAGATCAGCAGCCAGGCGCCCACCAGCGAAGCGACGAAGACCAGCGCCAACCAGATGTCGTGCCGCAGCAGCCGATCCCAGCCGACATACACCAGGATCACGACCGCCGGTGAGATCACGATCGCGCGCATCGGCACGGCCGACAGGTGATCCGCGGCCAGCGCGTAGATCGGGTGGATCGGCCGCAGCAGCTTGGCCGACAGCGTGCCGTCGCGGATCTCCAGCGAGAGCTGCCAGACCACCCAGTTGCTGGTCAGCAGGCGCACCGCCAGCACGCCCAGGTAATAGGTCGTGAAGGCCCGCTGATCGAAGTGACCGACCGGTCCGTCGGCCGCCACCGCGTGCCAGATGGCCAGCATGACCAGCGGCATGTTGGTGGTCAGGATCCAGACCACCAACATGCCGCTGGTCATGCTGGCCATCTGGCACGCGGTGGCGGCCGACGGACCGGTCGGTCACTTCGATCAGCGGGCCTTCACGACCTATTACCTGGGCGTGCTGGCGGTGCGC
>DASRLC010000102.1:0-5231 GCA_035648655.1 Polyangia bacterium
GGTCGAGACTGGGGGCGAACGGCGGTGCGCGGGAATGGCGGACGTCGCCGTGGGGCGGGGCATCGTGTTATTGTTTGTGAGATGGTCCCGCGTCTTTGCGCGAGCCTGTGTTGGCGACGGGTGGGTCGGACCGCACCTGCCGGTCTCGCTTTGTCATGAGAGTTCGGTTCTGGGGCGTGCGCGGGTCGCTGCCAGTCCCCGGGCAGAAGACCGAGCGCTATGGGGGCAACACGTCGTGCGTGGAGGTTCGCTCGGCGGCCGGGACGCGGGTGGTGGTCGACGCGGGCACGGGGATCCGCAAGCTCGGCAAGGAGCTGGGCGCCGACGCCGAGGCCGGCCGCACCGACGTCCACCTGCTCATCAGCCACACCCACTGGGATCACATCCAAGGGCTCCCGTACTTCTCGCCGCTCTATCAGCGCGGGAACAAGCTCAGCGTGTATGCCCGCAAGCGCGACGATCTGCACTTGCACGCGGTGTTCGCGTCGCAGACCGAGGATCCGTATTTTCCGGTGCCCTTCGCCGAGACGCAGGCCGAAATCGCGTTTCGTGAGCTGACCGACTCGGCGCAGTTCGAGATCGCCGACGTGAAGGTGGCTTGCGCGCGCCTCAACCATCCGTACATCGCCACGGCCTATCGGTTGACGGTCGACGGCGCTTCGGTGGTTTACGTATCGGACACCGCGCCCTTCACCGACATCTTGTTCGAGGACGAATTCGTCGAGCGCCCGCCGTCGCCCGGCGCCGAGCTGCCCGCGCACGATCGGAAAAAATTGGCGCGCATGCGCGATGGTGTCGTGCGTCTGTGCGCCGGCGCCGACCTGGTCATCTACGACACGATGTTCACCCCCGACGACTACCGTCGCATCCCGCACTACGGCCACTCGCGACCGAGCGACGCGGTCGACGTCTGCCGCGAGGCCGACGCGCGCCGTCTGGCGCTGTTCCACCACGCGCCCGAGCGCACCGACGGCGAGATCGACGGCATCCTGACCGAGACGCGCGCGCTCGCGAAACGCGACGGCGGCGCCCTGGAAGTCATGGCGGCTTACGAAGGGCTCGACGTCGAGTTCGGGCGCGGCTGATGGAGGTCGCGTTCTGGGGCGTGCGCGGCTCGATTCCGGCGCCGGGGCCGGCCACCGTACGCTACGGCGGCAACACGTCGTGCGTGTCGTTGCGGCCGAGGAGCGGCGGGCTCATCGTTCTCGACTGTGGCACGGGGGCGCGCAACCTGGGGATGGCGCTGATGGAAGGCGCCTTCGGACAGGGGCGCGGCGAGGCCAGCATCTTGCTGTCGCACGCCCACTGGGATCACATCCAGGGCTTTCCGTTCTTCGTGCCGCTCTACTACCCGGGCAATCGGTTCCACATCTTCGGCGGCGCCCAGAGCTCGGCCATGCTGGAAGGGATCTTGGAGGGGCAGATGGCGCCCCAATACTTCCCGGTGCAGACGCTCAAGAACATGGGCGCCAGCATCGACATCGCCGCCATCGACGAAGGGACACCCTTTCAGGTGGCGGGTTGCACGGTGCGGGCACGCACCAACCCGCACGGCCGCGCCGGGGCATTGGCCTTTCGCATCGAGGATGGCGGCCAGGCGGTGGTCTATGCCAGCGACGCCGGCTACGGCGCGGGTGGGCCGCCACCCGCGTCGGTCGACCTGTATCGCGGCGCGGATCTCTTGATCCACGACAGCACCTTCACCCCCGAGGATGGTCGCCGCTACGCCGACCGGGGCTTCTCGTCGGTCGAGAACGCCGTCGATGCCGCGGTCGCCGGCCAGGTCAAACGTCTGGTGCTGTTTCACTACGATCAGGACTATACCGACGCCGAGGTGGACGGGTTGTGCGCGCGTGGGCGGCGGCTGCTCGACGAACGCGGCGGCCAGGGGATCGAGCTCATCGGATCGACCGAAGGCGCGAAGCTTTCGCTCTGACGGGCCTGGTCGTGGCCCGTCGCTCAATCGCAACGCCGGCAAGCTCGGCAATTGCGGCAATTGCGGCAATTGCGGATCGTCAGGCCGCGGCCAGGTAGTTCTTCTCGATGAGCGCGCGGAGTTTCTCCGCGATCAGCAGATCGGACAGCGGCGACTGATCGAACACCGCGCCCACCGTGTTGACCTCCGAGGCCGCCTGGAAGACGTCCAGCTCCTCGGGGGAGAGATCGCGCAGCTTGGCCTCGAGCGGCTTGGGCACTGTGAGGGCCGCCGACAGCGAGGGCAGCTTGTCGAGTTGCACGCGGTACTCGTCGAGTTGGCGCATCCCGTCCATGAGCAGCGCTTCGGTCGAATCCTCCAGCTCCTCCAGCACCGGCGCCTCGTCGGGCGGCTCGAGCTCGAACGAGCCGTGGGCCCAGCTCAGCATCCGCATGATGGCCTTGCGCGCGCCCACCGCGGCGTTGTTCTCGAGGTTGGCGAAGTAGATCTGACCCTTGCGCAGGAACAGCCGCCCGACCGTCGAGTCGGAGCGGACCATCAGGACGCCGGACTTGCGGCTGGTCGAGAGGAGCTGGATCAGATCGGGCAGCGGGATCTCCTCGATGCTGCCCGACATCGACTTGGGCGTCGCCCGTTTGTTGGCGGCGACCGCCATCTTCGAGCGCGCCTCGGTTTCGCTGATCGCGTTGTTGGTGGCGTCCCCTTCGACGTAGACCATCTTGATGATCGAGGTGCCGATCAGGATCCGATCGCCGTCCTTGAGCTCGGCCTTGCGGACCTTCTCCCCGTTGACGAATGTGCCGTTGGTCGATCCCAGGTCCTGGATGGTGATGACCTGATCGTCGGTCGTGATCTTGGCGTGCTTGCGCGAGACCATGTCCTCGACCAACACCATGTCGAGGTCCGACGAACGGCCGATGATGATCTCGCGGTGCGGCCGCAGCGGGAACTCGCCGCCCTGGTATTTGCCGGAGATGAAGCGCAGCGCCCACAGGGCGTTCTCGCGCCCCTCTTCATTGCCGTCGGAGACCATGTCACGCGGCCGAAAGGTGCTCAAAACTTGACAATTTTAGTGGGGAGCGCGGGTTCCGTCAACGTTCGCCATCGGGGGAGTGGCCGGAACCGTCGTCTGGCGCTTCGTCTGGCGCTCCGCCCAGGGCGCCGGGCTGCTCGGCCAACAGGCCGGCCACCACCTCCGCCACCTCGGCATCGACCAACAGCCCGGAGTGGTCGGTCGGCAGGCGGATGTGGCGAACGCCGTCGAGAATGGTCGTCGACAGCGGTGCCAGCCAGTCGCGGATCGCGCCGATCGAGATCACCTCGGCGCCCGGGGGCAGCGGCATCTCGGCCAGCTCACGCAGGAAGGGGCTGCCCGGGAGCAGTTGCAGGCTGGCGAGACCGAGGGGCGCCGTCACCAGGCCGAAGAGCGCCGACCAGGTACCGTGGGTGGGGGTCCCCAGCATGATGAGGCGCCGCACCCGGTGTCGCCCGCCCAGGCGTTTCAGATAATAGAGGCCGACCAGCCCGCCCAGCGAATGGCCGACGACGTCGATCCGCGTGACCTCGGTCTGGGCCACGATGGACTCCACCTTGCGCGCGATCAGGCCGGCCGAGTCGCGGATGTCGCCCCAGTTCACCGTGCCGAGCGGATAGCTGATGACGATGTGTCCCCGGTCGACCAGCTGGCGTTCGAGCAGGTGCAGCGATCCGCGGGTCGCGAGGTAGCCGTGGATGAGCAGGACCGGAGGCTGGCCGGCGGAGCGCGGGAGCGCCGCCGACGGGACGCGCTGCGGGCGCGGCGCGCGGTTGCCGCGAAACAGCTGGCGCAGGTAGACCGCGGCATGGCCCGAGTCGGCGACGTTGTCAGCCACCCCACGGCCAAGGTGCCGGACCTGGGCCCGAAGGCGATCGAAGAGGCCCACGACCTAAGCCGACGATTCCCGCAGGCCATGCTTGCGCAAGAGCTCACGCAGGTGCTTCCGGTCGATCTCGGCGGCCCGCGCCGCGGCCGACAGGTTCCCGCCATGCTGCTTGAGGAGCGCGCCGATGTACTCGCGCTCGAAGGCGTCGATGACCTGCGCCTTGGCGTCCTTGAACGGCAGATCGACGTTCACGACGGCGCTGTCGCCGCCCCGCAGGGGACGTTCTTCCAGCGCTTCGTCGATCTCGAGGCGCGAGCCGTGGCTGAGCGCGCAGGCACGCTCGATCACGTTGCGCAGCTCGCGCGCGTTACCCGTCCAGTGGTGGTGCTGCAGGCGCTCCACATCCTCGGGCGCGATGGTCAGTGTGCGATCGGCGCGGAACTGGCGGATGAAATGCTCGATCAGCAGCGGGATGTCGGCGGGCCGCTCACGCAGCGGCGGCACCAACATCCGGACCACCGCCACCCGGTAGTAGAGATCCTCGCGGAAGTTCTTGGCCGCGATCTCGGCGCGCAGGTTGCGGTTGGTGGCGGCCACCACCCGGACCGACGCCCGTGTGTAGGTCGTTCCGCCGACTGGGCGCACGCTCTGTTTGTCGAGCGCGCGCAGCAGCGCGGGCTGCACGGCCGGCGACAGCTCGCCGATCTCGTCGAGGAATAGCGTGCCGCCGTCGGCTTCCTCGAAGGCGCCGCGCCGATCGGTGACGGCGCCCGTGAAGGCGCCGCGCACGTGGCCGAAGAGCGCCGATTCGATCAGCTCGTCGGGCACCGCCCCGCAGTCGAAGACGATGAACGGGCCGTCCTTGCGGGGACTGTGGCGGTGGATCTCCTCGGCGAAGAGCTCCTTGCCGGTGCCGGTCTCGCCTTCGATGAGCACGGTCGCGTCGGTGGGGGCTACGTCGTCCAGCAGGCGGAACAGGCGGCGCAGCTTGGGATCGCGCCCGACCAGCGCGCCATAGCTCTCGGCCTCCGAGGGCTCGAGATCGATGGCCTCTTCGTTGGGGACGTACTTGAGCACGGTTTTTCCGACCGTGACCTCGGTGCCGAAGCCCAGGGTCAACTCGGTGAACCGCGCGCCCTGCACGAAGGAGCCGTTGGTCGAGCCGAGGTCGCGCAGCACGACCCCCTCCGGTCCCGGCTCGACGCCCAGGTGGCGGCGCGAGACGGTCGGATCGGAGAGCGGCACGTCGCACACCGTTCCCGACCCCAGCGTGATGGAGCGGGTACCGATGGGGATCGATTCTCCCCGATCCGGCCCTTTGACCACCAGCAGACGTCCCCCCCCCGACTGGCGGATCACGGGCGCGCCCGCGTCCAAGACGCGTGTGGCGGTCCTTTCCATCAGGGTCGCTCGGGCGCGGTCGGCTCGTCCGG